>NZ_JBIYDB010000030.1:0-49206 GCF_044908325.1 Arthrobacter sp. GAS37
CGCCTGGCGAGGGCCGGGGCTGGGGGCCGGGGCAATAGCGTCCGGGGCTTGGGCGGCTCGGGGGGGGCGGGCCGGGGGGTGGGTGCCGGCACGCAGCCCACGGCCCGGACCCACGGTTTCGACGGCGGGTGCCGCCGCGGGTGCTGCGTTACATGCCCGGGATGTCGAGCGCTTCGTAGACGGTGATCGAGGCTTCGGGTGCCATGAGGAAATGGGGGTGGCCTTCGAGGAGCTTCAGGGCTCCGTCCATGTCCTCGGCCTGCAGGACGCTGTAACCGCCCACTCCGGTCTCTGCATCGGATACTCCGGAGTTCCCGACCACCTTGCCGCCGCCGAGTGGCGTGCCAAGATCGGCAATCCCGTCGCCGGCTTTCGCGGCCCAGTCCATCCACAGCTTCATGCCTTCGGCTGCTGCTTCGGGGGTGCTGTCAGCCATGGCCGATTCTGCCGATTGCGGTGCATTGTAGAGAACGACGAACTTCTTCATTGCGTGTCCTTTTTCTCATGCTCGCCAGGGGGTGTTCCGCCCGGTCACACCTGATCCTAGGGCTACGAGTCGGAAACAGCGAGGGCTTTTCAACGTAAGCGGTGAAGGCTATGGACAGCGGTTTCGCCGTCGGCAAACATGGAGCAGGAGGGATGATTCGTCAAAGTTGAGCATAGTAGACTCAACTTTGAGAAACAGTCGTCTTCCCGAGAGGAGCTCTTCCATGGACGTCAAATTCACCACCAAGAGCCAAGAGGCTCTTTCCGCAGCGGCCATGAACGCTTCGACCGCCGGAAATCCGCAGCTGGAGCCGGCTCACCTGCTCAAAGCGCTCATGGACCAGCGCGAGGGCGTCGCCGTTGCGCTGTTGCGCGCCACTGGAGCGGACCCGGATGCCGTGAGCGTCCAGGCGAGTTCGGCCATCAAGGCCCTGCCGTCGTCGTCGGGCAGTTCCGTGCAGCAAGCGCAGCTTTCCCGTCCTTCCATGCAGGCCATCCAGGCCGCCCAGAACGAGGCTGAGAAGCTCGGCGACTCCTTCGTGTCCACTGAGCACCTCCTCTTGGGGCTCTCTGCCGGTAGCGACGCCGTAGGGAAGCTACTGCGCGACGCCGGCGCCTCCCACCAAGCGCTCCTCGCCGCCCTGCCGGGTGTCCGTGGCGACCGGAAAGTCACCTCACAAGACCCGGAAAACACCTTCCAGGCCCTCGAGAAATACGGTATGGACCTCACAGCCGTCGCGCGCTCCGGCAAGCTGGATCCCGTGATCGGGCGGGACAGCGAAATCCGACGGGTCGTCCAGGTCCTGAGCCGCCGCACCAAGAACAACCCCGTGCTGATCGGTGAACCCGGCGTCGGCAAGACCGCCGTCGTCGAAGGGCTCGCCCAACGCATGGTGGCCGGCGACGTCCCGGAAAGCCTGCGGGGCAAGACCTTGATCGCGTTGGACCTCGCGTCCATGGTGGCCGGAGCGAAGTACCGCGGCGAATTCGAGGAACGGCTCAAGGCGGTGCTGGAGGAGATCAAGAACTCCAACGGGCAGATCGTCACGTTCATCGACGAAATCCATACGGTGGTGGGCGCCGGTGCTACCGGCGAAAGCGCCATGGACGCAGGCAACATGCTCAAGCCAATGCTGGCCCGCGGCGAGCTGCGGCTCATCGGTGCCACCACCCTGGATGAGTACCGCGAGAATGTCGAGAAGGACCCTGCCCTGGAACGCCGCTTCCAGCAGGTCTACGTGGGTGAGCCGAGCGTGGAGGACACCATCGGGATTCTCCGCGGCCTCAAGGAACGGTACGAGGCCCACCACAAGGTGGCCATCGCCGACTCCGCCTTGGTAGCCGCCGCCACGCTCTCCAACCGCTACATCTCGGGCCGGCAGTTGCCTGACAAGGCCATCGACCTCGTGGACGAGGCCGCGTCCCGGCTGCGCATGGAAATCGACTCGGCTCCCGAGGAGATCGACCAGCTTCGCCGTGCCGTGGACCGTCTCACCATGGAGGAATTGGCCCTCGCCCGCGAGACTGACGCGGCCTCCATCGAACGACTCGCTGCGCTGCGCGCGGACAAGGCGGACAAGAAGGAAGCCCTGGCGGAATTGAACGCCCGTTGGGAATCCGAGAAGGCCGGGCTCAACCGTGTCGGTGACCTCAAGGCAAGAATCGATGAATTGCGTTCGGCCGCCGAAAAGTACCAGCGCGAGGGCGACCTAGAAGCTGCCTCGCGCATTCTCTATGGCGAACTGCCCGCGTTGGAGCGCGAGCTCAGCGCAGCAGCCGAGGAAGAGTCAGCCCGGGAAGCGCGCGGTGAAGCGAAGCCCGCCCTGATGGTCGCGGACGAAGTCACGGCGGACGATATCGCCGAGGTCATTTCGGCCTGGACGGGCATCCCCGCCGGCCGCATGCTGCAGGGAGAATCCCAGAAGCTGCTGCACATGGAAGAGGAGATCGGAAAGCGGCTGATCGGCCAGTCCAAGGCTGTGGCTGCTGTCTCCGACGCCGTCCGACGCGCCCGTGCGGGCATCAGCGACCCCAACCGCCCGACGGGTTCGTTCCTGTTCCTGGGCCCCACCGGCGTCGGCAAAACCGAGCTCGCCAAGGCACTCGCGGACTTCCTGTTCGACGACGAACGCGCCATGGTGCGGATCGACATGTCCGAGTACGGGGAGAAGCACTCCGTGGCCCGGCTGGTCGGCGCCCCTCCCGGATACGTGGGCTACGAGGAAGGCGGGCAATTGACTGAGGCGGTCCGCCGCCGCCCATACTCCGTGATCCTGCTCGACGAGGTGGAGAAGGCCCACCCGGAGGTGTTCGACATCCTCCTGCAAGTGCTCGACGACGGTCGCCTCACCGACGGGCAGGGCCGCACCGTGGACTTCCGGAACACCATCCTGGTGTTGACCTCCAACTCGGGCAGCCAATTCCTTGTGGATCCAACGCTGGACGCCACGGCGAAGCGGAATGCGGTCATGGCCGTGGTCAACGCGTCCTTCAAGCCGGAGTTCCTCAACCGGCTCGACGAGATTGTCCTGTTCGATCCGCTCAGCGTGGACGAGCTCGCCAGGATCGTCGAGCTGCACGTGGACGAGCTGACCAAGCGGCTGCACGACCGCCGGCTCACCCTTGAGGTCAGTGACGGCGCCCGTGCCTGGCTCGCGATGTCCGGTTACGATCCCGCGTACGGCGCCCGTCCGTTGCGACGGCTGGTCCAACGCGAGATCGGCGACCGCTTGGCCAAGGAGATCCTCGCCGGAGAGATCGCGGACGGCGACACGGTACTGGTGGACACCGCGGCCGACGTCGACGAACTCACCATCGAGGGGCTCGAAGCTTTGACAGGTCCCGACGGCGGGGCCCCGGCGGGTAGCGGCCTGACGGTGAGGCGGAAGGACTAACTGCGGCCGACTGGCCTGGCCGCCGGGACGGCCGGCTGGACTACTTTTGCAGCACGGATTCCTTGAGTGTGTTCCCCGAGTTCACCACGATGAAGCAGTCCACGCGGCGGTCGCCGTTGTCCCAGCTGGTGGCGCTCGGGTACACGTTCTGCTGCAGGAGTGCGTACTTCGTGGAGGCCTCGTTGAGCATCACATCACGGCAGATTTCGCGGCCTTTGTCACGCAAGGCAGTGGCGCCGGGGAAGGTGTCGTCAGCCTTGTACCGGAAGATGGCGCCCAGCTGGGCCGAGTGATCGGTGGTGCAGTCCACCACTTTGGACTTGGTGGCGTTGGAGTCGAAATCGGCGAAGCAATCGCCCAGCTGGTAGTCCTTTGCCTCGACGTCCGCGGGGAGGGGGCCGCGGCTGGTGGACGTGGCCGGTACGGGGGTGGGCGCGGCCACCGGATGGTTGGCCAGGGCTCCAACGAGGACCCAGATCACTACCCCGATGAGGATCAATACAGCCAGCACAATGCCGCCAATGATGAGCCGATACCGCGTTATGGCGTCCAGGGCAGTCCGCAGGGACGAGCCTTTTTCGGAGGGAAAGCCGTCCTCGGGCTCGGTTTCGCCAGGCATGCCATTTTCCGGGTACATGCCCGAAGTCCCCGGATACCCGGTCCCTGAACCAGGGTCTACCGGCGACTCGTTGTCGCCTGTACCGTTGTTGCCCGGGATCGTGTTGTCCTGGCCCATGTCTGAGTTTGCTGCCTTTCATGCGTGCGGCCCGATATTAGGGCGACTCTACCCAAGTTTTTCATGCCAATGAATGGAGATACTGCCAAGTGGAACTGTGACGCCGCTTTCGCGAAGGTCGTGGCACGCAGTTGCTCCGGAAAGCATGTAATCTAGACATACGACAAATTGACCAAACATTCCGGGGCCTCACCGATCGCCAAGGTGACCACCTCCGGTCCAAGTACAAAAGGGGGTCACGCCATGGGGCGCGGCCGTCAAAAGGCAAAAGCTACCAAGCAGGCTCGGGACATCAAGTACTACTCCCCGAACACTGACTATTCGGCCCTTCAGCGGGAGCTGACTGGGCCATCAAGTCGTGCGACGAGCCGATTCGCGGACGATCCGCCGGAGCCGGACTACTCGGCTTACGAGGACAAGTACGCACAGGACTTGGAAGACGATGACGACGAGGTAGACACCCGCCGTATCGGATAGCTGTAGCAACAATCAGGTGCCTTTCGGCATCGAGTTGCGTACCGCCGTCGTACACGAAGTCATTAAGCATCCCCAGATGCCTCCCGAAACACAGAGCCCGTAGGGCGCGCCATGATTGACGCGCGCTACGGGCCTTTTTCGTCCCCTTTTGCCGGACCAAGGCGTTTTCTAGGACAAAACGGTGTAAATCCCGGGCGGGTGATGTCCGTCCCGGGATCGTCTTCGCTCGGATGGCGGATTCTGCTCAATCATTCGAATGGATAAATTCCGGGCCCGCGGAATCAAGGGACCGGCAACTTCGGCGAAGAGAATGATCCAGCAGAATCCGACGGTGTCCATAGATCCTCGAACTAGCTTCGCTTAGCGGAAGCCATTGCCAGGCGGCAACGGCGATCAGGCAGCAACACGAACCGACGCAGATCCCTATAACCCCAAGGCGTTTTTGTCGGCAGTTCTGTAGGTGTTGATAGTGCGCTCTCGAAAGTTGTTGACAGAATGCGTTAGTGGCGGCTAACGTATTAATCATGCTCGACCCACTGGAAGTTGCCGCGGAGCCGAATAGGCGGCGTCTGTTGCACCTGCTTGCGGCGGGAGAGCGCACCGTGACGGAGCTGGCACTCGAATTCACGGTGAGCAGATCCGCCATCTCGCAGCACTTGTTGCTGCTGGAGCAGGTAGGCCTCGTTGCTGCCCGCAAAGAAGGACGCAACCGCTTCTACCGCTTGGACAACGCCGGCATGAGAGAACTCCGGAGGCTTTTCGAGCAGTTCTGGACCGCGGAGCTGGACATGCTCGTCGCTGATGCACAAAACTTCACCACCGACCGCCTTCAAACAACAGAGGAATCATCATGATTTACGACAAGACCGTTCTTCTTCCCCTCAACGTCGACCAGGCGTTCGAACTCATCACGCAGCCTGCACGCCTCCGCCGCTGGCAGACCGTTGCCGCACGAGTCGACCTGAAGGTCGGCGGCGAGTACCGCTGGACCGTCACTCCGGGCCATCACGCAGCCGGAACCTTCATCGAAATCGAACCGGGCAAGCGCGTGGTCTTCACGTGGGCCTGGGAGCAGCCTGAGGCCCCGGCCGACAACGTCTCCACCGTAGCCATCACCCTTGAGCCGGCCGACGGCGGGACCACCGTGCGCTTCGTGCACGAAGGCCTTCCGACGCCGGAAGCCGTCGCAGCCCACTCCGAGGGCTGGAACCACTACCTCGACCGTCTCCTCGCCGAGGCCTCCACGGGCGACGCAGGTGCCGACGAATGGGCCGCGGCCCCTGCCGATCTCAACGAGCTCACTTCTGCGGACGCCACGCTTGCCATCCTGCAGCGCGTGCTGGCGCACGTCACCGAAGCCGACGCGCAGACCCAGACTCCGTGCGCCGATTTCAACGTGTCGCAGTTGCTTGACCACCTTGCCGGCTCGATTGCTAGCATCGCCAAGGCCCTGGGTGCCGAAGTAGCCGACGACGCCGGAAAGTCGCCTGAAGTGCGCATCGCCGACCTTGCCCAGCCCACGCTGGAAGCTTTCTACCGCCGCGGCCTCGAAGGCACTATCGACATGGGCTTCGCCGAATTGCCGGCCACGATAGTCGCCTCCATCCTCAACCTCGAGTTCCTCGTCCACGCTTGGGACTTCTCCAAGGCCCTGGGCCTCGAGGTGCCGGTTGCGGATGAGCTCAGCGATTACGTCGAGGTCCTCGCGCAGAACACCATCAGCGAGCAGGTCCGCGCGAGCGGCAGCTTCGCCCCGGCCCAGGAAGTCGCAGAGACGGTATCCAGCCTGGAGCGCTTGGTCGCTTTCACGGGCCGGGCAGTTCACGCATAAGGCCTTCGACGCCGCTGGCTGTTGTCAGTGTCGGACCCCAGTACTACGTTGAACGTGGTATCCGCTGGCGTAAGCCGGCTACTCAACGAAGGGATAGCAATGCCGCAGGTTGATAGCTACAAGCAGGGAACTCCGTGTTGGGTGGACCTGTCGTCGTCGGACGTCGAGGCTTCCAAGGCCTTCTATGGTGATCTGTTCGGCTGGGAATTGGACGCGATGGATGCCGGTAACGGCATGACCTACTACATGGCCAAGCTGCAGGACCGCTACGTTGCGGGCATGATGCAGCAGATGCCGGACATGGCTGCGGCTGGTGCACCGTCCTACTGGGCCAACTACCTCGCCGTCGATTCGGTCGACGAGGCTGCTGAGCGCGCGGCGGTGGCGGGTGGCAACATCCTCTTTCCGCCGGACAGCGTCCCCAACGGGAGTGGCCAGATGTTCTTCGCCGCCGATCCGACGGGTGCGCAGATTGGTTTCTGGGAGGCCGGAAGCCACCACGGCGCCGGGTTGGTCAATGAACCGGGCACGGTGGTCTGGAGCGAGCTGCAGACAAACGACGTCCCCAAGGCCGTGGCCTTTTACGAATCCGTGACGGGATGCTCCAGCGAGACGGCCGCGGCCGGCGATCTGCAGGAATACACCCAGTTCGTGGTGGACGGGAAGTCCGTGGCCGGCGCCATGAAGCAGCCTATGGAGGGCGTGCCGCCGTTCTGGATGACCTACTTCAATGTTGCGGACGTGAACGAATCCGTGGCTAAGGCCGTGGAACTCGGGGCCCAGGTCTTCGCGCCTGCCTTCGATGTCCCCGGTGTCGGCCGCATGGCAGTCCTCGGCGATCCCGCCGGAGCAGCCTTTAGCGTGATGGCCGGCGAAAGCGCTTAAATAAATCGAGTGCCCACCCAACTGCCGGATCGGCAATTGGGTGGGCACTCTTTTGCGTTAAGAACGCTTAAGCGTAGGCGTTCACGAGGCGCACGGCGCCGCCGTCGACACCCTTGGCGCCCTGGACGTAGTCCGGGCCGCTCTTGATGATCGAGTCGGAGTCCGCGGCCACGGTACCCATGACCCATGACGGCAGGCCGCGTTCGTTGAGGCGGGCTACAGCGGCGTCGGCGATTTCGGGCGACACGATGGCCACCATGCCGACGCCGAGGTTGAGCGTGCGCTCAAGGTCGGCCAGCGGCACATTCCCGAGCTCGGAAACAAGCTTGAAGATGGCGGGCAGTTCCCACGTGGCGCGGTCAACCGTGGCCACGAGGCCCTGCGGCAGGACGCGGGCCAGGTTGGCCGCGAGGCCGCCGCCGGTGACATGGCTGAAGCCGTGCACGGCTCCGGGCGCAGCACTCAGGCCGCTCACCGGGAAGGCGCGGGCCAGATCCAGGCAGTCGGCGGCGTAGACCCGGGTGGGCTCGAGCAGTTCTTCGCCCAGGGTGCGGCCGAGTTCGGAGACCTGGCGGTCCAGGGCCCAGCCGGCGTGGTTGATCACGCGGCGAACCAGGGAGTAGCCGTTGGAGTGCAGGCCCGAGGAGGCCATGCCGATCACGACGTCGCCGGCGCGGACGCGGTCCGGGCCAAGCAGGGCGTCGGCTTCGACAACGCCGGTAGCTGCACCGGCGACGTCGTACTCGTGCTCACCGAGCAGGCCCGGGTGCTCAGCGGTTTCGCCGCCCACCAGGGCAGTGCCCGCCACGGAACACGCTGCCGCGATGCCGCGGACGATGTCCGCGATGCGCTCGGGGACAACCTTGCCGCACGCGATGTAGTCGGTCATGAAGAGCGGCTCCGCGCCGACTACAACGATGTCGTCCACCACCATCCCGACCAGGTCGAAACCGATGGTGTCGTGGATGTCCATGGCCTGGGCGATGGCGACCTTGGTGCCGACGCCGTCCGTGGACGTGGCCAGCAGGGGCCTCTTGTACGTGAGCAGCTTGGAGACGTCGTACAGGCCGGCGAATCCGCCGACGCCGCCGAGTACCGAGCTGTTGTGGGTCGCCTTGACGGCGTCCTTCATGAGTTCGACGGCGCGGTCGCCCGCTTCGACGTCGACGCCGGCGGACGCATAGGTGATGCCGGTGGTGTTCTCAGCGGCGGAGGATGCGGAGGTCATACAGACTCTTTCTTATCGGCGTCGGTCAGCAGGTTCTCAAACTCGGCGTCGGGTCCGGGATCGCAGCCCGTGGCGCCGGGTTTGTTGGCCGGGTCGTCCGAGTCCGCGGTCACGGCTTCGGCGGAGATGCCCGACGTCGGCAGCCCGCCGAGGTCGGTGCGCTCCAGGAGGTTCTTGCCCAGTTTGTCCGAACCCGGAAGTGCGATGGGGTACTGGCCCGTGAAGCAGGCGGTACAGAGGCGTTCCCGCGGCTGCTGGGTAGCGCCGATCATGCCGTCTTCGGAAATGTAGGCCAGCGAATCCGCTCCAATGGCCTGGGAGATTTCCTCGATCGTGGCACCGTTGGCGATCAGTTCAGCGCGGGACGCGAAGTCGATGCCGTAGAAGCAGGGCCACTGGACGGGTGGGGAGGAGATCTTGATGTGGACGGCTGCGGCGCCGGCCTCGCGGAGCATCCGGACGATGGCGCGCTGGGTGTTTCCGCGGACGATCGAGTCATCGACCACCACCACGCGCTTGCCGCGGATTACGGATTCGAGGGCGTTTAACTTGAGCCGGATGCCGAGCTGGCGCAGGGTCTGCGAGGGCTGGATGAACGTGCGGCCCACGTAGGAATTCTTGACGAAGCCGTGCGCGAACGGGATGCCGGATTCCTCGGCGTAGCCCACCGCGGCCGGAGTTCCGGACTCGGGGACCGGTATGACGATGTCCGCTACCTGGGTGTTTTCGCGGGCCAACTGGCGGCCCATCTCCACGCGGGACTCATACACCGAGCGCCCGGCAATCGAAGCGTCGGGACGCGCAAGGTACACGTACTCGAAGACGCAACCGGCCGGCGTCGCTTCCGCAAAGCGCTGGGAACGGACGCCGTTCTCGTCAATGGCGATGAATTCGCCGGGCTCGATCTCGCGGATGAAGCTCGCGCCGACGGTTGCCAGGGCGGACTGCTCGGAGGCGACAACCCAGCCGCGTTCGAGGCGGCCAAGGCACAGGGGGCGGATGCCGAAGGTATCGCGGGCGGCGTAGAGGGTGCCTTCGTCCATGAACACGAAGCAGAAGCCGCCTCGGATCTTGGGGAGCAGCTCAAGCGCGGTCTGTTCGAGGGTCTTGCCCTCTTCGCCTTCGAGGAGGGCGGTGACCATGGCGGTATCCGAGGTGTTGCCCTGCTTCATTTCACCGGTCAACTGACCGCCGTTGAGCTCGAGGATCATTTCCCGGAGCTCAGCAGTGTTAGTCAGGTTGCCGTTGTGCGCGAGGGCAACGGTGCCGGTGGCCGTTGCGCCCAGGGTGGGCTGTGCGTTTGCCCAGTGGCTTGCTCCGGTGGTGGAGTAGCGGCAGTGGCCGACGGCAAGGTGCCCGGTGAGGGTGTTCAGGGTTGTCTCGTCGAAGACCTGGGACACGAGGCCCATGTCCTTGTAGACATTGATGCGCTTGCCGTCACTGGTAGCAATACCAGCCGATTCTTGTCCGCGGTGCTGCAACGCATACAGCCCGTAATAGGTGAGTTTTGCTACTTCTTCGCCCGGCGCCCAGACCCCGAAGACGCCACAAGCGTCCTGAGGTCCTTTTTCGTCGGGGAGAAGATCATGAGAAAGTTTTCCGTCGCCACGTGCCACTGGTCAATTGTCGCATGATGTTGGCATGGTACTTTCCCTCACGCGACATTGTGACCGGGATCCTATGCCTCGGCATCGTCCTCTGTCGGGCTGGGTACGGACTCGACGACGGCTCGCCGGGAGCGCCGCACGCTGACCTTGTCCAGGACGAGGGCCGCGATGGCACCGAGCAGCACGCCGCCCGCGGCAAAGGTCACAAGGAAGAAGCCGAAGACCGCCCCGGTGTCGAAACTCTCGTCCCCGGGGATCCCGTAGGCCACGAACGCGGCAACGATGATGCCGAGCACCCCGCCCAGGCCCATGAATGGAACGAACTTCGGCGCACGGCGGACCGAGATCCCGCGGCGTTCGGGGGTGCCGCCCTCTGACGTGGCGTCGCGTGCCGTGCTGTTGTGTGACGTGCCGCTTTGTGACGTGCCGTCGACGTTCGAGTCCTCAGAAACCATGCCTTCCAGCCTACCGTTTCGAGGAGGTTGGTTTGTGGTCTGAAGTCAGACCATTGACAGAACGGTGTGAAGTGGGTCACTATCGATGCGAGCGGTGTCGGCCCGTTCCCCCCTTCCGTTTAGAAAGAGAATAATCATGAGTGATCGTTCTACGGCAGCGAAGGTGCAGGCTGTGCAAGACGCAGATGCTGCGGCCCTCGCCGAGCTTGGCTACAAGCAAGAGCTACATCGCGGCATGTCCGGCTTCTCCAACTTCGCAGTCTCGTTTTCCATCATTTCGATCTTGGCTGGCTGCATTACCTCCTTCAGCATTGCGCTCAAGTCCGGTGGCCCGGCTGCCATCAACCTGGGTTGGCCAATCGTTGGCCTCTTGGTCCTGTGCGTGGCCCTCTCCATGGCCGAGGTTTGTTCGCGGTACCCCACAGCCGGTGGCCTCTATTTCTGGGCCGGCAGGCTCGCCAAACGCAACAAGAGGGCCTGGGCCTGGTACGTCGGCTGGTTCAATTTCCTCGGTGAAGTGGCCGTCACGGCCGCAATCGACTTTGGCTGTGCCACAACAATGATGGCTTTTGCGGCGCTGACTTTCGGCGTCGAGCCCACCGCCGGCGCGACGTTTGCCCTGTTCGTCGTCCTGATGATCATCCACGCCCTGCTCAACAGCTTCGGCGTCAAGATTGTCAGTTTCCTGTCCAATGTCTCCGCCTGGTGGCACATCGTGGGCGTCGCGATTATCGTGGCGGCGCTGTGGATCATGCCCACGAGCCACCAGTCCTTCGACTGGACAATGACGGCGTGGCACAACGAAACCGGCTTCACCTTCGGACCGTACGTCTTCCTCATGGGCCTGCTCATGTCGCAGTACACCTACACCGGCTACGATGCTTCGGCCCACGTTGCCGAAGAGACCAAGAACGCAGCCATCGCGGCTCCCAAGGGGATTGTCATGAGCGTGGTCATCTCCATCATTGGTGGCTGGATTCTGCTCTACTCACTCGTCGCTGCCATCCCGAACGGTTCAGAGGACGGTCTGACCACCCTTGGTGCCACGCCAACCGGCTTGCCGCCGGCACAGATTTTCCTGGATGCACTGGGTAACCCAGGGGTAGCGAAGTTCCTGCTCGCCATCGTGGTGGGCGCACAGTTCTTCTGCGGCATGGCGTCAGTGACTGCCAACTCACGCATGACCTACGCCTTCTCCCGCGACAATGCCCTGCCGGGTTCCCGCATCTGGGCCAAAGTCAACACCCGGAGCGGCACCCCCACAAATTCCATCTGGCTCTGCGTTGGCTGCGCGATTGTGCTCGCTTCACCCGCCCTGTTCAACACAACCGCGTATTTTGCGGTGACGAGCGTTGCCGTCATCGGCCTCTACATCGCGTACATCACCCCGGTGTTGCTCCGCAGGCTCAACAAGAATTTCACCCCTGGCCCGTGGCACCTGGGCAAGTGGAGTCCCATCATCAACTGGGTAGCGATTGTGTGGGTCGCCATCATCGTGATTCTCTTCGTCCTCCCGCCCGTCGCAGACATCACCATCGACACCTTCAACTACGCGCCGATCGCCGTCGTGGTCGTCTTCCTTCTCGCCACAGTGCTTTGGTACACCACGGGGCGTCGGACGTTCATGACGAGTGCCGAACAGGAGCATCTGACGATCGACGCGGATAAGCTGCTCAACTAGCACAACCATGGGCCGCCGGCGGTTCTTCGCCGGCGGCCTCCCAGCCAGGAAGGTCGCCATGTTCCTCGTTGAACCGATTGAATCCCCCCTACTGGAGACGGTCTTGCTCCCCGTGCGTGGACACATGGCCTTCGAGTCATGCGTCGAGCACTTGGGATCGGCAATTCAGCTGGGGATCTTCAAAACCGGCGAACGCCTCCCACCCGAGCGCGACCTGGCCGAGCGCATGCAGGTCTCCCGGGCCACGCTGCGCGAAGCGATCAGCGCGTTGCGCGCAGCCGGCTTCGTCACGACCGTCCGGGGGAGGGGCGGCGGAACCATCGTCGAACCGGTCGGCAACGCGCGTCCGCCGGAGCGTCTAGGCAACAAGGACCGGCAGGAGGAAATCAGCGACATCCTCATCTTCCGTTCGGTGATTGAACCCGGGGCCTGCCAGCGGGCGGCCTCGATGCGGCTCAGCGAGGATCAGCGTCGGCTTCTGATTGACTCGTTGGCCGAGGTCGAAAACGCGGGTTCACCGGTGGAATACAGGCAAGCGGACGCCCGCCTTCACTTGGCTTTCTCCGCTGTTGCGGGATCATCTGAACTCAACAAAGCCAGCACTACCATCCAGACAAAGATCCACGAATTCCTGGCAGAGATCCCCTTTCTGCAGCGGAATATCGAACATTCAAACCAAGAACATCGATTGATAGTGCAGGCCATCCTCGACGGCGAGCCTGCAGCGGCCCGAAGCGTCATGGAATTGCACTGCGAGTCCACTGCCGCACTACTCAAGGGACTACTGAAATGAGCAGCACCATGAACGACATTTCGAACACCGTTCACCCTCGCAATGACCGTATGCTCACCGTTGAGCAACTCAAGGCGCAGATTGGCGAGGGCGCCATAGACACCGTGATTCTCGGCTTCACCGACATGCAGGGCAGGCTTCAGGGCAAGCTCCTTCACGCGCAATTCTTCCTGGATTCCGTCCTGGAGCATGGCACTGAAGGCTGCAATTACCTCCTCGCCGTTGACACCGAAATGAATACTGTAGATGGCTATGACATTTCCTCGTGGGAAAAGGGCTATGGAGACATGCTCTTCGACATGGATTTGGACACCATCCGCGTCCTTCCCTACCGCGAGGGGAGTGCGCTGATCCAATGCGATTTGTCCATGACCGACGGCACTCCGGTCTCCGTTTCACCCCGCGCCATGCTCAAGCGCCAGACGGCCAAGGCGGCCGAGCACGGTTGGAAGGCGCTTGCCGGAACCGAGCTCGAGTTTGTGGTCTACAACGACTCCTACGAGCAGGCATGGGACCTGGACTACAAGCACCTCACTCCTGCCAATCAATACAACGTGGACTACTCGCTCCTGGGATCCGGTCGTGTGGAACCCCTGCTTCGCAGGATCCGGAACGAGATGTACGCAGCCGGGATGACCGTGGAATCCGCCAAAGGTGAATGCAACTTCGGCCAACACGAGATCGCGTTCAAGTACGACGAAGTGGTCACCACGGCGGACAACCATTCCGTCTACAAGACCGCGGCCAAGGACATCGCCCATGACATGGGCCAGTCCATTACCTTCATGGCCAAGCCCAACGAGCGCGAGGGCAATTCCTGCCACATCCACCTATCCCTTCGCGGACTGGACGATGAGCTGGTCTTCTGGGACAAGGCAAGCGGCGCCCGCACTAAAACCTACGATCACTTCATTGCCGGAGTCCTCGCCACGATGCGGGAATTCACGCTCTTTTACGCTCCCAACATCAACTCCTACAAGCGGTTCGTCAAAGGCTCGTTCGCTCCGACGGCGGTGGCCTGGGGCCTCGACAACCGCACCTGCTCGGTGCGCCTCGTGGGGCATGGCCAGAGCGCCCGGCTGGAAAACCGGCTGCCGGGTGGCGACGTCAACCCGTACTTGGCGCTGTCGGCCATGCTTGCCGGCGGGCTTTACGGAATCGAAAATGAGCTCGAACTCGAACCGGTAACCATTGGCAGCGCCTACACCTCGGGCGCTCCCACCGTGCCGACGACAATGCGGGAAGCGCGGGATCTGTTCGCCAACTCCGTGATCGCCAAGGAAGTCTTCGGTGAGGAAGTGGTTAGGCATTACGTGAACTATGCCGACGTCGAACTGGCAGCTTTTGAGTCCGCCATCACGGACTGGGAGCTCCGCCGCGGGTTCGAAAGGCTGTAGGGGCCATGACTCGGACCCAGACGCCGGCTCCAGATCCAGTCCGACGGCCGCGGATCGCCCTGACCACCTACCTGCAGGACGCGAAATGGGGGGATTGGGACGCGCAGGCAGCGGTGCTGCCGGCAACATATTTGGAGGCCGTGGTGGCGGCGGGCGGCACACCCCTTCTTCTGCCGCCTATCGGCACGGATACCTCCGTACTTGACCTCGTGGATGGCCTGATTGTGGTGGGAGGCAGCGACGTCGACCCCGGAAATTACGACGCCGAGCCTCATCCGAGAACCCGCAGCCAGCCCGCGCGGGACGAGCATGACCTCGCCTTGACGCTGGCCGCGTTGGAGAAGGGGGTTCCGCTTTTCGCCATCTGCCGCGGGGCGCAAATCCTGAACGTGGCCCTGGGCGGAAACCTTATCCAGCACGTGCCGGACGTGCTGCCCGAGGCCAACTACCAACCCGCTTCGGGGGTTTTTGGCGAAGTGGAGTTCTGTACCAGGCCGGGGAGCATCATCGCGGATCAACTAGGCGTGAGGGCATCGGCGCCCGTTTATCACCATCAGATTCTGGACCGGGTTGCCGAGGGTCTTTGCGTCACGGCGTACGCGGCGGACGGCACGATCGAGGCCGTCGAGACGACCCAAGCAGGCTGGGTGTTGGGCGTTCAGTTCCACCCGGAACAAAATGGTTCCGACTTGCGCCTCTTCGAAGGATTCGTCGAGGCCGCCGGAAGGTACCGGGACGGCGAACTTTACGCTGAGCGCTTCGACCCATCGACGGAATTCAAACCGACAGAAAAGAGCTGGGCGTGAGTGCCACAACTTTTGACATCATCAATCCGGCTACCGAGGAATTCCTTCAAACTGTTGAACTGGCGTCCCTGGCCGAGACCGACGCCCTGATTGCACGCGCGGCTGGCGCGTTTGAAACCTGGCGGAAGGTGTCGCCGTCGGACCGGGCACTGCTCTTGCGCCGGTTCGCGGCCGCCGTCGACGCCGATCTGGAGAACCTCGCACAACTGGAAGTCCGCAATGCGGGACACACGGTCGGCAACGCCCGCTGGGAAGCGGGCAATGCGCGCGACGTCATTAGTTACTACTCGGCGGCTCCCGAGCGGCACTTCGGTCGGCAGATCCCGGTTGCCGGAGGCCTCGATGTGACGTTCCACGAGCCATTGGGCGTTGTCGGCATTATTGTGCCGTGGAACTTTCCGATGCCGATCGCGGCGTGGGGCTTCGCTCCTGCGCTCGCGGCTGGCAACACGGTTGTGCTCAAGCCTGCGGAACTTACGCCGCTCACCGCGATGAGGCTGGGTGAGCTGGCGCGCGAGGCCGGCTTGCCCGACGGCGTGCTGACCATCATCCCGGGGAAGGGATCCGTGGTGGGGGCGCGCTTCGTGACCCACCCCGCTGTGCGAAAGGTCGTCTTTACCGGGTCTACCGGGGTCGGCAAGCAGATCATGGCCGGTTGTGCTGATCAAGTGAAGCGAGTGACGCTCGAATTGGGTGGCAAGAGCGCGAACATTGTGTTCGCCGACGCCGACCTTCAGGCCGCTGCCGCCGCAGCTCCCGGTGGTGCGTTCGATAACGCCGGCCAGGACTGCTGTGCCAGGTCCCGGATTCTGGTGGAAAAATCGGCCTACGACGCCTTCCTTGAGCTCTTGGAACCCGCCGTTCGGGCTGTCAAAGTTGGCGACCCGGCGGACGAAAGTACCGTCATGGGGCCCTTGATTTCCGCCCGGCAAAGGGAAACCGTCGCGGGCTTCGTGCCCTCAGGAGCGCCCATAGCCTTCCAAGGCGAGGTGCCCGAAGGGCCGGGATTCTGGTTCCCGCCCACTGTCCTGGCTCCCGACTCCTTTGACGACCCGGCGGTGCGTGAGGAGATCTTTGGACCGGTCGTCGTCGTCGTTCCCTTCAACGACGAGGCGGACGCTGTGCGGATTGCCAATGACACCGAATACGGCCTCTCCGGATCCATCTGGACCCAAGACATTGGCCGGGCCTTGCGCGTAGCCCGCGGAGTGGATGCCGGAAACCTCTCGGTGAACTCGCACTCTTCAGTCCGGTATTCGACGCCGTTCGGCGGCTTTAAGCAATCGGGCCTGGGCCGCGAACTGGGTCCTGACGCGCTCGATTCCTTCAGCGAAGTAAAGAACGTCTTCATCGCGCACTGAACCCACCAACTTTGGAAGCCCCATCATTCAAGGAGAGATCACCATGACCGAATTCATTTCAAACCGACTCAAGGACCGCACAGCCGTCATCACCGGCGGCGGCAGCGGGATCGGCTTGGCCACGGCAAAGCGTTTCGCGTCGGAGGGTGCCAATGTGGTCATCGCCGACATCGATCCGGCAGCTGGAGAAGCGGCCGCGGCCGCCGTCGATGGCATCTTCGTGAAGGTCAACGTCACAGACGAGCAGGAAGTCATCGACCTCTTCGCGGCCGCCAAGAGCCACTATGGCAGCGTGGATATAGCGTTCAACAACGCGGGTATTTCGCCGCCGGATGATGCCTCGATCCTCGACACCGGAATTGAAGCCTGGCGCCGGGTCCAGGAGGTAAACCTGACGAGCGTCTATTACTGCTGCAAATACGCGCTGCCGTACATGTTGGAGCAGGGCAAGGGATCGATCATCAACACTGCGTCCTTCGTGGCCGTGATGGGTGCGGCAACTTCGCAGATCTCCTACAGCGCCTCCAAGGGCGGTGTGCTGGCAATGACGCGCGAACTCGGCGTCGAATTCGCGCGTAAGGGCGTGCGAATCAACGCGCTGTGCCCCGGACCGGTCAACACCCCGTTGCTGAAGGAACTCTTCGCCTCCGATCCGGAGCGGGCAGCGCGCCGCTTGGTCCACGTGCCCTTGGGACGCTTCGCCGAGCCCGAAGAACTGGCCGCTGCGGTCGCCTTCCTGGCGAGCGACGACGCTTCCTTCATTACCGCTTCGACCTTCATGGTTGACGGCGGAATCTCCGGAGCCTACGTCACCCCGATCGACTAGCTGCCTTTTCAGGTCCATCGATTGCCCCACCGGGCTCCTGGCCGGCGGGGCAATCGGCGGGTTAGCTTCCTCGGTACGTGGAGAACGCGAAGGGGCTGAGCAGGAGCGGCACGTGGTAGTGCTCGCCGGCGTCGGACACCGTGAAGCTCAAGTCCACCTCCGGAAAAAAGGTGTCCACGCCTTGTGCCTTGTAATACGGGCCGGTCGCGAAGTTGAGGCGGTAACTGCCGCTGTCGACCCTTTCAGGGCCCAGATCCTTGATTCGGCCGTCCGCATCGGTGGTGCCGCTCGCCACGTGCTTCCAGTTGTCGCCGTCGCGCACGGAGAGAACGACGGCGACGCCGGCCGCCGGGCGTCCGGAGCCGGTGTCCAGGATGTGGGTGGTTATGTGGGAAACGCTCATTTGTTGGACACTCCTTCATTGCTCGCGCTGGTTTCGCTGATGACGCCGGCAAGGCGCAGCAGTGCGATTTCGCGCAACTGGCCCGCCACGATGACGTCTTCTTCTTCCGCGGTGTGGCTCAGGCGCTCTTGGAGGGAGGCCAGGATTTCCTTAGCTGTCCGGCCCGCGGCGCGGATGAGGAACACGCGGTCGAACTTGGCCTCGTACTCGCGGTTGCCTTCGGCCAAAGCGGTGACGACGCCGTTATCGCCGGGGTCGACGCCGGCCTGTTCGGAGCGGGACATCGCGGCTTCGGTGGTCTGGGCCTTGGGCCGTTCGCCGATCCGAGGGTGATGGGCCATCGCGGCCGCCACTTCGTCCGAGGTGAAGGGCTCGGCGGTTTTCCGGGCGAAGTCGAGCAAGGAGTCCAAGCCGCTGAAGGGGCGCGCATCTGCGATGTGCTCCACCCAACGCTGGATGTCGAGGCATGGGCGGAGGACGTCGATGGCGTCCGCACGGTCCACGCTGTTGAATACTTCAAGCTGCATGCTTGTTCATTCCTCGTGCGAGTGCTGGCATCCATGGTGTTGGCTATGCGGAACTCCGGCGATTCCTGCCGGATGGACCTGCGCGCCTCCGCACCTCAGGCCTTCCACATCATGGAACTGTTATTTCAGCATACGTAATAGTGAATCCAATGACTGCCGTGGTGTCAAGAGAATACCGCACCCCGGTCCTCCCGCACCGCACTGGGACGCTCGCTCACCTTTGCCGTCTGATACCGAAACGCTCGTCACCTTTGGTGGCTTCTACCGAAACGCTCGCTCACCTTTGCCGTCTGATACCGAGACGCTCGCTCACCTTTGCCGTCTGGTGGACAATGTCAGCAACGAGGCAAAGGAGTTCCGCCATGCCAGAGGTCCTGACCTCCCGGTATCTCTTCGGACCGGGTCCCAGTAATTGCTATCCGGAAGTGACCGCCGCGTTGGCGTACCCGGTGATCGGGCATCTGGATCCGGTGTTCATAGGGCGCTGGACCGGACATGCGCCGGGCTCCGGACGGTGTGGGGGACCCGGAATGCCCGCACCCTGCCGTTGAGTGCCACTGGTTCTGGCGGCATGGAGGCTGCCTTCGTTAATACAGTGTCCGACGGCGAGGTGGCGGTAATTGCCGTCAACGGGCTTTTCGGGGAGCGCATGTGCGAGGTCGCCCGGCGCTGCGGCGCCACGGTGGTCCGCGTCGATCATGAATGGGGCCAGCCC
The DNA here is from genome assembly GCF_044908325.1 of Arthrobacter sp. GAS37. Taxonomy (NCBI): domain Bacteria; kingdom Bacillati; phylum Actinomycetota; class Actinomycetes; order Micrococcales; family Micrococcaceae; genus Arthrobacter; species Arthrobacter sp. GAS37. The sequence continues at coordinate 19,109 of NZ_JBIYDB010000030.1, forward strand.
GTGGACGCGGAGCGGGTCCTCGCCGCGCACCCGCATCCCAAGGTGATTGCCGCCGTCCATGCCGAAACCTCCACAGGTGTCCTGTCCGACGTCGCGCCCCTTGGTGCTGGCAAAGGCGATGCTCTCCTGATCGTGGACGCCGTGACCTCCATCGGCGGGCTGGAACTCCGGGCTGACGACTGGGGGATCGACGTCGGCTACGCCTGCACGCAGAAGTGCCTGGGAGCGCCCCCTGGCTTGTCCCCCTTCACGGTGTCCGAGCGCGCGTTCGAGCGGCGCATCAAGGAGCCGCGTTCGTGGTACCTCGATATCGGCCTTCTGGGTGGGTATGTTGGCGCGGCGAGCGGCAGCCGGACGTATCACCATACGGCGCCGGTGACCATGATCGCCGGGCTAGAGGCCGGACTGGACCGCATCTTGGCCGAGGGGCTCGCCGCTGTTCAAGCGCGACACCATGCAGCCGGGGCCGAGTTGCGGGATGGCCTTGAAGCGATGGGGCTTGAGCTGTTTGCCGCGGAGGGCTCGCGATTGCCGAGCCTCACCACGGTCAAAGTGCCCGACGGCGTGGACTCGGCTGCCGTCCGTGCTTACCTTCTGGAGAACTTCAGTATGGAAATCGGCTCCGGGGCGGGTGCGTTTACGTCGACCGTCTGGCGGATCGGCATGATGGGTCCGAATGCCAACAGGGCATCGGTGAAGCTCGTCCTTGGCGCGCTCGAAGAAGCGATCGCCAAAGCCTGACGCCCGTTCACATATGACCGCCAAATCCCGAGCGGGCGTCGCGCCGGACGGCCTTGTTTGTGAGCGGGCGTCGCGCCGGACGGCCTTGTTTGTGAGCGGGCGTCGCGCCGGACGGCCTTGTTTGTGAGCGGGCGTCGGCGGGGAAGCCGGAGGCTAGTGGCCGTTGGATTGGGCCTTGGTCGCGAGCATCTTGTCGAGGGGCTTGGCGTACCGTTCCTGGACGATTTTCAGGTGCAGCCAACACTCGACGCTTGCCACCGAGTCCATCGCGCGTATCTTGTCCAGGACCTCGTACATTTCGTCCAAGGAGCTGACACCCACGGTGGCCACGAGATCGTGCCTGCCGAGGCAACTGGCGATGAACTCCACGCCGGGCGTCGCCGAGAAGAAGTCGATTGCTTCCTCGGTTCCGGCTGCTGTCGAGATTCCGAAGCCAAAGGCCATGGACCGCGAAGAACCGGAGCGGCTCCGGATGGGGCCGATCTGCATGACGCGGGCTTCCAGCAGGCGAAGGACCCTGATCCTGGCAGCGCTGGCCGAAAGCCCGATCCGCTCGCCGAGGGCTTCGAAACCAAGGCGACCGTCCACCTGCAGCTCGCTCATGAGGAGCAGGTCCGCCTGATCAAGTTCGAGGCGGGGGTCCGGTGGTTCTTTGCCGAGGAAGAGGCTGCGGACCACCTCTTTGTACATGAGCACATCGACGGCCGCCACGCCCTCGCAAAGGCGGATGGCCTCGACGTCCTCGTAGAGCCTTTCCACCGTGGGCAGGCGGAGTTCGGCGATGATGCCGTACCTGCCCGTCGTAAGGGAGGCGAACACGGCGCCGTCCAGTTGGCCCAGCTTCTCCAATGCGGCGCGTGCGGAACCGTTCAGCTGGATGGAGATGTGCGCGACGGCGGTCAGTCCCAGGAGGCGCGGATGGACTGCCGCGACAATCCGCAGTTCCCCGGAGGACGTGAGCTCATTGACCTTGGCTGTCACCGCGGAGCGCGTCACGCCCAGTTGCTTGGATAGCTCACTGAACGAGGCGCGGCCATCGGCCTGCAGCAGGCGGATCAGCCTGTCGTCCAGATCATGCATGGTCTTCACAATAACCGCCTTGTCTTGGGGGTCGCGGCAGTGGGTGCTTGGCGAAGGTGCCGCGCCCCGGCGAGCCGAGCGCCGCCGTCGTAATCAATACTTTCACGAGTCGAGCGATAGGCAAGTGATTTGGATCAAGAAGTCGTGATGATCGTACAAAAACTGTGTCACATCAGTATTAAACAACTGATTCGCTTGATTTGCGCCGTTTTTTCGCTAGCATCGTGATCAACGCCACATCGGCGCACTCCGACCCGCGTTTCCACGCGACCCCAACAGTCATTGGAGATCTGCACATGCTCAAGTTCACGAAGCCCGCCCTGGCGGCCGCTGCGTTGGCCCTGCTGTTGAGCGGCTGCTCCGCCGCAGCTTCGCCCAGTTCCACGGGGCAAGCATCGGCTACCGCGCCGAAGGGACTCACCACGAGCGGCAAGCTCACCCTCTGTATCGACCCCGAATACGCGCCGCTGGAGTACTACGCCAACGGTTCCAGCGGTGACATTGCAGGGTTCGACGCCGATGCCGCCCGGGCGCTCGCCAAACACTGGGGAGTCGATGCCAAGTTCGAAGTGACCACATTCGACGGCCTCATGCCGGGGCTCCAAACCCGCCGCTGCGATGCCATCTTCGGTGGTCTTTATATGAGCAAGGCCCGCCTGGACGTCGCCGACGCTTCAGCCGTGATGAACGCCGGTCCCGCGATCCTCGCCGCCCCGAGCAGTGCCGGGAATTACAAGACGTCTCTGGACCTGTGCGGCCACTCCGTCGCAGCGCAGAGTGCCTCAGCCAACGCCGCGCGCATCACTGCACTCAAAGATGAGTGCAAGAAAGCCGGCAAGGACGAGCCCAAGCTCACCGAATACCCCAAGACCGCTGAAACGGTGCTTGCAGTCCTCAACGGCAAGTCCGAGGCCCTGATCGAGACCAATGTGGCGGCCGCCTACATGGCCAGCCAGAACGAAGGCAAGCTCACTGTGGCCCCGGGAGTCTTCCCGGCCGACACCACATTCGGCGTGTTCACCCGCAAGAACGATCCGCTGTCTCCCGCCATCGCGCAAGCGCTGAAGGAACTCCACCAGGACGGCACCCTGGCCAAGATCGCCAAGGATAACAAGCTCGATTCCACGATCGTCGACGTCCCCTAGCCATCCCCCCGCGGAGGCCGCAACAGCGCTGCGGCCTCCGCCACCTATCGCGAAAGGAGTTGGTGATGGAATTCGATGTCAACATCTTCGTCCAACAACTCGTGAATCCGAGCTACGTGTCCGGGGCTTTCCTGTCGGTCGCCGTCGCGGTGCTTTCACTCATCCTGGCCACGGCCATCGGCTTTGCCGTTGCCCTGGGACGCACCTCCCGTAGCCGGATCGCCCAGGGCGTCGCCGGAATCTACACCTGGTTCTTCCGGGCCATCCCGGCGCTGCTGGTGCTGCTCATCATCTGGAACGCGTTGCCGCAGCTCTTCCCGGTCCTGCGCCAGGATTGGTTCTCCCCGTTCATCGCCGCGTTCATCGGCTTGGGCATCGTGGAAGCGGCCTTCATGGCGGAAATCATCCGTTCGGCGTTGCTCAGTATCGACGAGGGCCAGGCTCTTGCCGGCCGGGCGCTTGGAATGTCGCCGGTCAAGGTCATGCTCAAGGTTGTCCTGCCGCAGGCCATCCGTACGGCGCTGCCTCCCACCGGCAATGAGTTCATCGGCCTCGTGAAGTTCTCCTCGCTGGCCTCCGTGATTTCCCTGCAGGAGCTGCTGACCACGGCCCAGGTGGGCGTGAACATCACGTTCCGCTATGCCGAGTATTACGCGGCGGCAATCGTCTACTACCTCATCATCGTCAGCCTTCTGACGCTTCTCCAAAGCTATGTGGAAAAGAAGTTCGTCTGGACGTCACGGTCCAAAACCAAGAAGCCATCCATCCTGGAACCAGTCGGCCAAGGAGTGCAGTCATGACCCACAGCGGCCCGGAACTCATGCCGGAAACCTGGTCCACCAACGATCCCGTGCTCAGCGTGCGGAATCTCCACAAGAGCTACCAGGACCAGCACGTCCTGCGCGGGGTCGAATTCGATATCCGTCAGGGACAAGTCAAGGCAGTGCTCGGTCCCTCCGGTTCCGGCAAGTCCACGATGTTGCGCCTGATGGCGCTCCTCGAGCCAGCCGACGACGGCGAGATCCGGCTCCGCGGGAGGCGCATCGGTGTCCGTGAGAAGGCAAGAGGAGCCGTGGCCCTTCCCGAACGCGAACTCGCCAAGGAGCGCCGCAACATTGGCATGGTCTTCCAGAAGTTCAACCTGTTCCCGCACCTGACGGCGTGCCGCAACGTGATGCTCGGGCTGACTTCCGTGAAGGGCATCCATCATAAGCAAGCCGAAGAACAGGCCATGGCCATGCTCCAGCGCGTGGGTCTTTCGCACCGTGCCGGGCATTTCCCCTCGGAGCTCTCCGGCGGCCAGCAGCAACGCGTGGCCATCGCCCGCGCCTTGGTGATGAACCCCGACGTCCTACTCTTCGACGAACCGACCTCCGCCCTCGACCCCGAGTTGGTGGGCGAAGTCCTGGACGTCATGGAAAGCCTGGCCAACGACGGCATGACGATGATCGTGGTCACCCACGAGGTCCGTTTCGCCCGCCGGGTGGCTGATGAAGTGACCCTGTTCGACAGCGGTGTGATCGTGGAACAAGCCACACCTGATGAGTTCTTCGACAACCCCCAGCACCAGCGCACGAGGAAGTTCCTGAGCCATGTCCACTGAGCTCCGCCCCGTCGCCGTCTACACGGACATGGAAGACCTCGATTACTCCGCCGGCGTCGCCCTGCTCGAGGACAACGGTTACGACGTCCGGTACCTCGGCACCCAGGATCCCGCGGTCATCGCGGAGCAGGCGAAAGACGCGGAGGCATTGCTGGTGGGCTACGCCTCCGTGACTGCCGAGGTCATGGACGCCATCCCGGGCTTGAAGATCATCGCCCTGGTCTCCATGGGCTTCGACAACGTTGACCTGGATGCCGCCAAGGAGCGCGGCATTTGGGTCAGCAACCTTCCCGGCGTCGCCACGGAGGAAGTCGCTTCGCACGCGCTGGCTCTTGCCCTCGCCGTCACGCGCGAAATTCCGTTTTTCCAGGGACGGGTGGCCGCGGGGGACTGGAACGGCCGCCCGGACAGCAGGGTGTTCCGGCTCAGCCAGGAGCGGCTTGGGTTGATCGGACTCGGTCGGATCGGCAGCCGTCTCGGGGAGCTTGCCTCCGGTGTCTTCGGCGGGGTGGTGGGCTACGATCCCTACCTCCCGGACACTCCGGCTACCAGGGAGATGCTGGCGAAGGCAGGCATCCGCCGGACTGGCCTAGAAGAAGTCCTGGCGGAATCCGCCGTCGTGTCCTTGCACATGCCGCTCACGGAGGAAACACGGCACATCATCAACGCCGAAAGCCTCGCCGTGATGCGGCCGGGCAGCTACCTGGTGAACGTCAGCCGCGGGCAGCTGATCGACGACGAAGCCCTGCGTGCCGCCGTCGACTCCGGCCACATCCGTGGAGCGGCGCTGGACGTGCTCGACGTCGAACCGGCACCTGCCGACCACCCGCTCATGGGCCATCCGCGGATCCTCGTGACGCCCCACGTCGGCTTCCTCTCGGACTACACGCTGGCCGAATACGTCAGGATCCAGGCGCAGAACGTCATATCCCAAGCCCGCACCGGAGCCCCGGACACCCCGTTGTTCGAGCTGGCGCCCGCCCGCTGAGTTCCGGCCCTACCGCAAACTTCAACACGCAAAGGTCATTCCCATGTCATTCCTGGCATCCCATGAAACTTCCCCCATAGCCCCCGCGGCAACGTTGTTCTTCGGCGGCCGCGTCCGGACCGTCGACTCACTGAACTCCGTCGCGGAGGCGATGCTGGTCATCGGCAACCGTGTTGCCGCCGTCGGGACGGCACAGGAGTGCCGCGAGGCGGCGCTTAAGCTCACGACGGCGGTGCCCGACGTCGTCGACCTACGGGGCCGCACGCTGGTGCCCGGCTTCATCGACCCGCACGCGCATCCCCTGATGTACGGACAGCTGCTGTCCTGGGTGGATTGCGGTCCGGAAGCGGCACCGGACATCCCCACCATGCTTGAACTGCTGGCGAAGGCGGCGGCCGACAACCCGGGGGACACTCCGATCCGGGGCTATGGCTACGAGCACCGCAACCTTGCCGAACAGCGCCACCCCACACGGCAGGAGTTCGACAAAGTCTCCGCCACGCGGGAGGTGTACGTCATGAACGCGAGCGGACACGGCGGAGTGGTGAACTCCTACGTGCTCGCGAAGGCGGGAGTGGACCGCGAGACTCCCAATCCGCCGGGCGGTACGTTCTTCCGGGACGCCGACGGCGAGCTAACCGGTGAGCTCTCCGACGCCGCCTGCGACATCCTCACGGGAGATGAAGGCGTCAAACTCGGGCACCACGGACCGAACTTCCACCTAGGGGACAGCAAAGAACACCACCGCGCCCAGCTGCTGCACGCCCAGCGCGAGTTCCTCAGCCACGGCGTGACCACCATCGGCGACGCGCAGGTGACCAAGCGCGAATTTGGCGCCTACCTGGACCTCGTGGAACGGGGCGAGCTCGTGACGCGCATCAACGCCTACTTCCTGTCGAGCCTCCTGGACGAGGTCCTGGAACTGGGTCTCGTGGACAAATTCGGAGATTCCCTCCTTTCCTTCGCCGGGATCAAGCTCTATGCGGATGGGACTCTGGGCGGCTGGACGGCGTACTTCCCGGAGGGCTACCGCGACGATCCCTGCCGCACCGGCTCGCTCTACCATGAGCCGTCCGAGTACCGTGCCCTCGTCGCCAAGGCGCACAACGCCGGGCTGCAGACGGCGACCCACGCCCAATCGCCCACTGCCATCCAGCTGGTGCTCGACGCCGTCAGCGAAGCTCTTTCTGTATCGCCACGGGCGGATCACCGGCATAGGATCGAGCACTGCGGACTGCCAACGCTGGAGCAGATCGAGCAAATGGCCGAACTCGGGATCATGCCCGTCAACCAGCCGCAGCACTACTACAACTGGGGTCCAGGCGTCACGGATGCCATCGGCTCCCCGGGCGAGCGCTTCAACCCCCTCGGCGAATTCGTGGCCGCGGCCGTGCCGGTGACGATGAGCTCGGATGCTCCCGTTGCCGATCCCCGTCCGCTGGAAGCCATCCAGACATCCGTGACCCGCAAGACCCGCTCCGGCGTCCAACTGGGTTCGGATGATCTCAAGATCGACGTCGTCGAGGCCCTCCGCGCCCACACCATCAACGGGGCACGGGCCATGGGGCGTGAGAAGGATCTTGGTTCCCTGGAGCCGGAGAAGCTGGCCGACTTCGTGCTCCTCGCCGCGGACCCTCTGGAGGCACCGGAAGGCGATATCAGCGGTATCGAGGTTCTCGAGACCTGGGTCAACGGCGTGCGGGTGTACGCGGGCTGACGAGGCCTGCGCCAGTTCGCCGGAAAGCTGCCGGTTCGCCGGAGCCTTCCGGCGATCCCGCAGCCTTCCGGCGTGTCGGGACGGTTTGCTTAGACCCGGCGAATGGCCTCAGCCAGGCGTTTGACGCCCTCCGTGAGCTGCTCCTCCGGGGCGTAGGAGAAGGCGATGCGGAGCTGGTTGCTGCCACCGCCGTCGGCGTAGAAAGCGCTGCCCGGCACGAACACGACTCCCGCCTCGATGGCCGCGGCGAGCACGTGCTCGGTGTCGATCCCTTCGGGCAGGGTTACCCAGGTGAAGAATCCACCTGTGGGCGTGGTCCACTGGGTACCTTCGGGCATGTAGGCAGCCAATGCGTCCAGGGTTGCCTTGCAGCGCGAGGCGTAGACGGCTCTGTACGCGGCAATCTGGTCCCGCCAATCGAAGCTGCTGATGTACTGCTCCACTACCAGTTGGCTCAAGACCGAGGGGCAGATGGTGGTGGCCTCGGAGGCGATCTGGAGGCGGCCGCGCACATCCTGCGGCGCCACAACCCAGCCGACGCGCAGGCCGGGGGCGAAGATCTTGGAGAACGAGCCGAGGTAGAACACGTTGTCCGGGTCGAGTGAGTGCATGGCGGGTTTGAGTGTGCCGTCGAAGCTCAGCAGGCCGTAGGGGTTGTCCTCGACGATCAGCACGCCTTCGGCACGGCAAATGTCCACCACGCGCTGCCGCCGCGCAAGGGAAAGGCTGATGCCGCAGGGGTTGTTGAAGTTGGGGATCGTGTAGAAGAACTTGATGGTCTTGCCAGCCGCTTTGAGCCCGGAAATGACGTCCTGGAGGCGGTCAGGATCGACGCCGTCGTCGTCCATCGCCACGTGGGCCACTTCTGCCTGGAAGCCTTCGAACACGCCGAGCGCCCCCACATATGTTGGTCCTTCCGCGATCACCACGTCCCCGGGGTCGCAGAAGAGCTTGGTCACGAGTTCCAGTGCCATTTGCGAGCCGGCAGTGATCTGCACGTTTTCCGGCGACGTCATGATCCCCTCGAGTTCCATGACTTGGCAGATCAGGGCCTGCAGTTCCTCTGTTCCCGCGCCGGAGCCGTACTGAAGGGCCTCCAGCCCGCGGCGAGCGACGACGTCAGACGCCATGGCGGCGATGCGCTCCATCGGCAGGACGGGCAGGTAGGGGTTGCCGCCGGCGAGGGAGATCATGCCCGGCTGCATGGAAACATCGAAGACGGCGCGGACGGGGGAGGGCTGGAAGCCGGCCGCACGCTTGGCCATCCGGTCGATATGGGACAGCTCTGTTGTGGTGGTCATGGTGGTCCTTCGTTTGATCGTTTGTTGGCGGGGCGCTTCGATGCGCCCGGCGCGTGTCCTAGTGTGCGTCCACGAGTTTGGAGCGCTTTTTGTGGATGAATTCGTCGGCGTCGATCCCGAATTCCCGGGCGGCAAAGCGGTGCAGGGTCTCGATCATCTCCGCAGGTGAGAAGCTGTGGACCCCGTTCAAGGATTGGATAGCGAGTCCATCGATCGTGGCCAGAAGCAAGGTAGCCACTTCGTCAATATCGAGGGCCGGTTGGAGCAGCCTCTCGTCCACTGCCTCCTCGAGCGCCCGGACGAACAGGCCCCGCCATGAAGTCCAGACCGCTGCGACGCTTTCCCTGATCTCGGAGTTCTTGTGGGCAGCGGCGTAGATCTGCAGCCAGAAGCCCCACGCTTCCTCGAACGGGGTGTCGCTCTGGATGGAGAAGGTCAGCAGGTCATGCAGGCGTTCCACGGCGTTGCTGCCGTGATCGTAGATGCGCCGCCATTCGGCGAGGGATTCGTCGATCCGGTACTCCACTGCGGCGCCGATGAGCCGCTCCCGATGCCGGAAATAGTGCTGGATCATGCCGATGCTGAAACCTGAGGCTTCGGACAGTTCGGCGAAGGAGCAACCCTCCACGCCCTCGCGGGAGATTACCTGCGAGGCATGGTGCAGGATGCTCTGCCGGCGTTCTGCCATCGCTTCCGCTGTGACGCTTCGCGTGCGGCGGCCCGGGTTTGTCTCGCTCATGCCGTTGCTCCTTCGTTTGTCTGGTCGCGCTGGTCCAGGTGGGGGCGCCTTGTGGGTCCCCGTAGTCATCTCTCCACGATGTTGCCATGGTCCCTTGACACGCGTTGTTACTCATCTCACAATAAGTTGAACATATTGTTATTTCAACCCGAATCGAACCGGAGATCCACAAATGATGCGAAAAGGCATGAAAAGCCCGCTCGTGGCAGCGGCAGCCATCAGTTTCCTCGCGTTGACGACAGCTTGCTCCAACACTGAAGGTGTGGCCGCCACTGCATCCGGCAACCCATCGGCCAGCGGTCAGAGCAGCCAAAGCGGCCAGGAACTCGCTCAGGCCGTGCAAGCCGATTCCAAGGTTCAGGCGCTCCTTCCGGCGGCCATCAAGAGCAAGGGCTCGTTGACCCTCGTCACTGACCCCACCTACGCCCCGATCGACTTCACCGACGACCAGGGCAAGATCGTCGGACTCGAACCGGACATGGCGTTGGCTGTCGCGAAGAAGATGGGCGTCACCATCAACATCGAGAAAGCCGACTTCAACGGCATCCTGGCCGGTATCGAAGCCCGGCGCTACGACGCCTCCTGGGCAGCTTTCTCCATCACGGACGAGCGCAAGGACAAGGTCAACATGGTCAGTTACATGCGTGGAGGAACGTCCGTCATGGTCAAAAAGGGCAATCCGCTGGGCATCAACTCGGAACTGGACCTCTGCGGCAAGACCGTTGCCGCCCAGACCGGGACAACCCAGGCGCTGAGCGTGCTCCCGTCCTTTGACAAGAAGTGTTCCGACGCCGGCAAGGACAAGCCTGCTTCCCTTCTGCTGCCCCAGCAAGACAACGTCAACCAAGCCGTGGCATCGGGCCGCGCCCAGGCACTCGTGGCGGACAACGCGCTGACCGGGTACTACGCACAGCTCCAGCCGGACGCGTTCACCTCCGTGGACTCCATCCTCGTAGAGCCGTCCCTGTCCGGCGTGGTGAGCCCGAAGGACGACGGCGGCCTGTCCAAGGCATTCCAGGCGGCGGTCCAGTCGCTCATGGACGACGGCACCTACGCCAAGATCATGGAAGCCTGGAACCTCAAGTCCGGCGTCATCACCAAGTCCGAGGTCAACCCGACGGTGGGGTCATGACCGTGTCCGAGCTGCCAATGACCGCCGAGGCACGGCATGACTTCGCGGATTTGGCGTCGCGGCCCGTGCTCAAGCGCAAACGGCCCGGACAACTGATCGCCATGGTGGTGGTGGGTCTGTTCGCGCTGATGGGCGCCTACGTCATCGTCACCAACCCCGGCTTCGGCTGGCCCACCGTGGCCAAGTACCTGTTCGATATCCGCATCCTCAACGGCCTCCTGACCACGATCGAACTCACGGCCATTGCCATGGTCCTGGGACTCGTGATCGGCCTGGTGATCGCGGTCATGAGGATGTCTGACAACGCGCTCCTACGCGGCGTGGCCGGCGCCTACATCTGGTTCTTCCGGGGCACGCCGCTCATGGTGCAGATGCTTTTCTGGGGTTTCGCCGCGGTGCTGTTTCCGACCATCGGCATCCGGATCCCGGGCGGTCCCATGTTGCTGGAATGGAACACCAACGACGTCCTGCCGCTGTTCGTGGCCGGCATCCTGGGCCTGGGCTTGAACGAAGGCGCCTACATGGCTGAAGTCGTGCGTGCCGGCCTGATGGGTGTTCCCGCTGGACAGTCCGAGGCCTCCCACGCCATGGGATTCAGCCGGATGGAAACCCTGCGCCACGTGGTCATCCCGCAGGCCATGAAGATCATCCTTCCGCCGGTCGGCAACGAAACCATCTCGATGCTCAAGACCACCTCGCTGGTGATCGTGATCGGCGTCGGGGACTTGCTGTACAACGCCCAACAGATCTACGCGCGCAACCTCCAGCAGATCCCCCTGCTGATCGTGGCGAGCCTCTGGTACATCCTGCTCACCACCATCCTCTCGCTCGTCCAGGCCCGCATTGAGAAGCGGTACTCCCGCGGCAACACCATCCAGGCACGAAAGGCGTAGCGGCAATGTCTGAAGTCCAGTTTCTCAACGTGCACAAGGATTTCTCCGGCATGGAGGTCCTCAAAGGCATCAACTTCACGGTCGAATCCGGACAAGTGGCGTGCTTGATCGGCCCCTCCGGATCGGGCAAGTCCACGCTGCTCCGCTGCGTCAACCACCTCGAAACCACCAGCTCCGGAACCATCCTGGTGGGTGGCCGCATGATCGGCTATGAGGTCCACGGCGACAGGCTCATCGAGGCACACCAGAAGGACATCAACAAGCGCCGCTCCAGGATCGGCATGGTGTTCCAGTCCTTCAACCTCTTCGGCCACATGACAGCCCTCGAAAACGTCATGATGGGCCCGGTCAAACTCCTCAAAGTTCCCAAGGCCCAAGCCGAGGCCGAAGCCCGCGAGCTCCTGGCCAAGGTGGGCCTCGCCGACCGCACGGGCCACTATCCGGCCCAGCTCTCCGGGGGCCAGCAGCAGCGCGTCGCCATTGCCCGGGCGTTGTCCATGAAGCCCGACCTCATGCTCCTCGACGAGCCAACCTCCGCACTCGATCCCGAACTCGTAGGCGAAGTCCTTGACGTCATGAAAGCCCTGGCGCGCGACGGCATGACCATGATCGTCGTGACCCACGAGATGGGCTTTGCCCGCGAAGTGGCGGACGTTGTGGCGTTCATGGACGGCGGCGTCATTGTCGAAGCTGGCGATCCCACCGAAATCATCTCCCGCCCCCAGCACGAGCGAACAAAGGCGTTCCTCTCCAAAGTTCTCTAGGCCACGATTTAAGGACTCAACCTTGACCAGTTCCATCCCCACCAACAACGTCGGCCTCGCCGTCATGACCACGCTGCGGAACTACGGGATCGACGCGATCTTCGGGATCCCCGGTACCCACAACCTCGAGTTCTACCGGCACCTTGAGCCGCTCGGCATTCGCCCAGTCACCACCCGTCACGAACAAGGAGCCGGGTACGGTTCCGACGGTTGGAGCCAGCTCAAGGGGCTTCCCGGCGTCGTGATCACCACCTCCGGACCCGGGCTGCTCAACGCGATGTCCGCCGCGGCCACCTCCTATTGCGAGTCCCGGCCCATGATCATCCTGTCCCCGGGCGCGCCGCGCGGCAGCGAGTTTTCGGACATCGGGCTGCTGCACGAAACCAAGGACCCCACCGGCGCGGTCCGGGCTCTGATCGGTCGCAGCACCCGGGTAGCCAGCGGCAGCGAGGCCGTGGAGCTGATTCACGAGGCCTTCGCCTTCTTTGCGCATGGACGGCCGCGTCCGGTCCACCTCGAGATCCCGCTGGACGTGCTTGAGGGCGCGTCCGACGTCGACCCTTCCGCTCTGGAGGCCCGCCCCTTGGGTGCGCCGAAAGCAGCAGCCGACGACGCCGTCGCCACCGCCGCCGACATCCTCCGCCGCGCTTCCAACCCGGTGATCCTGGCCGGGGGCGGATCGCTCGGAACCGGCGGCGCGCTGCTCGAACTTGCAGAGCTCTTGCAAGCCCCCGTGGTGACCACCATCAATGGCAAGGGCGCTATCCCGGAAGCCCATGCGTTATCGCTTGGTTCGGAAATCCGGCTCGCAGCGGCCCAGGACCTGTGCAACGCTTCGGACGCGCTGCTGGTGATCGGCTCCAAGGTGGGCGAATCGGAGCTGTGGGGCGGCAAGATCGTGCCGCAGGGGAGTTGCATCCGCATTGACATCGATCCGTCCCAACTTCAGTGCAACCTCGCGCCGGATGTTGAGCTCCTGGGCAACGCGTCCGCCGTGGTGCCCCAACTGCTCGCGGCGCTCGCGGGACACTCTCCTGTTGTGGTGGCGGAACTGGCTCCGCTGCGTGCCGAACTGCAGGCGGAAGCCCGCTCCATGGCGCCCATGCTGGCCCAAATCAACGAGATCCTTGCAGCCGCGCTGCCGGCCGACACCGTTATTGCGGGCGATTCCTCGCAGATCACCTATTTCGGAACCACGTCCTTCTTCCCGATGCAGAAGCCGCATCAGCTCTTGTACACGCCCGCGTACGCCACGTTGGGTTATGGACTGCCGGCCGCGATTGGCGCGAAGGTGGCCGACCCCGATCGTCCGGTGGTGGGGCTGATCGGCGACGGCGCGCTCATGTTTGCTGTCCAGGAATTCATTACCGCCGTGGAACAGGGCGTGGACCTGCCCATTATCTGCATCAATAACGGGGGCTACGGCGAAATCCGGCAAAACATGGAAGACCGCGACCTGGCCCCCGTCGGCGTGAACTTGACGCAGCCGGACTGGGTGCGGCTGGCCGAAGGCTTCGGTCTGACGGCGTTCAACGTGGAATCCCTCGACGAGCTCGCCGGGGTTGTGACCAAGGCGCTCGCCGTCAAGGGTCCGAGCCTCATCCACGTGAGCATCGAGTAGCCGCACCCGACGCCTCCCCCTCCCCGCGGACGCTCGCTCACTTATGGCGGCCTTTCGGCGCACGCTCGCTCGCTTTCTTTAAGCAAGTGAGCGAGGGTCCGGTGGAAAGCCCCTATAAGTGAGCGAGGGTCACTGGGGCGAGCGCGGGGCGGCGGAACAGTTTTTGGATCTGCGTGACTTTAGGAAGGAGCACGATGAGCGGGACGGTCAAGAACGCCGAGTTGAAGGCCACGGCATGGGAGTGGGTGGAGAAGCAGAAAGAGCAGCTTTCCGCCTGGCACACGAATATTTGGGAGCTGGCCGAGCCGGCATGGCGGGAGTACGAGTCCTGCGCCTGGTACGTGAAGACGTTGCGCGAACATGGCTTCACCGTGGAGGAAGGCAGCGGGGGCATGCCCACCGCGTTCGCCGCCGAATGGACAAGTCCCGCCGGTCCCGGCGCGCGGATCCTGGGCTATGCCGAATACGATGCCATCCCCGGCAATTGCCAGGCAGCGTCCACTAAGCGGGAGCCCCGAACCGGCATGTCGCGCTTTGCCCCGGGCCATACGGATCCGCACTCGGCTCTGGGTATCTCGACGCTCGCGGGGTTCCTCGCTGCAAAAGACACGATGCAGCGGCACAACATCCCGGGCACCTTGGTCTACACGGGCGAGCCGGCCGAGAAGGTCCAGGGATCCAAGGTGGTCCATGGCCTGCGCGGCTATTACGACAACCTGGATGCCATCATCTCGTACCACCCGTTCTATATGATGCCGCTGTGTAACACCGTCCGTTGGGACACCCACTGCGGGTCCTACTACAGCAAGATCTACACCTTCACGTGCGACAGTCCGGAGGGCTGGAACAACACCTACGGCGACAGTCCCATCCCGTCGTCGCACTCCGCAGCCCGGGCTCCTGGAGCGGACGCCGCACTGTTCACGATGTTCTCGCTGACCAAAACCACTCAGGATTCGATGCTTCCGCAGGCAGGCGGTTGGTCGCTGTCGGAGGCGATCCTCACCGCTGGGCAGGCGACGGCGGACAACCAACCTGCGGGGTTGGCCCAGATCCAGTATTCCTGGCGCTGCCCGAGCCTCGCCGAGGCCGACTCCGTGCTGGCGGTGCTGGACCGCAACGCGGAACTCGCCGCGGCTGCGTCGCATTGCAACGTTAGTTCCCGCTGGGTGGCTCGCAACCGGCCGGGCATCGCCAACCATACGGTTGCCCAAGTGGCGTGGGAGAACATCGCGGCCGTGGGCGCGCCGGTTTTGGATGAGCGGGCCAGGGAGATCGGACGCGAAATCCAGGCCTCGTGCGGGGTGGAGCCCATGGAGAATCCCTTCCACCCGGCGACGGCGGAGCTCATCGCCCCGCGGGAAGCCGAAGCAGAGCTGCGCCGGCACATCCCGGCAACCCAGCAGAACTGGACCAGCGATGATTACGTGGAAATGACCTGGTACGCGCCCACCATCCGCTTCTACACGGCGAGGCCCACGTTGGCGCCGGATGAGAAGGGCACTGCATACCCGGGCTGGGCCATGACCGCAATGGGTGGCATCCAGGAGACGATCGGCCCCACCATCACGGCGACAGGCAAGATGATTGCCGGCATGGTGCTCGATCTGCTGACTTCTCCGGAGGTGCTGGCGGAGGCAAAAGCAGAGTTCGACGCCGAGAAGCGCCGCCGCGGTGCCGTGGCACCGCTGCTTCCTGCCGATTTCAGCGCGCCGACGGATTTCCGTTGGCCGGAATACATCGGGCAAGGCAAAGCGCGCGCGTGGTGGATCCCCGTCTCCGAAGAGTCATGGAACACCGCCGGCGGCAACTAACCCGGATGCTCGCTCACATATGACGGCCAAATCCCAAACGCTCGCTCACTTATGACGCGAAAAGAGGGAATCCTCCAGCAGATCATCTGCTGGAGGATTCCGCTATTTGCCCTTGTTTGTGAGCGGGCGTTACGCCGGTCGGCCTTGTTTGTGAGCGGGCGTCAGGCCGGTCGGCCTTGTTTGTGAGCGGGCGTCAGGCCGGTCGGCCTTGTTTGTGAGCGGGCGTTACAGACCGAGCTCGGCCCTCAGCGCCGCTACGTGGCCCTGGGCCTTGACCTGGTACTGGGTCAGCTTGACCTTGCCTTCGCCGTCGAGCACAACGGTGGAGCGAACCAGCCCGTCTACCACTTCGCCGTTCACGAGCTTCTCGCCCCAGGCGCCGTAGGCGAGGGCCACGGCGTGGTCTTCGTCGGAGAGGAGCGGGAAGGTCAGCGAGAAGTCGCCGGCGAAGCGTGCGATCTTTTCCGGGGCGTCGGGGGAGATGCCCAGGACTTCGTAGCCCGAGGACTGCAGGCTCGAGAGGCTGTCGCGGAAGTCGCAGGCCTCGGTGGTGCAGCCGGGGGTGGCGGCTTCCGGGTAGAAGTACACGATGACGTTGCGTCCGCGGTAATCGGACAGGGAGACCTTCTGGCCTTCGGAGTTAAGCAGCGCGAAATCGGGGGCCTGGGTTCCGGCGAGGAGTTTTTGGGTCATGTTGCGATCCTTGACTTGTCGGGCAACCGCCGTGGCCGGCGATCAATCTATAGGTGTAACGGGCTGCCTAGATGCAGTATTCCGCTGGTCCGCGGACTGTGGAGCCTGGTCCGGGCACGAACTGGTAGCCGCCTCCACGCACTGTGGCGATGACATGGCGGGCTGAGCCCAGCTTGCGCCGGACGCGTCCAACATACACGTCGATCGACCGAAACGCCGCGCCGGGACAGTCAAGTGACTCCAGAAAACGTTGCAATTCTTCACGTGGGATGGGGCGGGACAGGTTTTCCACGAGGTAGCGGAGGAGGCTGTGTTCCATCGCCGTGAAGCTGACGGGGACACCATCGAGGAGGACGGTGTTCGCGGCGAGGTCCACTGCCACGGTGCTGCGTCGGCCGGCCAGGGAGACCGGCGGGTTGGCAGCGCCGTCGGACGCTTCCGAACCGGAAGAAGATGCCTCGGACGTTGCAGCTCCGGCGGCGGGCCACAGGAGGACTTCCGCCCCCGGAGCAAGTTTGCGGGCCCGGGCCAGGACCGCTTCCGCGGCCCGGGCCCAAACCTCGGGATCGATCTCGTGGCCTTCGCCGGGCTGTACCCACACGGCGAGTCCGCGCGGGTGCATCCCGGGCCGAACCATCCCGGGCCGAAGCTCGGAAGGCCGGGCGGCGGGCTGGTGCCGCGAGGCGTTGAGCCGTGCGGGCAGTTGCCCGTATGGGGCATGGACGTTGACGGCCATGGCTGCGGCCTTACACGCCGCCGCGGCGAATCAGCTTGCCGCTGGGCGTCCGGCCGTCGATCTCGCTCCCGCGCAGGTACGTTTTGCGTACGACGCCGGAGAGCGCCTTGCCGTCGTATGGCGTGATCGGGTTCTTGTGCTTGAGCTTCTTGACATCGACGACGAACGCGTCGTCCGGCGCGAAGATGGAGAAATCGGCGTCGTAGCCGAGAGCGAGCTGGCCCTTGTTGTGCAGGCGGGCCAACGCAGCGGGCTTCTCGGACATCCAGGACACCACTTGCTCCAGGGAGATACCGCGGTGCCGCGCCTCGGTCCAGATCAGCGAGAGCCCCAGCTGCAACGAGGAGACGCCGCCCCAGGCTACTGCGAAGTCGCCGTTTTCCAGGTCCTTGAGGTCAAGCGTCGAGGGGGAGTGGTCCGAGACGATGCAGTCGATGGTGCCGTCCTGCAGGCCCTGCCAGAGCAGTTCGCGGTTGGAGGCTTCGCGGATGGGCGGGCAGCACTTGTACGCGGTAGCGCCGTCGGGGATTTCCTCGGCCATGAGCGTCAGGTAGTGCGGGCAGGTCTCCACGGTGAGGTGGACGCCGTCGCGCTTTGCCGAAGCGATCATGGGCAGCGCGTCTGACGACGAGAGGTGCAGGATGTGGGCGCGGGCGCCGGTCCAGCGGGCGCGTTCGATCACCTCGGCGATGGCTTTGTTCTCGGCGCCGCGCGGGCGGGAGGCAAGGAAAGTGGAGTAGTGGGCGCCGCCGGGGTGGGGTGCGTGGTCGATCGCGTGGGAGTCCTCGGCGTGGACGATCATGAGGGAGTCGAAGGACTTGAGCTCGGCCATGTCCTCTTCCATCTCGTCCGCGTCCAGGTGCGGGAACTCGTCCACACCGGAGTGGAGGAGGAAGCACTTGAAACCGAAGACGCCCTCGTCGTGCAGCGGGCGGAGGTCCTT
Organism: Arthrobacter sp. GAS37; assembly: GCF_044908325.1. Lineage (NCBI taxonomy): Bacteria > Bacillati > Actinomycetota > Actinomycetes > Micrococcales > Micrococcaceae > Arthrobacter > Arthrobacter sp. GAS37. The sequence continues at coordinate 37,019 of NZ_JBIYDB010000030.1, forward strand.
CTTGTTGCCCGGGATGGCGCCGCCCCAGAATCCGACGTCCACGAAGGCCTGGTCCTCGGCCACTTCGCGCTTGAGCTTGAGGCCTTCCACGTTGGTGGTGGGCGGGATGGAGTTCAGCGGCATGTCGATGATGGTGGTGACGCCGCCGGCTGCTGCTGCGCGGGTGGCGGACGCGAAGCCTTCCCATTCGGTGCGGCCGGGCTCGTTGACGTGCACGTGGGTGTCCACGAGGCCGGGGATGAGGGTTTCATCGTCGCCGAGCTCGATGACTTCGGCGCCGCTGAGGCCGTTCCCCAAGGGTTCAATCGCGACGATCACGCCGTTGCGGACGCCGACTTCGCGGGCGGTGATGCCGGCGGTGGTGAGGATGCGCTGGCCGCGGATGACCAGGTCAAACGGGCCGTGTGCTGTGGTGGTTTCTTCAGACATGGAGTTGCTCCTTGGTCTCGGTTCGCGCTGCGTCATGGGTGGGTGCCGCTTTTTCAGAGAGGCGCACGCCGATGTGCTTACCCAATTCTTCAAGCAGCGGCCCTGCTTCAGCTATACATTTCTCTACATTGGCTTCGAGCTCGGTCAATGCGTGGACCGACTCGAAACCGGACTCCGAATTTTGTTTCGGGCTCAGCGTACTGCGGCCGCACACGGCAATCACAGGGATCCCGGAGCGTGCTGCCGCCCGCGCCACGCCCATAGGCGTTTTGCCGAGCAGGCTTTGTTCGTCGAGGCTGCCTTCGCCGGTGATCACGAGGTCCGCGCCCGCCAGCCGCTGCTCGAGTTCAGTGAATTCGAGCACGACGTCGATGCCCGGCCTGCGTGCCGCGCCCAGGGCTGCGATGGCAATGTAGCCGACGCCCCCTGCCGCACCTGCGCCCGGAGCCTGTGCGGCGTCCTGGGCTTCGCGGCCGATCTCGCTGGCGAGGACCTGGACGAAGTGGGCCAAGGCGTCGTCGAGCGTGGCGACGTCGTCCGGCGTCGCGCCCTTCTGCGGTCCAAAGATCGCGGCGGCGCCGGTGCGGCCCAAAAGGGGATTGTCGACGTCGGACGCCAGGACGAACTCGGTGACCTCCAAACGGACGTCGAGGTTCGAGAAGTCGATCCGGTCAAGGCGGGCCAGTGCTGCGCCGCCGCCGGGGAGTTCGTTGCCGTCGGCGTCGAGGAGGACCGCGCCGAGGCCTTGCAGGACGCCTGCGCCGCCGTCGGTGTTGGCACTGCCGCCGACGCCGAGGATGATGTGCCGGCAGCCGAGGTCCAGGGCCGCGCGGATGAGTTCGCCGGTGCCGAGGCTTGTGGAGCTTTTGGCCGTGTCGGTGTTCGGGGCGCTGCCGTCGCCGAAGCCTGGCAGCACCGCAAGTCCGGAGGCCGCAGCCATTTCAATGACGGCTTCCTCGCCGCGGACGGCGAATTCGGCCTTGATCGGCTGGCCCGTTGGGCCGGTGACCGTGGTGCTGCGGCGGGTGAAGCCGGAGCCGACGGCGGCGTCGAGAGTCCCTTCGCCGCCGTCGGCCACTGGAATGAGCGTGGTTTCAAAGCCCTCGCCCGGGCGGCTGGCGGTAAAACCTGCCCTCAGTCCCGTGCTCAAGCGGCTGGAGACCTCGGGGGCTGACAGCGATCCCTTGAACTTGTCCGGGGCTATGACCACACGCATTCCGTACCTCCTTCAGTACTTACTAGTCCAGCAGGGCGATGATCGCAGTGGGTGCGTCTTCGCCGCGCTCGGCGAGTTCTTCGAACTCGTTCACGCCGTTGATTTCAACGCCCATGGAGATGTTGGTGACCTTCTCCAGGATCACTTCAACTACTACGGGAACCTTGAACTCGCCCATGAGTGCCTTGGCCTTGTCGAAGGCGGCCGGCAGGTCGGAGGGGTTCTCCACGCGGATGGCCTTGCAGCCCAGGCCTTCGGCAACCTTGATGTGGTCCACGCCGTAGCCGTTTGTTTCCGGGCTGTTGATGTTCTCGAAGGCCAGCGACACGTTCTGCTCCATGTTGAAGCCACGCTGCGACTGGCGGATCAGGCCCAGGTACGAGTTGTTCACCACCACGTGGATGTACGGCAGGTTGAACTGTGCGCCCACGGCCAGCTCTTCGATCATGAACTGGAAGTCGTAGTCACCGGACAGTGCAACAACGGTCTCGTCCGGCTTGCCGCGGACAACGCCCAGAGCGGCAGGACATGTCCAGCCCAGGGGGCCGGCCTGGCCGGCGTTGATCCACTTGCGCGGGCCGAAAACGTGCAGCAGTTGCGCGCCGGCGATCTGCGAGAGGCCGATGGTGGACACATACGTGGTGTCCTTGCCGAAGGCCTTGTTCATCTCTTCGTACACGCGCTGCGGCTTGATCGGCACGTTCTCGAAGTGGGTCTTGCGCTGCAGGGAACCCTTGCGTGCGGTGCACTCGGCGACCCAAGAAGAATAGTCCGGCAGGGACTTGGCTGCCTGGCGCTCGCGGGCCAGCTCGATCAGCCCGTCCAGCGCCGCACCGGCGTCGGACGCGATGCCGAAGTCCGGCGAGAACACGCGGCCGATCTGTGTGGGCTCGATGTCGATGTGCACGAACTTGCGGCCAGCCGTGTAGGTGTCCAGGCCGCCGGTGTGGCGGTTGGCCCAGCGGTTGCCGATGCCGATCACGAAATCCGAGGCCAGCATGGTCTCGTTGCCGTAGCGGTGCGAGGTCTGCAGGCCCACCATGCCGGCCATCAGAACGTGGTCGTCCGGGATGGTTCCCCAGCCCATCAGGGTGGGGATGACCGGAACGTTCAGCAGTTCGGCCAGCTCAACCAGCTGCGCGGAGGCGCCGGCGTTGATGATGCCGCCACCGGCAACGATCAGCGGGCGCTCGGCCGCGGTGAGCATGTCCAGTGCCTTTTCCAGCTGCTTGCGGCTGGCCTTCGGCTTCTCGACGGCGATGGGCTCGTAAGCGTCGATGTCGAACTCGATCTCGGCCATCTGCACGTCGAACGGCAGGTCCAGCAGCACCGGGCCGGGACGGCCGGAGCGCATCAGCTGGAATGCCTTCTGGAAGGCGCCCGGAACCTGGCCCGGTTCCATGATGGTCATGGCCATCTTGGTGACCGGCTTGGCGATGGACTCGATATCCACGGCCTGGAAGTCTTCCTTGTGCAGTTTGGCAACGGGTGCCTGGCCGGTGATGCAGAGCATGGGGATGGAATCTGCCCAGGCTGCGTACAGGCCGGTGATCATGTCCGTTCCTGCCGGGCCCGAGGTGCCGATGCAGATACCGATGTTTCCGTCCGCTGCACGGGAGTAGCCGTCAGCCATATGGCTGGCGCCTTCAACGTGCCGGGCCAGGGTGTGGCGGATACCGCCGTGTGCCCGCATGGCGGAATAGAAGGGGTTGATTGCCGCGCCTGGCAGGCCGAACGCCTCGATGGCGCCTTCCTTTGCCAGGATGGCGACGGCTGCGTCTACAGTGCGCATCTTCGTCATGGTGTGCTCCTTGAAAAGTCTGTTTTTGGGTGTAGTGGGGGAGCCGCCGTCGTGAAGTACGACGGCGGTTGCCCGGTTTTGCTTGTTTCCGGCCTGTCGCCGGGATGCTTTACTTGCGGCCGCTGAGCTGGAGGACCTGCTTGAAGAGGCCGGAGTGGTCCAGTCCGCCGTTGCCTTGGTTGACAGTGGCGGCGACGAGCTGTGCGACGACGGCGCCGAGCGGGATTGCGACGTTGGCTTCGCGGGCTGCGGAGGTGACGATGCCGAGGTCCTTGTGGTGGAGGGCCAGGCGGAAGCCGGGGTCGAAGTTGCGGTCGAGCATCTTCTGGCCCTTCTGGTCGAGGACCTTGGAGCCGGCCAGGCCGCCGCCGAGGACCTTGAGGGCTGCGTCCGTGTCCACGCCGTAGGCCTCAAGGAAGGCGATGGCCTCGCCGAGGACCTCGATGTTGACGGCCACGATCAGCTGGTTGGCTGCCTTGACGGTCTGGCCGGAGCCGGAGGGGCCGACGTGGACGATGGTCTTGCCGACGGCGTTGAGGACATCCTGTGCTGCTTCGAAGTCGGCTGCGTCGCCGCCAACCATGATGGACAGGACGGCGTCGACGGCGCCCTGTTCGCCGCCGGAGACCGGGGCGTCGAGGGGGCGGATGCCGGCTGCGACGGCGTCTGCCGAGAGGCGGGCGGCGACGTCCGGACGGATGCTGCTCGCGTCGATCCAGAGGGCGCCCTTCTTCGCGTTGGCGAAGACACCGTCCGGGCCGCTGACGACACCTTCGACGTCGGGGGAGTCCGGCACCATGGTGATGACGACGTCGGCGTCCTTGACGGCGTCGGCGATGCTCGTGGCGCCCTTGCCGCCTTCGGAGACGAGCTTGTCGATCTTGTCCTGGCTGCGGTTGAACCCGGTGACGGTGTGGCCGGCCTTGACCAGGTTGATGGCCATGGGGAGGCCCATGATTCCGAGTCCGATAACTGCAACGTTGCTCATGATTTTCCTTACTGAAGTCTTTGTTTTAGCTCAGGTGTGCTGGACCCAACTAGCTCGCAGTTGATGTCGTTTTGAGGGCTCTAAACGACATCAACTGCTACTCAGTTGGGCGGTTGGGGTTTGCTAGTGGGAGCTGGCGCGCTGGCGTATGGCCCAGCTGAAGGCCGTTTCCTGCGGTTCCTTGTATTCGAGGCCGATGAAGCCTTCGTAGCCGAGTTCGCGGCTGCGGGCGATCCATTCGCCGAGGGGAAGCTCGCCGGTTCCGGGAGCCCCGCGGCCGGGGTTGTCGGCGATCTGGATGTGGCCGAAGTCTTTGGCGTGGTTCTCGATGACCGCTGCGACGTCGTCCCCGTTGACTGCAAGGTGGTAGAAGTCGGCGAGGAGCTTGACGTTCGTGGCGCCGGATTCTTCCTTGACGCTGGCGATCACCTTGAGGACATCAGCAGCTTTGAGGAGCGGGTACTTGGGGGCGCCGCTGACGGGTTCGAGGAGGACGGTGCCGCCGATGCGTGCGACGCCTTCTGCGGCGCTGGCCAGGTTTTCGGCGCCGATGGCGTCCTGCTTTTCGGCCGATTCGCCTTCCACGCGGTTGCCGTAGAGGGCGTTGAAGGCCTTGCAGCCCAGACGCTCGCCGATGCCTGCGACAACGTCGATGTTGTCCAGGAACTCGGACGAGCGGGCGGGCCAGGAAACCAGGCCGCGGTCGCCGCCGGGCATGTTGCCGGCGTTGAAGTTCAGGCCCGTGAGCTGAACGCCAGCGTCCTTGATGGCGTTCTCGAACTCGGTTACCTGGGCGTCCGACGGGACGGAGGTTTCAAAGGGCCACCAGAATTCGACGGCGTCAAAGCCGGCAGCCTTCGCGGCCGCGGGGCGCTCGAGCAGGGGCAGCTCCGTCAGGAGGATGGAGCAGTTCACTGTGTACGTCATCGTAGGTGTCCTTCCGGGGGAGGGCTTGGGATCTATCTTCCGCTCGGCTTGGTCTCTTGGGCTAGTTCGCGGTGTTGAGTTTCCGCTTTGTGGAATTTAGATTCTGCTTTATGAAAAGTTTAGGGAAGGAGGGGGTAGGAGTCAAGGGGGTGTTCCGTGGGGATGGGGTTTGGGATACCACGTGGCGACGTTGGGTGCGCTGGGAGGGCGGGCTGGCTACGACCCTTGGATTCACGGCGCTGGATTACAAGGGAGAGGCTGTGCGGACGAGGGTGCGGAGGACGTGAGGGCGAATTTACGTTGGCCTGAGCATAAGGAAAAGTCGGGTTTCCATCTACGTGTTGCCATGCTGTCGTCTACGTGTTGCCACGTTTGACCACTTAGATTCGTCGACGGCACCACTTAATTCTTCGTTTTCAACACTGAGTCGCCATTTTCGCCCTTAGCCTTCCTCTACGGGTTCCGTTTTCAAACCGGAACCACAGATGGATTGGGGGATTCATGGAAAATCGCGTCTTGATTGCTCGGGAAGTCCCAGTGGCAACGGCAGCCCGTGCTACTGCGATCATCGCGCACCTGCTCCGGTCAGGGTTGCGGCGTTCCGCTGCGCGGGCGGTTATTGCCGGTGAAGGCGGCCTTCGGAATGGATCGAAATGCTCTGTTACCAAGACGAACTCCTGACAGCAATGAACGCAACTCCGGGTCGACGCTGGTTCAACATAGCTAGTGCGGTGCTCATCGTCGTGATATTCGGTGCACTCGCCAGAGCCGGCGTGTCGAGCTGGGTTATCGTCCCGGCGGTTTGCATCGAATTCGTATGCCACGGAACGCTTGTTGCCTCCTGGGCCCGAAAAGACGCTTTCGAAGCGTACAGACAAAGCGAACGCTCATGTGAACCCTAGTTATCCCTGTCTCCCAAGCGGCCGTAGCTAACTCCTTTGCGACGCCCGCTCGGCCCCCAGACCCGAGAAAGGTTCCGAAAATGATCTTTTCATCAGCTATCCGTAGGACGGCCACTGCTTTCGTGCTCGCGTGTGTCGCTGGCAGCACTATTGTCGGGCTCCTTCACCAACCGAAGACACCACCGCTTGCCTGGACCTCCTTGGCTCTTGGCGCGGTTGCCCTGGTCCTAGTGCTCACAACAAAGCGAAGTCCGAAGCGCGATGCTGGTCTGTTCGCGGGCAGCGGGATGGGCAGTGGCGTTTTCATGGGAGCGTCGACCGTTGGCTTCCCTGGGTCGCTTCCGATATGGCTTTGGACAATCGGCGCGATCTGTCTTGGAACCATGACTCTCCTCGTCGATCCGGAGGCGACCCAAAACAAATCCGTAAGTCATCTCTAGGCATCGGCGATGGGAAGGCTGTTCGTTCTCGCGCTGGAGCTGGTCCGCTTCGCGGAGTGCCTGATCCGGGGCCGAGAGCGGGCTCCTCCGTATTTGTAGTAAAGGACTCGCGAGCCGCGCTCCCGGACTAATTCCGTGCGGTCGGCTCAGGGTGGAGAACATGTTCGATATTCATGTCTGACCAGAAATGCGGTTGGAATTCCAAGGCGACCGGTAATTGAGAATGGGGAATCGAATGAAAATGGTTAGGAATGTAAGGAAGGCAGTCGCGGCAGGAGCGCTGACGACACTCATGGCAATTGGGGCGGCGTCGGGAGCGCAGGCCACTAGCGCGTCGGGCACCGCGTATTTCGATGACGGGCAACCGATCACGGCAAATATGTGGATCCAGCCGGTTTCAAATGGCGGCTGTGGGAGTTTTTCCTCGTCGGCGGTGATGAACGTATCACCTAACTGGATCCGCAACACGACCTCGTTCTACCAGTACGGAGTCGGGTCCATCAGCATCAAGGGTGTCAATGTATCGGGATCGGGAACCAGCAATCCGGCGACACTTCAGTGGACCAACAGTAACGGCGCTCGTGGATCCTATCTGAGTGGCACTGTCTGCATGGGTTGGGGGGCGTTCTACCTGGGTGCGGATGTGGCGGCCACCGCTTATTACTACGGCAATTTGCGTACTGCTTCCGCGCGCGTATGACGAAGAGATCGGCACTGCAGTAATGAAAAGAAGCCTAGGTATATACCGTCAAAGGTTGCAGCACATACGAAGCGCCAAACTGTTGTCGGTGCTAATCGTGGCTATGCTTTGCCTGCCTGCCTGCAGTGCCGGTCTCTCCGCGCCGGCTAACGATATGTCTGCCATACAAGAGGACTTGAAGAAGCTCGAGGGAATCAACGGTCTCATAAGGATGCCCGAAGGGGAGGGCCAAGAGCGTGGAGATCTGTACACCACGGCGGTGTACTCCGAGGACCTTAGTACCTACCTGCTGGCCGCGGACAGCGCCAATAAGAGTGTCCGTGAAGCGCTCAGCGAGCAGTCCACAGCCGACCTGCCGACGCTCTGGTCGGCGCTCAAGCTGATTAGGACTGCCGGCGCGGCTGTGCCTGCCGAATTGGAGAAGAAATTGGCCAATGCCGCGATGACTCCGAGGCAACAGGATGTAGGCGCGGAAATCGCCGCCCTGTGGTTTTGGATCGATATCGGTAGGATGCAAGGCTGGTCCGCGATTGCTGCAAAATCCTTTGTGGAAGAAGCGCTCGTACGGCTTGGCGCAATTGACGTCAACTCGATCGTGGACAAGCCCTATCTTCTGTGGCGTCTCTTCGATTCCTATTCGGCTCTGCAAAAGGAGAAACCAAGTCAATTGGAACGAGCGTTGAAGAACGTGGATTCCAGGAAGCTCCCTGGCGACTATGAGTCAACCCTTGACTTTCAAGCCGCTCTTGAAGTGAGAGCAACTCTTAGAAAGGATCTGGTCGTTCCAAATGACGCTAGAGAACATATCGTTAGGCTTCTGGATTCAAACCAGGTGCATGATGACGCGCTGATCGCCTCAATGCTGCGTTCCCTGGAATTGCTGAACGCTCAGACCGAGGCGCAACGACTTGTCAAAGACCGTATTGCACCCAGGGTCGACCAGAAGACCGGACTTATCCGTTCATCAACTCTCGCCAAAGGGTCAATCCATGGGACGTATCTTGCCGCGAGACTCCTCGACACGAGGTTTCCAGAGCTCGCAAGCGAGCGAACCCGAGACGAACTCGAACGAGTGCTGAAGGGCCCCGAAACCGATCTAGTCACTCAGCTCAAGGCGCTTGTGGCGCTTAAGCGCTCCGGCTCCTCATCCTGGGTGAGCTACGGTGCGGTCATCGAGCGGGGGAGGGCAGCGCTTCCGGCCGCCGTGACATTCGCAAATCTCAGCGGGTACATCGAGTTGGTAGACATTCTGGTGCAGCTTGAGCCCAATGCCTGGTTGCCTCGACTGGAGGCATTCGATGCAGATCCCGGAGTTGAAGACCTACTCTCCGGCGCTCTGATGGCGCTCTCCAACTCCATGTACTTCTCAAACAGCGAAGAAGTGAGATCAATGTTTCCGGCCGTCCAGTCCGCTCTCCCGCAGATTATCCGTTCCCCCAAAGGAAAAAGCCTGAACTATTTTCGGGCGTTGACCGCCATGACGAACGCAAGTCAGTCCGGACTCGGATCAAACGACTTCGACAAGGCGGCCGAGGAACTGCGGACTCTGAAAGGCTGTAAAGAATTCCCGTCTCTGTATCGGATGGAACCAGACAAAGCGTCACCGTGTAGCCTCTCGATTTCAGCTGCCATGATCGCGGTCCCGGGCGCCTATGACTTCGGGGAGAACTAATGAGCTCGGTTCTGCGTCTTGAAAACATCGCCAAGTCTTTTGCAGATGGGCGCGGGACGCGACAGTTGGTCCTTTCTGAAGTCAGCCTGAACGTCCAGGCAGGTGAAATCGTCTGGTTGCGAGGTGAGTCAGGGTCGGGGAAGTCCACGATCCTCAATATCGCAGGACTCCTCTCAACCCCCGATGCCGGCAAGGTATGGATCAACGGTAACGACAGAACCGATGCATCGTCCCGGACGGCTAGTCTTGTCCGCTCAAGCGAAATTGGAATGGTGTTTCAGGGCAGCAACCTCCTGCCCGAACTCACGGCGTTGGAAAATGTTCTTCTTGCCAGCAGCCACCCCATGACACGCGCAACGATTACGGAGCAGCTGGATCGCCTCGGTCTTGCGGCGGTCGCTGACCGGCAAGCGAAGAGGCTTTCCGGTGGGCAGCAACAAAGAGTCGCGTTTTGCCGCGCACTGATCAACGAACCTTCGCTGCTACTAGCGGACGAACCAAGTTCGGGTCTTGACGCGACAAACACTGAAGCCATCCTGGACGCCATGCGAACGGGAGCCGACGGCGGGTGCGGTGTCCTTGTCGCTTCGCATGACGAAGTCTTCCAGCATGTGGCCCACCGTCAGCTTCCTATGAAGGAGTTGCTCTTTGAACAGAAATAGAGTCTTTGCTGCGAGGTCAGTGCGGCTTTCTCTGTCGAAATTAAGGCCACTCGCGGTCCTGATGAGTCTTGGCATTGCTGTATTCATTTTCGCCGACAGCATCGTTGGGGCCGGCATAAGTTCATACTCAAACAAGATCACCACCAACTCCGCCCTGAATTATGTTGAGGTAACTTCAGTAGGTCCAGATTCAGCTCGAGAGATCACCGATGACTCGTTATCCCGTTTTGACCAAATCGATCATGTGGTGGGGTCCTCCGGCTGGGCACAAATTGACCTCGCCATAGAGGATCCTGCGAACTGGCCATCTCCGAACAACCCCGGTGCGTTCATGGGGACGCCATTTATCGGCGGCATCGCCCCAAAAGTACTGCTCGGAGACGTGCCTGGAGACGGCCCTGGGGAAGGCCAGATCCTGCTTCCCGACAAGGGTCAAGGCCAGAATTATGCTCAGCTGCTCGGCAAGGAAATGAACTTCGTGTACACGAAGGAAGTCGGGCCCGGCAACGGGGAACCCGTTTCCATTTCTCTCCGCGTCTCAGGTATCTATGACAACTCGTCGCCGGGTACGGATGGCGCGCAGGCCGCATACGTATCCAGCAAGGTACTCAAGTCAACACTCGCCAATGCCCGGCCGGATACCAAAGCGCTAACCTATCCCCGCGGATATGTTCGCGTTGATTCAGCAGACGAAGTGGTAAGTGTACAAAACCAGGTCCGGGCGCTCGGATACTCAGTGAACAGCGTCGCGGGCCAAATCCGGTCCCTGTCAGGACTGTTTGCTCTTCTTGCCCTTGTCAGCTGGGTGATCGGTGGGTTCCTGATCATCTTCTGCCTCGGCGTTGGAGTTTCTGTTGGTGGCAGTTGGATCAAGCAGAGAGCCCGCGAAGTGGGTCTCCTCAAAGCCATCGGCTGGTCGGGGGCCTCGATAGCAGGGGTTTACATGGTCGAGTTGGCGGCAGTGGGTCTCATCATTGGCGTTGCGGGTGCACTCCTGGGAACCTTTTGCTCCATCGTAGGAACGGCGGTCTTCAGCGGCCTACAGCTCGACCTCTTGCCGGTGGCTGCGTGGGCAATGCCCAACTGGCTGCTCGTGCTCGGAGCGCTCCTCTGCGTGCCTTTGTTCTTGTGCCTCGGAGCCGTTGGCCACGTCGCAAGACTCGCCCGGCTCGACGCAGATTCCTCGCTGAGGGACCTGTAGATCCGGAGCCTTGTCGCTACAGCAGCCCCTCCTGCACCCAGGGTTTTGTGGTCTTCGAGGCGTGATATTCTGGGTTCATCACGATCAGCCCGCTCGCCTCACGGCTCGGGCTGATTTTCTTTATCGGGGGAATCGTGGGTGAGTACGCAAAACAGTGGCTGTCGGTCGAAGACCAGATCAAGAAGCTTGCTTCACGCGGCGTGCGAATACCGGATGTCGGAAAAGCCTCGCAAGTTCTATGCGCAGTTGGATACTACCGACTGACCGGCTATCTCTACCCTTTTCGTGAGTCGAAGACGTACCTGGACTATGAAGGTCGGCAACGCGTGCAGATCCTCAACGAATATCGGTATGGGACTTCCATCGAGGACGCCGCAGCCCTCATCGACTTTGACCGACGGCTTCGCATGCTCATCCTTGACGGAATAGAGAGAATTGAAGTTTCCCTGCGAATGCAGATCGGCTATGTGCTGGGTCGCCGTTCTGCCTTTGCCCATCTCGATCCTGCAACATTCGTAAAGGCATTCACTGATCCGCAATTTGTTCTAGGTAACGAACCGAGCCTAAGCAAGCACGAGCAATGGATTGCGCGAATGCAGGCGCGGCAGAACGCGTCCGACGAGGCATTCGTTGCCCATTTCCGTGATAAGTACGACGGTCGGATGCCGATCTGGGCCGCCACCGAAATTATGGAAATGGGACAATTGAGTCGCTTGTACGGCGGCTTGGTTAATTCGATCGGAACGGAAATCGCCAAGGCGTACGGCGTGCCTTCCAAGAGGGTGATGAGTAGTTGGATCGCGAGTCTGAACTACGTGAGAAATGTGGCCGCTCACCACGCACGGATCTTCAACAGGAAGCTTGTGACCACCCCGAAGCGGCCAGGCAAGGGGCAAATTCATCTCCTCGATCACCTGAAGGACGAGGTTTCCTCGAAGCAGGTGTTTGGCCTGTATAACGCCCTAGCAGTGATGGCCTATTTGCTTCGTGCTATCGATTCGGGCAGTGACTGGGCTGGGCGCTTGGTCAAGCTAATCGAAGCGTTTCCCGGATCGCAGCACCTAACCAAGGCATCGATTGGGGTGCCGGACGATTGGACTGATCTGGAGCTTTGGCGATCTTAGCCCGGGGTTTTCATGGCAGGTCTGCCGGAGTGGTGTGTTAAACCGGTGAAAGGGTGCTCCGACAAGGGAAAATAGTGGTATTCGACGCCATATTTTCCTGATCGTGAGGAGCACCCTTTCGATGCA
>NZ_JBIYDB010000031.1:0-47967 GCF_044908325.1 Arthrobacter sp. GAS37
GTCGGGAATTCCCAGAAGGCGGGCATCAGGCGCGGGTGCGGGTAGGAGGAGAGCGCGTGGCCTTGTTTGGACTTTTCCTGCCGGAACCCGTCCAGATCCTCCTCGGAGAGCCGGCCTTCCATGAACGCCCTCGCGTACATGCCCGGGGACGCGTGTCCCTGGAAGAAGACCTGGTCCCCGCCCGAGGGGTGGTCCTTGCCGCGGAAGAAATGGTTGAAGCCGACCTCGTACAGGGTCGCGGCCCCGGCGTAGGTGGAGATGTGCCCGCCCACCCCGATGTCCGCCCGCTGCGCCCGGTGCACCATCACGGCCGCGTTCCAGCGCATGTACGCCCGGTACCGGCGCTCGAACTCCTCGTTGCCCGGGAACGGCGCTTCCTGGTCCGCCGGGATCGTGTTCACGTAATCGGTGGTCGTCACCATCGGCACCCCCACCGACTGGGACCCCGCCCGCTGAAGCAGGCTGCGCATGATGAACTGCGCCCGCTCCGTGCCCTGCTCCCTGATCAACGCATCCAAAGACTCAACCCACTCGGCAGTCTCTTCCGGATCACGATCAGGCAGCTGGGAAGTCAACCCGCTAAGGATGTGTGAGGTCTCTTCTCCTGCAGCCACGTCCAACCTCTCTTCATTGAATGTCTGGGCGCTTGCACTGTAGTGCGCGCTGAAACGTGCATAGAAATTTCGTATTGTGAGAATAAAATTCTGTAATTCGAGATTAGCCATGCCTTCGCCAAGCGTCAATCCAGCGGGGCGGAGACTAGCGCCCACAAGGCCTCGCGGCCCCTACTCTGCCGTTTGTGACCGCCGTCGGGAGCGCAGCCCTTGACCAAAGGTGACCTAGCTCATACAGTTATTTCACTATTCAATAACTAGATTCCACGATGCGAAAAGCTTCAACTCCTCTCACAGCGTCTCGGAAGCCTAGTTGCAGCACCACAAAGAAGTGGAGATCCACGATGCAATCGACTCCCCCAGTCGGCGTCACAACGGCTCCGGAGCAGACCATACTGCCAGGCAGTTCGGTACATCCGTCCGTAGGAAATGAAACCCTGTGCGATGTAGCGTCCGTCGCAGCAGGCCGCACCATCAGCCCCAGCCTCTATAACCTCGACCTGGCCCCCACCAAGAAAGAGGGGAGGCGCTGGACCAGCTACAGCATCTTCACCCTCTGGGCCAACGACGTCCACAGCCTTGGCAACTACGCTTTCGCCATCGGCCTCTTTTCGCTTGGCCTGGGCGGGTGGCAAATCCTCGTGGCCCTCGGCATCGGCGCGGTTTTGCTGTTCACCCTCTTGACCTTCTCCGGCTTCATGGGCCAGAAGACCGGAGTCCCCTTCCCCGTGATGAGCCGGATCAGCTTCGGTATCCGAGGCGCCCAGCTGGCCAGCCTCGTCCGCGGGGCGGTGGCCATCGCCTGGTTCGGAATTCAGACATACCTTGCCTCCGTGGTGCTCCGCGTCATGCTTGTCGCCATGTTCCCCGGACTCAAGGACATGGACGCCAACTCGATCCTGGGCCTGTCCACCCTTGGCTGGATCGCCTTCGTATCGCTCTGGATTGTCCAGTTGGTCATCGTCAGCTTCGGCATGGAAATGATCCGCAAGTACGAGGCCTTCGCCGGCCCCATCATTCTCGCCACCATGCTTGCCATTGCCATCTGGGTCTTCGTGGAGGCCGGGGGCGCCATCCAATGGTCCGGCATCAAGGGCCTCGAAGGAGGGGAGATGTGGCGCACGATCTTCGCCGGCGGCGCGCTGTGGGTCTCCATCTACGGCACCTTCGTGCTGAACTTCTGCGACTTCACCCGTTCCTCGGTGTCCAAGAAGTCGATCGTCCGCGGCAACTTCTGGGGCATCCCCATCAACATGCTCCTGTTCGGCGCAATCGTGGTCATCATGGCCGGTGGCCAGTACAAGATCAACGGCAAGATCATTGAAAGCCCCTCGGACATCGTGCAGAGCATCCCGAACACGCTCTTCCTCGTGCTGGCCTGCCTTGCCCTGCTGATCCTGACCATCGCAGTGAACCTCATGGCGAACTTCGTGGCACCCGTCTACGCCCTGACCAACCTCTTCCCCAAGCACTTGAACTTCCGCAAGGCAGCCTGGGTCAGCGGTACCATCGGTCTGGTCATCCTGCCGTGGAACCTCTACAACAACCCCCTGGTGATCGTGTACTTCCTGGGCGGACTCGGCGCGCTGCTCGGCCCGCTGTTCGGCGTCGTCATGGCCGACTACTGGCTCCTGCGCCGCGGCAAGGTCAACATCCTTGACCTCTACACGGACCACCCTTCGGGCACCTACTTCTACAAGCGCGGCGTCAACCCCCGGGCGATCGCCGCAATGGTTCCGGCCGCCGTCGTCGCCATCCTCATTGCGTTCGTTCCCGCCCTGGAGGCCGCGGCACCGTTCGCCTGGTTCTTCGGCGCAGGCATCGGGGCGTTGTGCTACTACTTGTTCGCGGACAAGAAACAGCAGCACACCGACGTCTCCGGCGAGCCGATCGCCGTCGTCAGCAACCACTAATACTCAACTGACACGCAGTTGTTGTCGTTTTCGCCCGTCAAAACGACAACAACTGCGTGGGCCCACACCGCCAGGGTTCCCTGGCCGAGCTTGCGAGGCGAGGGAGGCGGTGGGGATCAGTTGGGCTAACCGGGCTACCCGGCTATCAGGCCACCCAATCCAGGAGGAACACATGCGCATCCTCGTCGCAAACGTCAACACCACCCAATCCATGACCGACTCCATCGCAGCCCAGGCGCGAAGCGTCGCGGCTCCCGGCACCGAGATCATCGGCATCACCCCGCATTTCGGCGCCGATTCCTGCGAAGGAAACTTTGAAAGCTACCTCGCCGCCATCGCCGTGATGGACCGCGTGGTCAACTATCCTGAACCGTTCGACGCCGTCATCCAGGCCGGCTATGGCGAGCACGGCCGCGAGGGACTACAGGAGCTCCTGGACGTTCCGGTGGTCGACATCACCGAGGCCGCGGCCAGCACCGCGATGTTCCTCGGCCACAAATACTCCGTGGTCACCACTTTGGACCGCGCGGTCCCGCTTATCGAAGACCGCCTCAAGCTCGCCGGGCTCGACGACCGCTGCGCCTCCGTCCGCGCGAGCGGCATGGCCGTCCTGGAACTCGAGGAATACCCGGACCGCGCAGTCGAAGCCATCGTGGAACAAGCTGAACGAGCCGTGCGTGACGACAAAGCGGAAGTCATCGTCCTCGGCTGCGGCGGCATGGCGGGCCTCGACGAGCAGATCCGCCAACGCTGCGGCGTTCCGGTGGTGGACGGCGTCGCCGCCGCGGTGACCATCGCCGAGTCGCTCGTCCGCCTGGGACTGTCCACGTCCAAGGTCCGGACCTACGCCACACCGCGTCCCAAGACCGTCATAGGCTGGCCCCTGACCACAACGGACACGACGACGGCGGATGCTCCCGCCGCGCACTAGCTCAACAAACAGGAGAACCGCGTGAGCGAAACCATCCCTACCCGGCCCCGGGTCGCCGTCGTCACCGGAGCCGGTTCCGGGATCGGGCGCGCAGTCGCCCGGCTTCTGTTGGCCGATGGCTACCGCGTTGCCCTCGCCGGACGCCGGGAAGCGCAGCTTCTCGAAACTGCCGACGGCCACCCCGAGGCGCTTGCGGTGCCGTGCGATGTAACGGTGCCCGACGACGTCACGCGCCTTTTCGCGGCGGCCCGCCAGTGCTGGGGGAGGGTTGATGTCCTGTTCAACAATGCGGGCATCTTCGGCCCTTCCGGCGGCGTCGACGAGATCAGCGTGGCCGACTGGGATGCGACTCTGGCCGTGAATGTCACCGGCTCCATGCTGTGCGCGGCCGAGGCCGTGCGCACCATGAAGTCGCAGGAACCGCAAGGCGGCCGCATCATCAACAACGGCTCCATCTCCGCCCATTCACCGCGGCCATTGTCCGTCGCGTACACCGTGAGCAAGCACGCCATGAGCGGCCTGACCAAGAGCATCGAGCTGGACGGGCGTGCGTTCGGAATTACCTGCGGGCAGATCGATATCGGCAATACCCGCACCGAGATCATGGACACCATAGGCGTAGGCTCGGGTGCGCTCCAGGCCGATGGAAGCCGGCGAGTGGAGCCCATGTTTCCTGTGGAGGATGCTGCCCGCGCTGTGCTCATGATGGCCAACATGCCCGCGTCGGCCAATGTTGGTTCCGTAGTGGTCACCGCCGCCGGAATGCCGTTCGTGGGCCGCGGCTAGCTGGCTGCGGCTCGAAGCCCGATGCTGCTAGAAAATCGACCAGCCTGTGCGGGTGGTGAACTCATCCAGGGCGGCAATGCCTGCCAGTGAATTCCCGGATCGTCCCAGGCCGGGGCTCCAGACACAGATGGTGCATTTGTTGGGTACCACGGCCACTATGCCGCCACCCACCCCGCTTTTTCCAGGGAGTCCCACGCGGTAGGCGAATTCGCCGGCGGCGTCGTATGTGCCGCACGTGAGCATCACTGCGTTGATTCTCTTTGTCTGGGACGGGGACAGAAGCGCCGTGCCGTTCCCGCGCAGCCCGTTGTTGGCCAGGAACCGGCTCGCGAGGGCCAAATCAGTGCAGCTCATTTCAAGCGCGCACTGGTTGATGTATGCCTCGAGGACCGAGTCCACGGGGTTTTCGAGGTTTCCGTAGCTTGCCAGGAAGTGTGCCAGCGAGGCGTTGCGGTGACTGTTCGCCGCCTCTGAAGCAGCTACCTCGGGGTCGGCGTCTATAGAGTTGTTGCCGCTTTCTTGCCGGAGCAATTCCCGGACGGGTGATGGCGAGTTGCCCACGATGCTGAGCAGCCTGTCGGTGACAACCAGGGCGCCGGCATTGATGAACGGATTCCGCGGAATTCCGTCTTCGTGTTCCAGCTGCACCAAGGAATTGAACGGATTGCCGGAGGGCTCCCGGAACACGCGCTTCCAGATCCGGTCGCCATCCCCGGCGAGCACCAGGGCGAGGGCGTAGACCTTCGAAATGCTTTGGATGGAGAAAGGTACGTCGGCGTCTCCGGAGGAGAACACGTCGCCGCTGGCCGTTGCCACGGAAATGCCGAATTGCCTGGTATCCACCGCGGCCAGGCTCGGGATGTAGTCTGCAGGCGCTCCCTGGCCGAGCAAGGGCTGAACCGTGCCGACAATGTCGTCAAGGAGATTCTGGAGGTCCATGTTTCTTAGTACCGTCCTTCGGAGTGGGTCCACAGCCTGAGCTGAAGATGCGCGAGCAGCCGTTGCTCTGCGGAGTGGAGGTCGATGCCGGCCACTTCGCAGGCTCGCCGCAGCCGGTAATGGACCGTATTCCGGTGGACGGCCAGTTCTTCCGCACACCGGTTCACATCACCGAAGAATTCAAGGTACGTCAACAGCGTAGTGGCGAACTCCGGGTACTTGTCGCACAGCAGGGAGATGCCTCCATGCCGAAGGTCGGTCCTCGAAGCCAGAAGCTCCAGCAATTCCTTCGTCAGAACGGTCGTTTCCACGTCTGCGTAGGAGGCCACATGAATCGAGGGCGTGCTTTCCAGGACTTTCAATACGCTGCGGACGTGCTCGAGCGTGCCATGCAATGCGTCCAGGCGTTCGACGACGGGCCCGACGGCGGCCTGCACCTGGCAGTGCAGGTGGACCCTCGCGTCCCGGACAATGACGTTGATGAGGCGGTTGATGGCCGGAGGGGACTTTACGGGGTCAAGGTCAGGAAGAATCATGGCTATTTCCAGGCCGATGGCTCCCACCACGGCACCGGGACGGTAGGCGGCCGCATGGATCGATGCCACATTGGCCAACTCGCCACGCCGCAGTTGCAAGCCGGCTGCCGTCTCGTCGTCGCCTTGGGCGGAAATCAGGACAAGGGCTGCCGGCTTGGATGGATCGATGCCCGCGGACTGTGCCTGGGAATGGATCTGGGGAGTGCCGCTGAGCAGGCTGGAGATCCTGTCGCGCCGTAGTGCCTGGGATTGCTCGTTGCGGTGCCGGACCAGTTCTATGGCCGCGTGCCGTGCCGCTCCAACCATGAGCTTGTCCGTGTTGTGGGCGAGGGGTTCCTTCCCTTCCTGAAGCCAGATGTACCCCAGGATCCTGTTGCCTGCGTGGATACCGATCGCCACCCGTTCCCGGAGACCTTCCGTCGGGTTGGCTTCCATATGGATGGGAGCCTCGGCCGCTTGCAGGTGCTTGTAGACCCCTGACTCCTTCAACAGTTTTTGGTAACGCTCCGGTCCACGCCGGGCCAGGATGGAGAGCCTGCGGAGTTCATCGACGTCGTTCGAGGCCGGCGAGTACGCCAGGACGCGGTTTGCCGGATCCTCAATGACCACGTGGCCGTTGGCCAGGGTCGCGGTGGTCTGGGCGATCGCAAAAAGATCCCGGTGAATGATCGTGGACGCGTCGGCGGAAAGTGCAGGCTCCTGGATGCGGTTCTTGGCGATGCTTTCCAGCGTTCCCCAGTTCATTGCCGGAGACACTGCGATCAGGCCGATTCCGGTGGGAAACAGCACTTCCCGGACGGCGTCCAGGTCCTCCTCGTTCCCTTTCACCGCGACGGCGGCGGGGTAGTCCGGAATCAGCTTCCGGATGCCGGGCAATGCCGCGCGACCCCGGACTCCGATCAGCAGGACCAAGCTCCCGTGTTGGACCGGCGCATCGTCCTCGGCGTCCACGATCACCGTTTCACGAACCGTGCCGTTGTCCGTTCCGGGAGGAACCAGCAGTTGCCCGTTGTCGACTCCAATGTCTTCAAGTATGTCGCTGAGCATGGCGCCAATGACATGCTCGGCAGATTCATGGGGTGCCACCCGTATTCACTTCCTCTAAGCGGCTTAGCCGCGCTCACAGCCATGAACACTACTCGCACTCTGGCGGAACGAAGTTGTCATTCGCGCACAACGGGGATCGGGCGAATTTAGCTGGCCAGACAGTTCCTTCCCTTCCGCCGGAACCTAGAGTTGTTTCCGTCCCCTCCTCTGACGATCCAGCAGTGTAGCTGTGATTCCAAGCCTCAGCAGGGGGACAAGTTCTGGAGCATGCAGCCGCACCCGCGGAACCGGAGTCAAAGGAGACCCCTGGAATGAAACGCACACTGAACCCGCCTGCGCCGAGCCCGATCGCCGGGGCTCAGATCGCCGGGCTTGATCCCGCTGATTCGCTGGAAAACAACCGGGAGCTTCTTGGTGACCGTTCAACCGCTGCGCAGGATTTTTCAAGCGAGGACGCCGGTTACCACAAGACCCTCAAACCCCGGCAGATCCAAATGATAGCGATCGGGGGCGCGATCGGAACGGGACTCTTCATGGGGGCGGGTGGCCGATTGAATGGTTCCGGTCCGGCCTTGATCTTCGTCTACGCCCTCTGCGGGTTCTTTGCGTTCCTGATTCTGCGCGCCCTCGGCGAACTGGTTCTACACAGGCCATCCTCGGGTTCGTTCGTGTCCTATGCCAGAGAGTTCTATGGCGAGAAGCTGGCCTACGCGGCCGGCTGGTTGTACTTCCTCAACTGGGCCATGACGTCGATTGTCGATGTCACCGCCGTGGCGCTTTACGTCAAATTCTGGGGGCAATTCTGGGTGCCGCTGCAAACAATCCCACAATGGCTTATCGCGCTTTGCGCCCTCGTCATTGTCCTGGCCCTCAACCTCGTCTCCGTGAAAATCTTCGGCGAGATGGAATTCTGGTTCGCGCTGATCAAGGTGACTGCGCTGGTAGCTTTCCTTGTCGTCGGGGTCTGCTTCATCGTCTTTGGTGGGAAGACCGACATCGGCGTTCCCGGGCTGGGCGTGATCCTGGACCACGGCGGAGCTTTCCCGACCGGTGCCGTAGCGCCCCTGCTCGCGATCAGCGGCGTCGTGTTCGCGTATGCCGCAATTGAACTTGTTGGTACGGCTGCAGGCGAAACTGCCAACCCGGAAAAGGTGATGCCCAAGGCCGTCAACACGGTGGTCTTCCGGATCGCCCTCTTCTATGTCGGTTCCGTGGTGCTCCTCTCGTTGCTCTTGCCGTTCACGGCGTACAAATCCGGCGAATCGCCGTTCGTCACCTTCTTCTCCCATCTCGGAGATCCCCATGCCGCGGCTGTTTCGGCATCGGTGATGAACTTCGTTGTCCTGACAGCGGCTTTGTCGAGTCTCAACGCCGGCCTCTATTCCACGGGCCGGATCTTGAGGTCCATGGCGGTCAATGGCTCCGCGCCACAGTTCACCGCCAGGATGAGCAAATCGGGGGTGCCGTATGGCGGCATCCTGCTGACAGCGGTGATCACTCTCCTTGGTGTCGGCCTGAATGCCCTGGTGCCGTCCCAAGTGTTCGAGATCGTTCTCGAGGTGTCTGCGATCGGGATCATCGGCGGCTGGGCAACCATTATCCTGTGCCACATCAAGCTTCAGACCTGGGTCAGGCTCGGCAAGGCCGCTCGTCCGTCATTCCGGCTCTTCGGAACCCCCTTCACCTCATACCTCACGCTCGCCTTCCTTGCCTTCGTTCTCGTCACGATGGGCTTCTCGGAGACCGGGCGCTGGGTGCTCGCTTCCCTGCTGCTCCTGATACCCCTGCTCATTGCCGGCTGGTTCGCTTGCCGCAAGCGGATCCTGGAGGCAGCCGAGGCCCGACGCGGCCTCACTGGCGACCTGCCCGTCGTCGCCGGCTCCTTCTCCCAGGGCGGCCAACGCTCCTGATGCACAACGAATTGATGGAAAGCGGAATTACCTTGCCCGGAATGACGTCCCGAAACAACAGCGCCACCCTGACCAAGCAAACCACCCTGACCAAGCGAAGCCTGCGGGACATCGGCACGCCCAGCAGCGCGTGGCGTTCGCGCG
The DNA here is from genome assembly GCF_044908325.1 of Arthrobacter sp. GAS37. NCBI lineage: Bacteria > Bacillati > Actinomycetota > Actinomycetes > Micrococcales > Micrococcaceae > Arthrobacter > Arthrobacter sp. GAS37. Next base: position 8,821 of record NZ_JBIYDB010000031.1, read on the forward strand.
CCGACGCGTGGGAGTTTCTCGGGTACGCGTTCAAGCAGCTGGCAAAGGGCGGCCCTGGAACGCGGTCGCATACCGGTCTGCAGGACCAGGCCATCCAGGCCCTGCGTCTGCTGCAGGCCGTGGAACTGTATTGGGCGGCGCCGGGGCTCGCCGCGTTGGTGCCGCTATTCGACTGCGTGGATTCGGGTGATTACGACGCCGGACTGGAGATGATCCGCGGAATGTCCCACCTGATGCTTCCCCCCGGTCCGGGACCAGTCAGTCCGGAACCAGGGCAGTCCGGGGCGGAGCGCTCCATTTCGGGTGTTCAGGACGAAGGCTTCGGGGAGCAACGGCAGGCGAGGGAGCGGCCGCGGTTCGAGGTCCTGTTTGTCGACGACATCACTGAACAAGAAGCCGAAACGCTGAAAGCGGAAATGCTGGCCCAACGGAGGCCGTCCGATGCCTTCACCTATGAACTCATCGTGGTTCCCAGCTACGAGGATGCGCTGGTTGCCTTGGTCCTGAATCCTGCCATCCAGGCCTGCATTCTCCGCCCGGGATTCACCATCGGCAGCAGCCAGCCGCTTGGCCGCGACCTGAGGAAATACCTTGCCGGCCTGGTTGGCCCTGAACTTGCCGGAATGCCGCCGCTGGGCAGGTTCCTTAGCCTGGCCGAGCAGATCTCCGAGTTGCGCCCCGAACTTGATGTGTACCTGGTAGCCGGTGTCGCCATGGAGAGCCTCGCGGGTTCACTGACGAAGCGATTCCGGAGGATTTTCCGCAGGCAGGACAATCTCGACCTGCACCTATCGCTGTTGTCAGGCGTCGCTCAGCGGTACAGGACCCCGTTTTTCACTGCGCTGCAGGAATACAGCCGGCGCCCGGCCAGCGTCTTCCACGCCTTGCCGATCTCTCGCGGCGGCTCGGTGGGCAATTCGCCCTGGATCCGCGACATGGTTGATTTCTACGGGATGAATCTTCTCTTGGCCGAGACGTCTGCGACTTCGGGGGGCCTCGATTCGCTGTTGGATCCGCACGGATCGATCAAGGAGGCCCAGGACTTGGCGGCGCGGGCTTTCGGTGCACAAAAGACCTTCTTCGTCACGAATGGAACATCCACCGCAAACAAGATCGTTCATCAGTCGATCCTTGCTCCCGGGGATGTGGTCCTCGTCGACCGCAACTGCCACAAATCCCACCACTACGCTTTCGTCCTAGCCGGGGCCCAGGTTTCCTACTTGGATGCCTACCCTCTGGACAAGTACGCGTTCTACGGTGCCGTACCCCTCGCCAGCATCAAGGCCCGGTTGCTGGCCTACCGAAGTGCCGGGCGCCTGGACGCAGTCAAGATGATCACGCTGACCAACTGCACCTTCGACGGCATCGTCTATGACGTCGAACGGGTCATGGAAGAATGCCTGGCCATCAAACCCGACCTGGTCTTCCTTTGGGACGAAGCGTGGTTCGCCTTCGCCCGGTCCCACCCCGTCTTCCGACGCAGGACGGCCATGGCCGCGGCGAGGACGCTTGAGGCTTCTTTCGGTGACCCCGACTACGCCCGCAGGCATGCTGAACAAGCGGCATCGCTCCACGACGCGGTGACGGGCGCGCCCGCCGATGATGAACTCTGGCTGAAGACCCGGCTGATCCCGGATCCAGCGAAAGCGCGACTGCGCGTCTACGCCACGCAGTCCACACACAAGACCCTCACTTCGTTGCGCCAGGGATCCATGATCCATATCTTCGATCAGGACTTCAGCGAGCATAACCAAGAGTCGTTCCGCGAAGCATATATGACCCATACTTCGACATCGCCCAATTACCAGATCCTCGCTTCTCTCGACATCGGGCGCCGCCAGGTAGAACTTGAGGGTTTCGGCCTGGTCCAGAAACAGGCGGATCTGGCAACCAGCGTTGCCCAGGCTGTGGCCCGCCACCCCTTGCTGAAGAAGTACTTCCGGGTCCTCACGTCGAGGGACCTCATTGCGGCGCCCTATCGGGAAACGGGCAGTGCCATGCCGCTCCGGGACGGGCTGGCGGCCCTGGCGGACGCCTGGCGGCACGACGAGTTCGTCGTCGACCCCAGCCGCCTCACGCTGGATATCAGCCGGACCGGGATCGACGGCGACACGTTCCGGCACCGCTATCTCGCCGACAAACACGGGATCCAAGTCAACAAGACCTCGCGTAACACCGTGCTCTTCATGACCAATATCGGCACATCCCGCAGCGCCGTCGCCTACCTGATCGAAGTCCTGGTCAAGCTGGCCGAGTCGTTCGAGGAGGAACGAGCGCGGGAAACGGCAGACGCCGGTGTCGCCGCGGGCCTCACCGGAGCCACTCCGCCCTTGCCGGACTTCAGCAGGTTCGCGGACCGCTACCGGGGCGATCCGCTCAGCCCAGATGGCGACATTCGTGCCGCGTATTTCGAGAGCTACAAGCCGGGATCCACCACATACCTTTTGGCCAACGAGATCAAGGCCAGGATCGCTGAAGGCGAGGAAGTTGTGTCGGCCGGATTCGTCACGCCCTACCCTCCGGGCTTCCCTATCCTCGTCCCCGGGCAAGTCATCACGGGGCAGACACTGGAGTTCATGGAGGCACTCGACACCCGGGAAGTTCATGGCTTCGACTCATTGCGTGGGTTCAGGATCTTCGCAGACAAGGAGCAGCATCACTGCCACATGATTCCACATTGTGAAATTTGAATTTCCCCTTGTGGAATGGTGTGAGCGGGATTACATTGAATTCATCCCCGAAATCGGGGGCTGTTCCCAAACTGATTGGTTCAGATCAATGAAGTTCCCAGACTCTGCGGCGCTGAAGGCGAGTTCGGCCCCGCGGAAGAAGAAGCCACTGTACAAGTCGCTCTTCTTCCAAATTCTGATCGCCGTCGTCGCAGGTGTACTCATCGGCCATTTCTGGCCGAATATCGGGTCCGCCCTCCGGCCACTGGGCGATGGTTTCATTCAACTCATCAAGATGATCATCGCTCCGCTGATCTTCCTCGTGATCGTCACGGGAATCTCGGCAGTGGGCGACGTCAAGGCGGTCGGAAGGGTCGGGGTCAAGGCACTCCTGTACTTCACCGGCGCCACGCTTTTTGCCCTGGTCTTCGGCCTGATCGTGGGAAACCTCGTTCAGCCCGGCGCCGGACTCCACATCGATCCCAGCACGCTCTCCCAGGATGCGCTGAACGCAAAGACCGGGACGGCGCCGCCCAAGGATGCGGCTTCCTTCCTCCTGGACATCATTCCCACCTCTGTGATCGGCGCGTTCGCCAGCAACAGCCTGCTCCAGGTCCTGTTCTTCTCGGTCTTCTTCGGCGCGGCAATCGTCGTCATCGGACGCGAGCGCTGCCTACCGGTCATCAGCCTCATGGAAACTGTCCTGGAACTGATCTTCAAGATCATGTCCTGGATCATGAAAGTGGCGCCCATCGGTGCATTTGGCGCCATGGCGTTCATCATCGGCCAGTACGGCCTCGACACCCTGGGGACCTATGCGCTCCTGATCGCATCCTGTTACGGGGCGGCCATCGTCTTCATCGGCCTGCTGTTCCTCGTCGCCTGGACCTTCGCCCGGGTGCCCCTGTGGCAGTTCCTGAAGTACACACGTGAGGAATTCCTGCTCGCACTGGGCACGGCATCCACCGAGGCGGTCATGCCCCGCATCATGACCAAGCTGACCAACGCCGGTTGCTCCCGGGCCACCACCGGCCTGGTTGTCCCCACGGGCTACTCCTTCAACCTCGACGGCGCCGCGATCTACCTTTCGATCTCGCTGTTGTTCCTGGCCCAGGCCTTCGGCCACCACCTCGACCTGGGGCAGCAGTTGGCAGCCCTCGGTGTCCTGCTCCTGACGTCCAAGGGCATGGCGGGCGTCCCGGGCTCGTCCTTCCTGGCTCTCTCGGCAACGGCCGCCGCACTGGGCATCTTCCCGGTTGCCGGCGTCGCGCTGCTCCTGGGTGCCGACCGCCTCATGGACTCCATGCGCGTCGTCGTCAACCTCCTCGGCAACTGCGTCGCTACATTCGTCGTCGCGAAATGGGAAGGCCAGTTCGACCGGTCGGTCATGGTCCGCGCCTTCAACGGTGAAATCACCAACGAGGATTCCGCCATCATGCTCGGGGCCGAGGACGTCTTCGAGGAACAGGAAATCGAGCGTCTCAGCGAAGGACGCGAACCTTCGCCGAAGTTCCGGGGCGGCCCGAATCCCGACGCGATTCCGCAGTTCGAAATGATCAAACCGGGCCAGCACCGGAGCCCCTCCGTCAGCCCGGACTAGGCACCACGCACCATTCCAGTTGATCGCCCCACGGCGCCGCCGTGGGGCGATCAACCATTTAAACGCTTAGAGCAGCGGCAGCAGCTCCGACAAATCTGCGCGCAGGCCCGACGCGGCTACCCGGCCGGCGTCGACGGCGGCGGACCACGCCAAGCGGCCGGTGACCATCTCCAGCCAAGTGGCGGCGTCGCACTCTATGACGTTCGGCGGGGTGCCGCGCGTATGCCGGGGTCCCTCCACGCACTGGGTGACCCCGAAGGGCGGCACCCTGACTTCCACCGAGTTGCCGGGGGCGCGGGCGGTGAGTTCCTCCAGCGAGTAACGCACCGCGGTGGCCAGCACAGTGCGCGACGGCGGCGTCCCCGGCCCGGCTTCCGGCCCGACGGATTCTTGCCCGACGGCGGCCTGCCATGCGGCCAGTGCCGCGCGGCCTTCCTCAAGGTCGATCCGGCGTCGTGCAATTGCCATAGTTCGCCAGTTCCAATCAGTCCAGCAGCGCCGAAACGGCGTGGCCCAGGCGGATTCTGCCGACCGAGTGGCCGCCGCCGAGGACGGGCTCCACGACCTTTTCGAGCACGCTCGAGACACCGGGAATATCGACGGCGCCGGCAACCGCGAGAAGCGTGAGTCCAACCAGGGTGGCTGCGCGGGGGTTCCCGTCCAGGATCTTCACTGCGACAGAGGCACCTGTGGGGGTTGCCAGGACCAGGACACCTTCGGCTCCGCCCTTGGCAAGCACTTCGAGTTCGTCCATGACGATGGTGTTCGCCTCGCCGCGGCCTTGCACTGCCCACGGGTAGTCCAACATGGATGTGGCAATGGTTGCCGCGCGGGCGTTGGAGCTCTGGTCCCGCGGGGCCTGTGCCAGGCGCGAGTACGCCCGCGCCAGCCCGGTCAGGGAAAGCGCGGCAACGGGTGCTCCGCACCCGTCAATGCCGAGGTGGGCGATTTTCTCGCCGCTGTATTCCTCGATGACGGTCCGCACGCGCTGTTGCAACGGATGGTTGGGCTCCAGGTAACTGTGCGTGTCCCAACCGTTCTCGGTGCAGGCCCAGAGGAACGCAGCATGCTTGCCTGAACAATTGGAAGCCAACTTGGACTTGCCGTGCTCGGAACGGATCAACCAATTGCGCGCAACTTCGTCCTGCGGCCACACCGACGGGCATTGCAGCTGTTCTTCCCGGACGCCCGCCGCTTTCAGCATGCCTTCCACCACGTCCATGTGATCCAGCGAGCCCACATGGCTGGCACACGCCAAAGCCACCTGGGCGCCGCGCAGGGGCACCCCCGACTGCATCGAAGCTAGAGCTTGGAAAGGCTTGAGCGCAGAGCGGGCGTAGATGGGCGTCGTGATGTCGCCGAGCTGGGTCACCACCGAGCCGTCACCGGAAAGAACCACTGCGGAACCGATGTGGCGCGATTCGATGAAGCCGCTGCGTTCGATCACTGCCAGCTCGACGGCGGACTCAACGCTAAAGGTTTCATGCGAACTCAAGGGCATGATGCAAGTCTAGGGCGAAGGAACCACCTTCCCGGGCTACTCCACGGTCACCATAACGGACTGCCATCCCGAGGCGCCGTCAGGCACGGGATCCGCCCGCTTTTCAGTCTGCAGTTCGCCGGTTCCGTCCGTGGCCCGGACCTTGATGTAGTGGGGTCCCGGAGTGGCGTCCCAAGTGAAGGACCACTGCCGCCACGTGACGACAGATGCCTCCGCGGCGAGGGTGGCTTCGGCCCATGGGCCGTTGTCTATCTGGACCTCCACCTTCTTGATGCCACGGGTCTGGGCCCAGGCTGTGCCGCCCAAGGCGACCCTGCCGGCAGGTACTTTGGCGAAGGACTTGGGTACTTCAAGCCGGGCCATGGTCTTGATGGGACCCCGCTCGGACCAGCCGCGGGTGGTCCAATAGGCTTTGTTGTCGGCGAATCGGGTGACTTCCAGGTCCACCACCCATTTGGTCGCGGAGACGAAGCCGTAAAGACCCGGAACCACCATGCGCACGGGGTAGCCGTGTTCCAGCGGGAGTGGTTCGCCGTTCATGCCGATGGCCAGGATGGCGTCCCGGCCATCTTGGAGCACTTCCAGCGGAGTGGAGGCGCTGAAGCCGTCGATCGAGGTGGAGAGGACCATGTCCGCTCCCGTCTTGGGACGCGCTTGTTTGAGTGCGTCGCGGATGGGCATGCCCAGCCATTTGGCGTTGCCGGCCAGGTTTCCGCCCACGGGGTTGGACACGCACGTGAGCGACACATGGGTTTCGATCAGTTGGGCGTCGAGCAGATCCTGAAAAGTCAGCCGGACCTCTTGTTCCACCAGCCCGTGGATCCTCAACTCCCAATCCTGGGCGTTGATCTCCGGCACGCTGAGGGCGGTGTCGATCCTGTAGAAGTCCTTGGCCGGGGTGAGCCAGGGGGTGACTCCCGGCGTCGGGGACCGGACGCCCGCGGGGACGGGAGCAGCCGGCCGGGCCGGAGCCGGGAGTTTCAACGAATCCCGTGCCTTGGCCACATTGCTGCGTGCGGCACTCAGGAACCGACCGCCGCCGGCTGCGATGGCCGCTGCGGCAACGGTGATACCCGTGGCGGCGAAGAAAGTTCGGCGCGTCGTGGCGGGACGTTCGATGCCTTTGGCCGCGGTGTCCGCAGGGGCTTCCGGGAAGGACCTCAGCCGCCAGAGCCGCGCCACCAAGAGACGGAGGACAATGAGCCCAGCCACAGTGCCGATCAGGCTCGGTATGGAATCCACGGGCTTCACGCTGGCCCGGGTCACCAAGGCAGCCACAATCACCGCACCCATGCCGAGAACGCCCAACACACCGAGGGCCCAGTTGCGGAAGGCCACGACGCCCAGCACGCAAGCCAGCGCGAAGATGGTCAGGCCCATGCCCACAAACAGAGCGGCCTTGTCATTGGTGCCGAACGTGGTCACGGCAAAGTCCTTCATCCACGGCGGCGTGAAGTCGATGAACGTGGACCCCAGCGCAATAACAGGAGTAGCCCGGGCCGTAAAGAAGGCGCCGATCAGTTCCGCAACGGAAAGTACGACGGCGGCAGCGGCCACCCCGGCCAGTGCAGCCAATGCGGTGGGTCCCCTGAGCCAGTTCCTGAGCTTGTTCATGCAGGTTGTTCGTAGCCGGAGGCCTCCGAGATGGGTTGGACATGCTCAGCGTCGGAGATGGGGTACGGACATGCCCTTCGCTGGGGGGCGGGGTATGGACATGCTCAGCGTCGGAGATGGGGAGTGGGCATATCACTGTCATGTCCATCGCTCATGGCCAGGGGTGGGCATGCTCCGTCCTGGTCCCGCGGTCTGGGTTGGACATGCCCAGCGTTGGAGGTGCGGTACGGACATGCCCTTCGCTGGGGGTGGGGTATGGACATGCCCTGCGTTGGGGGTGGGGTATCGACATGCCCTGCGTCGATGCTCTGGAGTGGGCATATCACTGTCATGTCCGTTGTTCATGGCCAGGTGTGGGCATGCTCCGTCTTGGTCCTGCGGTCTGGGTTGGACATGCTCCCTCTTGGCTGTCAGGAATGGGCATATCACTGTTATGTCCATCGCTCGTAACGAAGGGTGGGCATGCTCCCTCTTGGTCCCGGGGTGTGGGTGGGCATGTCCAATGGTGGAGACAGCTTAGGAGCCTGCCCCCGCACAAAGTACCCTTGAAGACTGTGAAGGTACTCGTCATTGGCCCCGGGGGCCGCGAACACGCAATTGTCCGCTCCTTGCTCAAGGATCCCAACGTTTCCGAGGTCCATGCGGCTCCGGGAAACGCGGGCATCGCCAAGCTGGTCCCCACGTACGCGATCGACGGGAACAACCCCGGCGCCGTCGCTGCGCTTGCGACAAAGTTGGCGGTTGACCTGGTTGTGGTCGGCCCTGAAGCCCCACTCGCGGCGGGCGTATCCGACGCTGTCCGCGAAACCGGCATTCCGGTGTTTGGCCCGAGCAAGGCCGCGGCGCAGCTCGAAGCCTCCAAAGCGTTCGCCAAGGAAGTCATGGCCGAGGCCGGCGTGCCCACCGCCATGGCCCGCGTGGCAACAAACGCTGCAGAGGCAGCTGACGCACTGGACGCTTTCGGCGCTCCGCATGTCGTCAAGGATGACGGACTGGCCGCCGGCAAGGGCGTCGTGGTCACCAATGACCGCGAGGAAGCACTCGCCCACGCTCAGGCTTGTTTCGACGCTGGCGGAACCGTGGTGATCGAGGAGTTCCTGGACGGACCCGAGGTCTCCCTGTTCGTCCTGTGCGACGGCCGCACCACGGTGCCGCTGTCGCCGGCACAGGACTTCAAGCGGATTTTCGACAATGACGAAGGCCCCAATACCGGTGGCATGGGCGCCTACACCCCGCTCGAGTGGGCGCCTGAAGGCCTGGTGCAGGAAGTCATCGACCGCGTGGCCCAGCCGACCGTGGACGAGATGGCCAGCCGTGGAACTCCGTTCGTCGGCGTCCTCTACTGCGGCCTGGCCCTGACTTCCCGCGGCACGCGCGTCATCGAATTCAACGTCCGCTTCGGCGATCCCGAAACCCAGGCGGTCCTGGCCCGGCTCAAGACCCCGCTCGGCGCACTCATGCTGGCAGCCGCCAAGGGCGAACTGGACCAGGCTGAAGAGCTGCGCTGGTCGAAGGAGTCGGCCGTCGCCGTCGTCGTTGCCGCCGAAAACTACCCGGACACTCCCCGCACGGGGGACCGCATCCGCGGCCTGAACAAGGTTGACGCGCTGGAAGGCGTCCACGTCATCCACGCCGGCACCAAGCTGGACGAAGAAGGCCGGCTTGTTTCCGCCGGCGGCCGCGTGCTGGCGGTTGTCGCGCTGGGCACCGACCTCGTGGAGGCCCGCGAGCGGGCTTACGACGGCGTGGAGCTGGTCCAGCTCGACGGCGGACAGTTCCGTACCGATATCGCCGGCAAGGCAGCCCGCGGCGAGATCCACGTGGTCTCCCCGGCCACCGGCTCCATCCCGAATGTGAAGGCCTGAACCATGCCTGAAAACAACGCAAACGGCCTGCAGACCGAAACCCTCGACCTCCCGGGGTGGAAGCACTTCTACTCGGGCAAAGTCCGCGACCTCTACGTCCCGGCAGATGATCTCAGCGGGGCCGAATCCGGCCAGGACCGTGTCCTGGTAGTGGCAAGCGACCGCATCAGCGCCTACGACCACGTCTTGAGCAGCGAGATCCCGGACAAGGGCCGGGTCCTTACTCAATTGAGCCTGTGGTGGTTCGAGCAGCTTGGCGTGGAGCACCACGTCCTGGCGTCCACGGTCGCCGAGGGTGTGCCCGCAGAAGTTGAGGGCCGCGCGATGATCTGCAAACGGCTGGAGATGTTCCCCGTGGAATGCATCGCCCGCGGGTATCTCACGGGTTCCGGCCTGGCCGAGTACCGCCAATCGGGCACCGTCTGCGACATCCCCTTGCCCGAAGGCCTGGTTGACGGCTCGCGTCTCGGGCACGCCATCTTCACGCCTTCTGCCAAGGCTGAAGTCGGCGAGCACGACGAGAACATCACCTACGACGACGTCGTCGCGATGGTGGGCGACGATATCGCCGCACGCCTGAGCGAACTCACGTTGAAGATCTACACCCGCGCGGAAGAGATCGCCCGTGGCCGCGGCATCATCCTGGCCGACACGAAGGTTGAGTTCGGCATCGATGTCAACACAGGTGTCATTACCCTGGGCGATGAGGTCCTGACTCCGGATTCCTCACGTTTCTGGGACGCGTCCACCTACGAGCCGGGCAAGGCGCAGCCATCGTTCGACAAGCAGTTTGTGCGTGACTGGCTGACCTCCGCGGAGTCGGGCTGGGACCGCTCGAGTGACACCCCGCCGCCCGCGCTGCCGGCCGACGTCGTGGAGAAGACGCGCACCCGCTACGTGGAAGCCTACGAGAAGCTGACCGGCCGGACTTTCGTCTAACTCGTCACTAGCTCGCGCGGGAAGACTTCGCGTTCTCGCCATGGCCAGACGCCGCCCGACGTTCCGCCAGCCGGATCTCCAGTACGGAGTCCATGGCCTGCTGGACGCGGTCGGCTGCGCCCGCGGCGGTGAAATCGCGCTGGGCTTCTTCAAGGTGGACCAGTGCGTCCGTGTTTTCACCGGCCGCCTTGAGTGCCTTGCCGAGGAGGAACGCAACCTCGCCCGCAGTGTGCCGGGCGAGGACATCGCGGTCCGAGTGGATTTCGCGCAGCTTGGTGATGGCGGCCGGGATGTCGCCCGTCAGGTAGAGCCAGCGGGCGCGGATAAAGGCAACTTCCAGCTGGTCCGTCTTGTTTCCGCCCACAATCGACAGGGCGAGTTCAGCGCGTTCGATGGCCGAGAGCGTCTCCGGCTCCACGATTCCCGAGGAGAGCCGGACAGCCGCCGATGCCTTGTTAAAGCGGGCCCACAGCTCAATGTCATTGGCGGGGGAGAGCAGCTTCGCGGCGCGCTCGTGATGCTTGATGCCTTCCACATAGTCGTGGCGCATGAAGGCCACGTTTCCCACCACCCAGGCCACTTCGCCTGCGAGTTGCGACATCGAATGGTCGTCCATCTGGTTGTTCATGGCCTGGCAATATGTCCAGGCCTCGTCCAACCTGCCGCTCTCCGCCAGTGCCCCGATCAGCGCCCGGTGCGCCCCGATGATCAACGTTGAGCCCTTGGGCAGCTGCTCGGAAAGCCTCACGGCCTCCTTGGCGTGCTCGACGGCGGTGGCCAGCTGCCCTTGTCCGTGGCAGACAGCGGCAAGCATCTGCCGGGCACGGACTCCCAGGCCCGCGGATTCCGTGGCCATGGGATGTTCCAGGAGATGCTGGATGATCTGCTGGCATTCCTTCAACTGCCCCTGCTTCATGAGGCATTCGGCCTGCATGTAGGTCATGTTCCACCAGGCGCTGGTGTTCTTTGCCTCGAGCGCGATTTGGGCGGCGGTTGATGCGTGGCTTGCGGCAAGCGGGTAGTCCCTGAGGTCCCAAGCTTGCCTCGCGTACAGCCCGGCAAGCACGTATTCGGCGTCACTGACGGATACGGGCTGGCTCCAGGCTTCCAAGGCTTTTGGTGCCAGTTCCAGACGGCGGGCGAGTTCTTCGATGACTTCGGCCGTGGGCTCCCGCCGGCCGGTTTCAAGAAGTGAAATGTAGCTGGGCGAGTAAAGGTCCCTGCCCAATTCAGCCTGGGTCAGCCCGCGTTCGAGCCGTTCGGCACGGAGCTTTTCTCCGAATCCGTTCCCCACAGGTTCCTCCTAGAGGCTGGTCTTTGCGCTGTCTTTACATCTAAAGCTTGACAGTCGCTGTGGAAAACATTTTACAATGAATGTCAACAGGGACCGCGAAATTTCCGTAACGAATCCGACTCGCATTGAGGAAAAATTATGTTGAAGAAGATTGCTGCAGCAGTGGCCTTGGCCGGCGCTCTTGCATTCTCCGCCGCGGCGCCAGCCGTGGTTTCGGCAGCCCCTGTGGCAGACACCGTCAGCACGGTGCTCAGCATTGGTAACTGGCCTGACCCGATGAGGGTCTCGCAGGCTATCGGCAACTGGCCTGATCCCATGGTGGTGAGGCCGATGATTGGTAACTGGCCTGATCCCATGACGGTCTCGCAGGCTATCGGTAACTGGCCCGATCCCGTGTAAGTGAGGCTCGACGGCGGCTCCCGGAGATCCCGGCAGCCGCTGGATAATTCAAATGAAGTGAAGAAGTCCCCGGTTGTCTGAAATCGACACACCGGGGATTTCTTTGCGCGACGATCCGCGTGGTCCGTGATATACCCCCAAGTCATTGTGCCGGGGTTGTTAACAACACTTGTCTCTAAACACTGGGCGGGTGAGGAAAACCGGTCATGGGAATGTTTTTCCGGTTTTCCCGGCCCCTCGAAAAGCTCGTTAAATAAAGTAGAAGACCTTCCGAGTGGAAGGTCTTCTACCAATTTGGTCGGGATGACAGGATTTGAACCTGCGACCTCTTCGTCCCGAACGAAGCGCGCTACCAAGCTGCGCTACATCCCGATCCGCTGCGAAAGCAACTGTTCAAGAATAGCCGATCCCTCCCCGGATGCGAAATCGAAGGAAGCCCCGCTAGGGAACAACTGCCTCAGACCAGCGAGTCCTTCCAAGCGCCGTGTAAGCGGGCGAAGCGTCCTCCTCCGCCGATGAGTTCGGCCGGCGTGCCGTCTTCCACGATGCGTCCCTCGTGCACCACCAGCACCCGGTCTGCGGTCTCCACGGTAGAGAGCCGGTGGGCGATGATGATCGCGGTGCGCTCGGAGTCCGTTCCGGACAGCAGGCTGCCGAGGCCGGCCTGCACCAGCCGTTCGGAGGGGATATCGAGCGAAGATGTCGCCTCATCCAGGATGAGTACTGCCGGGGCCGCAATGAATGCCCGGGCAAAGCCGATCAACTGCCGTTGCCCGGCGGAGACCCGGCCACCGCGCTTGTTAACGTCGGTGTCGTAGCCGTCAGGCAAGGCGGAGATGAAGTCATGTGCCCCTACTGCCCGGGCAGCTTCTTCAATGTCCGCACGTGTAGCCTCAGGCCGCCCCAAGGCGATGTTGTCCGCCACGGAACCGCTGAAGAGGAACGCTTCCTGGGTGACCATCACGACGGCGCGGCGCAGGTCCGCCGTCGAGAGCTCCCGGAGGTCGACGCCGTCGAGGGTCAAGGATCCTTCGGTGACGTCGTAGAAGCGGGCGATGAGCTTGGCGAAGGTCGATTTGCCGGCACCGGTCTGTCCGACGAGCGCTATGGTCTGTCCGGCGGGGATGTGAAGGTCCAGCTTGGGGACCACCACCTTGCCGTTGCCGTAACCGAACTCCACGCCACGGAAGTCGATTTCGCCGCGGGCATGGGGCAGGGGCACGGGGTTCTTGGGAGGCCGGACGGTGGGGACTTCTTCGAGCAGTCCGGACACCTTCTCCAGCGCGGCCTGGGCGCTCTGGAAGGAGTTGTAGAACATGGCCATCTGGTCCACGGGCTGGAAGAAGCGTTTCGTTGAAAGGATCAATGCCAGGAGCACGCCCACCGCCAGGTCTCCGGAGAGCACCCGGAAGCCTCCGAACAGCAGGACCACTGCCACGCACACGTTACCGATGAGGACCAAGCCCGGTTGGAAGACGCCGTTGAGGTTGATGGAGCGGACCGTGACTTTGCGGTAGTCCTCGGAGAGTTCGGCATAGCGCTGGGCGTTCTCCGGCTCCTTGCGGAAGGCCTTGATGGCCCGGATGCCGGTCATGGTCTCCACGAAGTGCACAATCAGCCTCGCGGACACCACCCGTGATTCGCGGAAGGCGATCTGCGAGTGCTTCTGGTACCAGCGGGCCAGGAAGTACGCGGGCACGCCCGTGGCGAGCATGAGGAGCCCGCTGCGCCAGTCGAGGGCAAACACGGTAAATGCCGTGAAAAGCATGAACAGGATCCCGGAAGCCAGCGAGCTGACGCCCGAATCGAGGAGTTCACGCAGCGCCTCAAGATCCGAAGTCTGGCGCGCGATGATCCGGCCCGAGGTGTACTTCTCGTGGAACTCCAAGCTGAGCCTTTGGGTGTGCCGGAAGACCCGCAGCCGCAAGTCAAGGAGCATGGATTGGCTCAGCTTCGCCGTGGAAGTGACGTAGAGTGCCGTCAAAATCGCCGTTGCGACGGCCGCGGTCAGGTACAGGACGCCGGCCTGAACCACCGGCATGTTGTTCCCGGCAAGCAGCGAGGGCAGTGCGTGGTCGATACCAAAAGCGATGATCGCGGGCCCGGCCACGCGGGTGGCCTGCGAGAGCACCACCATGCCCAGCGTCAGCCAAAACCGCAACCGCACCGGGCGGATGAGCGATCCCAGCAAGGCGACCGACCGCCGTCGTACTGCTTTGCTGTCGCTGCGGCTCAGGTGGGCGTTGTCTTCATTGGCGGTTCCGAACGTGCTCATCGGCGACTCTCCCCGGCTTGGTCCATGTGCTGTTCCGAATCCAGTTCGTGTTCTAGCTCGTCGAGTTCGAGGTCGAGGTCCTTCGGACCGGAGTCGAGGCTTGCGATCACGTAGCGGTAGTGCGCGTTGTTGGCCAACAGTTCCGTGTGGGTCCCGACGGCGGTGATGGTTCCGTTTTCGAGCAGCGCCACCCGGTCGGCCAGGGCCACGGTCGAAGGCCTGTGCGCGACGATGAGCGTGGTGGTGTCCCGGAGGACTTCGCGGAGCCCGGCTTCGACGAGTTCCTCCGTATTCACATCCAGGGCCGACAGCGGATCATCCAGCACGAGGACCTTGGGCTTGGCTGCGATGGCCCGGGCGAGGGCGATCCGCTGCCGCTGCCCGCCGGAAAGACTCAGGCCTTCTTCGCCGATGAGGGTCTCGACGCCGTCGGGCAACGAATACGCGAAGTGCGCCTGCGCGACGTCGAGCGCTTCTTCGAGGGCTTCCTCGGACGTGTCGGGCGCGCCGAGCAGCACGTTGTCCCGGACCGAGCTGGAAAACAGGGTGGTGTCCTCGAAGGCGACCGCTACGACGGTCCTCAGCTGCTCGACGCTGAAGTCGCGGACATCCACGCCGTCGATGGTCACGGATCCTTCGGTCACGTCATAGAGCCGGGGGACCAGCTGGAGCAAGGCGCTCTTTCCGCTGCCGGTAATGCCCACGAGTGCCATGGTTTCGCCGGGCCTGATGTCCAAGGTGATGTCGTGCAGGAGCCGGGCGCCGTCGTCGAAACCGAAAGCAGCACCTTTGAAGCTCAAGGCCCCGCGCAGTTCCTTGGGTGTTTGGGGGTTCGCGGGACTGGTGATGGTGTTGGGTGTGTCCATGACCTCGAAGTGGCGGTCGAGGGCGGTCTTGGCGGTCAATGCCATGGCCAGGAGGGTCCCCGAGAATTCCACCGGTGCCGCCACAACCGCTGCGGTGCCGAAGAACGCAACGAGGGAACCGATGCTGAGTTGGCCCGTGGAGACGAGCAGGACGCCGGCCACGAGCCCGACGCCGAGCGCCAGCTCGGGCAGCAGCGTTACCACCAGTGTGAAGGTGGCTTGGTGCTTGGCCTTGGCGATCTCGGTCTGCCTCAGCTCCTCGGCCTGCTCGTTGAAGTTCTCCAGCGCTTCGCGGCTGCGACCGAAAGCCTTGAGCACGCGGATGCCGTGAACGGACTCCTCCACTGTGGTGGCGAGGTCGCCGGCCTGGTCCTGGCTGAGCCGGGTCACCAGGCTGAAGCGGCGGCGGAAGCGGAAGGAATAGACCATGATGGGCACCGCGGCGGCCAGGAAGATCAAAGCGAGCTGCCAGCTCATAGCGAACATCACCACGACGCCGATCACCACTGTCAAGGTGGTCACCACCAGCATGATCGCGCCGAACGCCATCCAACGCCGCAGGAAGTTCAAGTCCGTCATCGCGCGGGACAGGAGCTGCCCTGAACCCCAACGGTCGTGGAAGGAAACAGTGAGGTCCTGGAGATGCCCGTAGAGGGACACCCGCATCCTTGATTCCACTGTGGTTGCGGGATTGATGACGAACTGGCGCCGCAGCGCCACAAGCCCGGCTTCTGCGATGCCGAGTCCCAGAACCACGACGGCGGCAATCCAGACGGCGTTGCTGGGGCCGCCAGGGTGGAGGGAGCCGTTGATCAAAATCCGCAGCACCTGCGGGACGGCAAGCGCCATGATGCTGGCCAGCAAAGCGCTGAGCAGCCCCATGAAAAGCCGCGGGAGGATCGGTTTAACGTGCGGATAGAGACGTTTGACGGAGGTAAAGAATGAAGTCTGTTTGGCCATGCCCGCTTCTCAACAGCTTTGTCCCGGCGTTCCGCGCCTGCCCGGCGCGATGCACGGAGGTAGTTTCCTGTAGCAACTACCCTATGCCATCGCGTAACAGGATTCACAGCACCATTGCGTTGCGTGATACGAGGTATTCGGAACTGCCCCTTCCCCCGGGACATGCCCAGCCTTGGTAGCCATGGATGGACATATTGCTGTTATGTCCATCCATGGTACGTAGGGATGCGCATGCTCAGTGGGGCTGGGTGGCTATGTCCATCCTTGGTGTTGCAGGATGGACATGCTCAGTGGTGGCGCTGGCTATTGGCGGGCCGTCAGCGTCAGCAGCACCGCTTCCGGCTTGCACGCGATCCGGACCGGAGCGAAGCGTGAGGTACCGATGCCGCCCGAGACGTTGACCGGCGTCGTGCGTCCGTTGTTTTCCCAGTCATGCAGGCCCTTGGCGCGCCATGTGGGGAGATCGCAATTGGCAACCAGGGCGCCGTAGCCGGGGATGCAGATCTGGCCGCCGTGGGTGTGTCCGGCGAGGATGAGGTCTGCGGAGTCGTTCGTGAAATGGTCCAGGACCCGTTGGTAGGGGGCGTGGATGACGGCGACGCGCAGGTGCGGGCGGGAGTCCTGTCCGGCGGTGCCGCGTGGCCAGCCAGCGTATCGCTCCCGATTCAGATGGGGGTCGTCTACTCCGGAGAAATCGAAGCGGATTCCGTTGATGGGCAGGGACTGGTGCCTGTTGGTGAGGTCGATCCAGCCGGACATCCCGAAACCGGAACGCAGCCGCGGCCAATCAAGCTCGACCTGTTTGTTCTTGACGCGCGACGGGCCGCGCAAATACGCTGCTGGGTTCTTGAACCGCGGGGCGTAGTAGTCGTTGGAGCCCGGGACGAAGACGCCCGGGAACTTCAACAGTGGCCGCAATGCGTCCAGCAGCGGAACGACGGCGTGGGGGTGGCTGAGATTGTCACCCGTGTTCACCACGAGGTCTGGTTCAAGCGTCGCGAGCGAACGCAGCCATTCGGCCTTCTTGCGTTGGCTTGGTACGAAATGGATGTCGCTTATGTGCAGCACCCGGAGGGGAGCCGAGCCTTCGGGGAGGATTGGAACGGTCTCTTCCCGGAGCACGAACTGGTTCTTTTCCCAGAGGCCATAAGCAAAGCCCGCAACGCCGGCGGTTGCGCCCGCCGCTGTGGCGACGGCAAAGCCGCGTCCGATGCTTCGGACGCGGCTTGCCAGCGATTCAATGACGGGCTTGGAGCCGTTAGCCATTCTTGTTTCCGTTGCCATTGCCGTTCCCGTTGCTGCTCGGCTGGGTGCTCGGAGAAGTGTTGCCCGGAGTCGTGGTGCTCGGCGTCGAAGGCTTGTACCCCGGAGGATCGAGCAGGTTCGACGGCGGGGCCGGGAACGGGTTGGTTCCATAAGTGGGAGCAACCTGGAGCATGTAGTTGGAGAACTGCGGACCAGCGATCATGTAACCGTCAATGCCCTGGTAGAACTTGCCATTGATGGTGACATTCTGACCCGCTCGGCTCTGGCTGCCCAACGGATCGCCGAACCACGTGGCCGTTGCAAGGCCGGAAGTGTATCCGGCAACCCAGGTGGAACCATTGGAGTCGTTGGTTCCGGTCTTGCCCGCGATGGGGAAGTTTGTCTTGGTGGAGATTCGAGGCTGGATCAGCGAGCCGGAACCGACGTTCAGAACCTGTTGCATCGCGTAAGCAACGCCGTGAGCGACCTCAGGGGTGACTGCGCTCCTGCAGCTCGTGGACTGGGCTGGCAGCTTGGCGCCCGTCTGGTCGGTGACCGAGGTGATGGCGATCGGCTCGCAGTACGTGCCATTGTTGGCAAAGGTGGCGAAGGCGCTGGCCATGGTCAGTGGCGCGGTCTGGGTGGAACCAATCAGGTTGCCCAAGGTTGTCATGGGAACCTTCGGGTTGGGATTGCTGGCGTCCGGGAGGCCGCCGTGGATGCCAACGGCATCGACGATCTTCTGGATGCCACACAGGTCAACCCTTGCAGCCGTGGCAAATGTCATGGTGTTGATGGAGTTGGCCAAACCATCCACCACTGTCATGGGTTTGTAATATCCACCCTCGGCGTTCTGGAGGTCATGAGTGCCATTGGTGCTGTCATACCAGCCGACCGTTGGAGTCGGGCAAGTATTCTTCCACGGGAAATTCTGGGGATACCGCCGGACGGTACCATCCAGCACAGTATTCATCGACTTGCCCTCGTTCAACCATTCGGCAAAAGTGAAGGGCTTCATGGTGGAACCGGGCTGGAATCCGCCCAGTCCGTTGAGGTCATTGCCGTTGGAATCCAGCTTGTCTACGTTGAAGTTCTGCTCGGCCTGGAACTTCCCGTCGGCTGGCAACCAGACAGTATTTTGGGCCATCGAGATGATCTTGCCGGTGCCCGGCTGGACTGACACCAAGGAAGCGCCCCATTTGTCCGGATTGGCGCCGGCGGAAGTGTCAACCTGGGTTTGGGCCACGGCCTGCGCCTTGGGGTCCAGTGTGGTTTGGATGGTCAGGCCACCCCGTGAGACGCGGTTGACGCGCTCGTCCTGCGTCGCGCCGTAGGCCGGGTTGTTATAGAGCAGGTGCAGTACGTAGTCGCAGAAATATGCAGCAGTGGCGGAGTAGGGGCAGCCTTGGCGAGGCTGCGTGACCTTGGTGGTCACCGGCGTCGCGATGGCGGCGTCGTAGTCAGCCTTCTTGATCTTTCCCTGATCCAACATGAGGCCGAGCACAAGGTCGCGACGCTGTTTCGCGTGGTCCGGGTTCGTCACCGGATCGTAGTAGGACGGGCTGTTGACGACGCCGGCCAGCAAGGCGGCCTGCGGCAACGTGAGGTCCTTCGCGCTGGTGCTGAAGAAGAGCTTCGAGGCGGCCTCGATGCCGTAGGCATCCTTGTTGAAGAAGACGATGTTGAGGTAACCCTCAAGGATCTGCTGCTTGGAGAACTTCTTCTCCAGCGCGATGGCCAGCTTCATTTCCCGGAGCTTGTCGCCGACGCCTTTGTTGACGCCGTTGAGCTTGACGTCGGAAGCCTTGTTCTGGGAAACGAGGGACTCGTTGATGACGTTGTTCACGTACTGCTGGGTGATGGTGGAGGCACCCTGCTGTTTTCCGCGCGCTGTGCTGACGATGGCGCGCATGATGCCGGTGGCGTCGATGCCGCCGTGCTCATAGAAGCGGCTGTCTTCAACCGAGACGATCGCGTCCTTGATAAAGGGACTCATCTGGTCGAGCGAGACACGCGTGCGGTTCTCAGAGTAGATGGAGGCGATCTGGCTGCCATCCGCGGCCAGGATGGTGGTCGCCTGGCTGGGCGGGTTCACCTGAAGCTCCGCGGGCAGCGTGTCAAAGAACTGAATGGATCCACTCGCCGCACTGCCTGAAACGGCGGCCGCGGGGACGAGCAAGCCCGCCACCAGGACACCACAAATAGCGCTCACACCGAGGAATCCGAGGATCTTTCCAAGAGTGGTGGCAGTGTCGAATAGAGGGTTCCTACGAGTCACCATGTTCACCACTTTACCGGCAAGGGCTAGTCTTTCTTTCATGACCAAATGGGAGTACGCGACGATTCCGCTCATTATTCACGCTACAAAGCAGATTCTGGACCAGTGGGGAGAGGACGGCTGGGAGCTCGTCCAGGTTGTTCCCGGACCCGATGGAAACGGACTTGTTGCATACTTGAAGAGGGAGAAGCAGTAACAATGACAACCCCCGCAGAAGCCAGCGTTGGCGCGGATTCCACAGCTCCGGCATCCGCCGTCGAGCAGCGCCTTGCCGAACTGGGACTGAGCCTGCCGGCTGTTGCAGCTCCGGTGGCCGCTTATGTTCCGGCCATCGTCTCCGGCAACCACGTCTACACCTCCGGACAGCTGCCCTTCATTAACGGCAAACTCGAAGCTACGGGCAAAGTCTCCAGCGGTGAAGAGGGCCTTTCGGAAGAGCCCACGGTGTCTCCGGAAGACGCGCAGATGTATGCGGCCGTCTGTGCGGTCAATGCCTTGGCTGCCGTCAAGAGCGTCATCGGAGACCTCGACCGGATCACGCGCATCGTGAAGGTCGTCGGCTTCGTGGCCTCCGATACCTCCTTCACCGGCCAGCCCGGTGTAATCAATGGTGCATCCGAGCTCCTCGGGCGTGTCTTCGGCGACAAAGGGCAGCACGCGCGTTCCGCCGTCGGCGTTGCAGTCCTTCCGCTCGACTCTCCCGTCGAGGTCGAGTTGATCGCTGAATTCAGCTAAGGAACCGGTTTACTCAATTGCCACAACTAGCCCGACGCCTGTTTGCGTTACCCCCTGAACTAGAAGGGGCTGCACGGAATTGGCTTGAGCTCGGCGAACGGGCCCCCCGCGCCGCGCGTTTTGCATCATCGGTTGTCCTGCTCCGCGATTCGCCTACCGGCCTGGAAACGTGGATGGGTTACCGTCCCGGTTCCTCGCCGCTGGGCGTTGTCGCGTTTCCCGGCGGATCGCTGGAACCCAGCGACGAAGACGCCCTCGGCTGGCTTGGCCCCTCGCCTCAGCATTGGGCCGAGACGCTAGGGACCGCCGACGTCGGACTTGCGCGCCGCCACGTGGTGGGCGCCATCCGCGAACTGTTCGAGGAAACCGGCGTGCTGCTGGCCGGCCCCGACCTGTCCTCCACAGTGGAGGCGACCTCCACCCCCGAGTGGATGAAGGCCCGAGAGGCCGTAGCAGCCCAGGACAAGTCGTTCACGGATGTCCTGGCCAAGCGTGGCTTGGCCCTGCGGACGGACCTGCTCAAGCCGCTCGTCAACTGGCTCAGCCCGGACTTCGCGCACCGTCGCTTCAACACCCGCTACTTCGCGGCAACCCTTCCGGTTAACCAACAGCCCTCGCTGTTGGCAAGCAAGGGTGTTTGGGGGCGCTGGGTGTGCGTTTCCAAACTCATGGCTGAGCGCGAGACTACTGCGCTTGGGGACGAAATCGGCCAGGAAAACACGGTTGGCTTGCCACTGGGCCAATTGCTGGTGCCGGGCTCGGAGATCATCCTCGAGAAGATGGCCGCTGCCCAGGGCTGCATTGCGTACCTCAGCTACAAGCGGAAGCCGCACATGTACCAGCCGCGGCTCATCGAAGAGGGCGGCGCACTCATGCTTGAAGTCGAAGCGGCCCGGACGGTTTCAGGGGAGCCGCAGCGGGAGCGCTGAGCTACGACGCTGGCGACACGCGACGCTGGCGACACGAAAAATGCCTGGTGACACCAGAATTCCGGTGTCACCAGGCATTTTCTGCGTCGCCAGAAATTACCGGGAGCGCTGGCGGAGGCGCTGCATGTCCAGGATGACCACTGCGCGGGCTTCCAGGCGGAGCCAGCCGCGCTGGACGAACTCGGCGAGGGCCTTGTTGACCGTCTCGCGGGAGGCTCCGACCAGCTGGGCCAGTTCTTCCTGCGTGAGTTCGTGGGCCACCAGTACGCCGTCGGTCGCGGGTCGGCCGAAGCGGTCCGCTAGGTCCAGCAGGGCCTTGGCGACACGGCCCGGGACGTCCGAGAACACGAGGTCGGACAAGGAATCGTTGGTGCGGCGCAGGCGGCGCGCGAGTGCCTGAAGCAATTGTGCGGACACCTCGGGGCGGGTGCGCAGCAGGGCGTTGAGGCTTTCGTTCTTCAGGCCTGCCAAGCGGGTCTCGGAAACGGCCGTGGCCGTTGCGGTGCGCGGGCTGGGGTCGAACAGTGCCATTTCGCCGAAGAGCTCGCCCGGGCCGAGGATGGCCAGGAGGGATTCACGGCCATCCGGGGAGGTGCGGCCGAGCTTAACCTTGCCGGACACGATGAAGTAGAGCTGGTCACCCTGATCTCCCTCGCGGAAAACGGAGGCTCCGCGTGAAAGGTCCACCTCTGTGAGTTCGTCCGTCAGCAGACGGAAAGCGTCGTCGTCAAGGGTGGCGAAGAGGGGTGCGCGGCGCAATACCTCGATATCCATGAAATCTCCTGAGTAAAAGTTCGGCTGGGGCGCTTCAGCCATTGTTTCAGAATTTTGTCGCGTCTGTGACGTACTTGGCAGCTGAAACGCCCTAAATCACGCGGAAGAGCCACAAATCCGCGCCCCAACCGGCCGGGAATGCCCTGCTGGGCGGCGGCTGTGCGATCTGGGCGACAGCTTGCTTCCGAAGGGAAGCTGTCAGTCTGTGCAACTACAATTGGGGCTTACTCGGCTGTGAGGAGCTTTGGTGTTCGGCTTGACCATATTGGACCTGGCGTTGATTTTGACGCTTCTTTCCTACCTGATCTACGGACTGCGCAACGGCTTCTTCGTGACGCTCGGAGGAATCGCAGGCTTCGCCGTAGGAGCGGTGGCTGCCTTTATCGCGGTACCGCTCGTCGGCGACTGGGTGAAGGACAGTGGCTGGAGGCTGACTGCGATTATCGGCTCGGCCGTGGTGCTCATTGTCCTGGGGCACGGGCTCGGTACCTGGATCGGCCAGAGGGTCCGCAAAGCCGTGCGCATCCAGCCATTGCACGCACTTGACCGCGTGCTGGGTGGTTTCGTCAGCTTGGTTGTTGCCGCACTGGTCATGTCCATGTTGGCGTTCAGCATCGGCTCCTTGGGTGTGCCGTTCGTTTCGCAGCAGCTGGCCGATTCCAAGGTGATCCGTTTCATCGACACCATGACGCCCACACCCGTCAAGGCCAGCGTGGCGCAACTGCGTTCCACGGTCATGGGCAACGGCATTCCGCAGCTCATCGAGGGCATTGGCCCCGTGGCTCCTGTGCCCGTTCCGAACACCAGCACGGACACTCCTGCACTCAACAATGCGGCCCATTCCGTGCTGAAGATTGCCGGCACCGCCTACCAGTGCGGCCAAAACCAGACGGGCTCCGGCTTCGTTGTCTCCCCCGGCCGCGTGGTGACCAACGCGCACGTCGTGGCTGGCGTGTCGCAGCCGGTAGTGGAAATCCCCGACGGCGGTGCGTTGCCTGGCCGCGTGGTCTACTTCGACAGCCAACGCGACTTGGCCGTGGTCGCCGTCGATGGTCTCCCGACGGCGGCGCTCCAGTTGAGCGCCGATCTTCCGGCTGGTTCACCCGCGGCCTTCGCCGGCTACCCTCACGGTGGTCCGTTCCAGTCCAAGCCGGCCGCGGTGGAGGGCATCTCGACCCTGCTGGTGCCGGACATTTACGGCAACAACCCGTCCCCGGAACAGGTCTACAAGCTGGCCGGAGACGTGCAGCCGGGCAATTCGGGCGGTCCGCTTCTGACGACCGAAGGACAGGTTGCCGGCGTGGTCTTCGCCAAGACCACTTCGGATGTGGCAGTGGGCTACGCGCTGACTATGGACGAGCTCTCGCCAGTGGCCCAGCAAGCACCATCCCTGAGCGAGGCAGTGTCGTCAGGCCAGTGCACCAAGAAGTAGCCCTGCCCACCAAGGGACATGCTCTGCGCTTGATCTGAGCACTGGACATATTGCGAATGTGTCCAGTGCTGGCCGCTAAGAATGGGCATGTCCCCAGGGGTGGGGCGCACATGTCCAGCGCTGGCCACGAAGAATGAGCATGTCCCCATTGCCAGGACTTGAAAAATGGTGCTGCCCACCTAGGGACATGCTCTGCGCTTGATCTGAGCATTGGACATATTGCGAATGTGTCCAGTGCTGGCCGCTAAGAATGGGCATGTCCCCAGGGGTGGGGCGCACATGTCCAACGCTGGTCACTAAGAATGAGCATGTCCCCATTGCTGTGCGGGCATATCCGTGCCGCCCAGGGAATCCCGCTCAGTCTGAGGATCTAGACCGCGGTGGCGAGGTAGTCGATGGCCAGCTTGTAGCCCTGGACTCCTGCGCCGACGATCACCGCGGAGCACACCGGGGACAGGTAGGAGTGGTGCCGGAATTCCTCGCGCTGGTGCACATTGGTGATGTGGACTTCGACGGCGGGAAGCTGCACTGCTGCAAGGGCGTCCCGCAGCGCTACGGAAGTGTGCGTGTACGCACCCGCGTTGATGACGATCCCGACGGCGGTTCCGCGTGCGCCGTGGATGGCGTCCAAGAGGTCGCCCTCATGGTTGGACTGGACGCAGTCCACTGTGAAGCCGTGGGCCCCGGCGGCTGCCATGGCGAGCTGTTCGACGTCGGCCAAGGTGGAGGTGCCGTACTTTTCCGGCTCGCGCGTGCCCAGCAAGTTCAGGTTGGGGCCGTTGAGGACGAGGATGGTGCCGCGACCGGCTTCGGTGGCGGTGGGAGCTTCAGTCATACCCCCAATCTATCGGTGTGCGGAGGCGGTCCGGCGTTTCTTACGCTGCCGTGGGCTGCGTAAGAAACGCCGAACGGCAGCTACACCGCAGTGCAGCGGAGCAGCAACCCGTGCTCAGGGTTCAGGACCGGCATGGGAAGCCCCACCTCTGCAAGGAAGCGGCCGCTCGCCTGAGCCCCGGATGGCAGCCATGCCGGCGGTTGCACCTGGGTGAAGGTGCGGGCGTAGTCGGCGTCGCCGGGGGCCGGGAAAATTGCCTGCACCGTGTAGGAACGCTCGGGGTCGAGGCCCGGTACAGCGACACGCCCGGGTTGTTCGGCGAACGACGTCCGGGTGCTGACGACGGCGAACAGTGCGGACCCGCCGTCGTCGGACACCACGCCGTGCAGCATCAGCGAGTCGTCCGGAACGTCCGCACGGACCATCCGCCCGCTGTGGATAAGCCCGCGGTGCTCCTTGTAGAGGCCGATGAAGCGCTTGAGTTCCTCACGTTCGGCGCCCTGCACCTGGCGGACATCCCATTCCATGCCGAAATGCCCGAACATCGCAGTGATGGCGCGGAAGGAGAGATCGTGCGTGCGGGCCGTGGTGTGCGAGGTGGTGGGGCCGATGTGCCCGCCCACCAGTTCCGGGGGAACCACGACGCCGGTCCAGCGTTGGATGGTCTGCCTCTCGAGGGCGTCGTTGCAGTCCGATCCCCAGATGCGGTCGGTCCGCTCAAGGATGCCGAGGTCCACCCGGGCCCCACCGGAAGAGCAGCTTTCGATTTCGACGCCGGGGTGGGCCTTTCGGAGCTCGTCGAAAAGCCGGTAGGCGGCCAGGGTCTGCGCATGCACTGATGCTCGGCCTGCATGGCCATGCTCGCTGAGGTCCCGGTTCTGGTCCCATTTGAGGTAGTTGATGTTGTTTTCCGCCAGCAGGGCGTCGATCCGCTCGAAGACGTACTGCCAGGCCGCGGGGTCGACGAGGTCGATGATGTGCTGGTGGCGCCATTCCAGGGGGAGGCGGCCGCCGTCCTTGTGGGAGAGGGCCGCGGGGCCCACGATCCAGTCGGGGTGCGCCCGGGCAACATCGGAATCCAGGTTGATCATTTCCGGTTCCACCCAGAGCCCGAACTCCATGCCGTGGGAATTCACAGCCTCGATGAGCGGTGTCAGGCCATCAGGCCAAAGGGTTTCGTCGACGTACCAATCGCCCAGGCCGGCATGGTCGTCGCGGCGCCCGCGGAACCAGCCGTCGTCGAGCACGAAACGCTCAACCCCCAGCTCGGCAGCGGACTCCGCGAGCTCGATCAGGGTGTCCAGTTTGTGGTCGAAGTACACGGCCTCCCAGGTGTTGAGGACCACCGGGCGGGGCTTGCCGGCGGGGAGTCCCGTGGAAGCCGCGGGAAGGACGTGATGCGGGCGGGACCGGAACCAGCTGTAGAAGGCTTCGCTGATGCCGTCCAGGCCCCGGTCCGAGTAGGCGGCAAACAGTGCGGGCGTGGTGTAGCCCTCGCCAGGCTGGAGCACTACTTCGGCCGGGCCCAGGAGCTCAGAGCCGCCGATCATGGTACGGCCATCAGCCACGGTGTCGGCGAATTGTTCGTGGTTGCCGCTCCACGCTAAGTGGGTGGCCCACACCTTCCCATGGCGGTTGCCGAATCCGGCGGTACCTGCGGCGAAAAGCAGCGAGGAATCGTGCCCGGTGCGGCCGTGGCGTCCCGCGCGAACCCACGTCCCTTGTTGGACGGGCCGGCGCTGTGGGTGCCGTTCGCGGCACCAGCGCCCGGTGAGGTCAAGGAGTTCGACGGCGTCCGGCCCCACCGGGAGGACGGTGGCCAGTTCGTCGAGCTGGAAGGGAGACGTGCCGTCGTTGACGGCGGTGTGGCGCAGCTCGAGAAGGCCGCCGGGGTGAAGCGTGAGCTTGGACGTCACGGTGATTCCGGCGTCGGGATCCTTCTGGACAATCACTGCAGAGGCAATCGCTGCAGAGGCGACGGCGGAACTGGCGTCAGCCTGCACTTCCGCCACGCGGAGCCGGAGCGAAAAGTCCAATCCAGGGACGCCGTCGGCGATTCGCTGGCCGCGCAGGCCCGGGCGGCCCTGCCATGCGGAGGAACCTTGAGGGAGGAGCGCCGCCGGGACAGTTGCGTCGACGGCGGAGTGCGGGATGGGTTCGCCCAGGATGGCGAGGTCCGGGAGGGTGCTGCCGAGATCGGCACCCCAGTGGATGACTTCGGCCTCTCCGTTATCGAAACTGACCACCAGGCTTGTGCCGGCGGAACGGAGGTGGAGCGGGTCCATGGGCTGGTTCACTTTCAGAGAGTCGTGTGTCGCAATACGAGGGAGTGGAGAGTCCGGGCGCCGCCGTCAAAGGAGTGAAGCGGCGGCGCCCGGACTGGTTTGGCGGGACTGGTGTTACTTGAAGAGGTTGTTGACCTGGTTGTTGGCATCGGAGAGGGAGCTGGCCGGCTTCTTGCCGCTGAGTACTGCGTCCATTGCGGGCTTCATGATGCCGTCAACTTTGGCAGCCTTGTCCGCGATGGGGAAGAGGAACGTGGTCCCGTCTTTGACCTGCTGGGTGAAGGCGGAGACGTCAACGCCCTTGGCCGCGAAGGCCTTGGCGGCCAAGTCCGAGGACGTGCTGATCGCCGGGAACACGACGGCCTTGTTGGCGACGACGTCCTGGCAAGCTGAGGAGCCGAGGTATTCGACCCACTTGGTGGCTGCTGCCGGGTTCTTGGTGCCGGCCCAGATGGAGTCGGCCAGGCCGTTGAACATGGACGCGCGCTTACCGCTTGGACCGACCGGGGTGGGGGCGATGGCAGTCTGGATGCCCTTGTATCCGGTGTACTGGCCGATCATCCACGAGCCGCTGGTGTTGATTGCGGCCTTGCCTGCACCGAAGTTGTCCGACACGCTGGCGCCGACGGTGGTTTCAAGTTTGGGCATGTAGCCCTTGTCGGCCAGTCCGGCCCACCAGGAGATGGTCTCCTGGAACTTGGGGTCGTCGTAGTTGAACTTGGTGCCCCACGGGTTTTTGTCCGTGGCGGTCCAGCCGGTGGTGGCCGCGAGGAAGCTCCACTGGGTCTGGCCCTGGCCGGAACCGGAGGACTCCAAGCCCAGTCCGTAGACGGCCACGTTGTTCTTGTCGAAGCCGGCTTCGTCTCCGCGCTTGCCGTTCTTGTCTACGGTCAGGTGGGCGATGGTCTTTTCGTAGCTGCCGCCGTCTTTGGGGTTCCAATCCAGCTTGGCCATCTGCTCGGCAGTGATGCCGGCGGAGTCGGTCATGGCCTTGTTGTAGAAGAGGCTGATGGTGTCCCAGTCCTTCGGGAGGCCGTAGCGCTTGCCGTCCTGGCCCACCCAGAGATCGGCCAGGCCCTTGTTGTAGCTGTCCAGTTTGACGCCGTCCTTGGCTACGGCGTCGTCGAGGGCCAGCAGCTGCTTCTTCGAAGCGAATTCCGGGTACTTGGACAGGTGGTCGGTGAAGACGTCAGGAGCGGTACCCGACACGAAACCGTTGGTCAGGGTGGTCCAGTAGTCGTCCCAGCCGCGCTGGGTGATTTTGACCGTGATATTCGGGTTGGCCTTGGTGAAGTCACTCGCGCACTGCTGGTAAGCCGGGAGCTGGTTGGCGTCCCAGAGCCAGTAGTTGATCTCGCCCTTGGCTTCGCTGGAGGCGGGGGCGGAGCCGCCACAAGCGGAGAGTGACAGCGCGGCCGCGACAGCGACGGTGACGGCAGCGGCGACGGTGCCAATGGATTTCTTCATGGTGGACCTTTCAGGGGGTTGCGATAGAACGGAGGCGGTGCTCGGGGATGACTTACTTGATGCCGGAGAAGCCGATGGAGTTGACCACCTTCTTGCCGAAGGCGATGAAGAGGATCAGGACGGGCAGCGCTGCCACCAGGGTGGCGGCCATGAGCCCGCTCCAGTCCGGTGCCCCTTGCGGGGACTGGGACTTGAAGACACCCAGGCCCACGGTGAGGACGCGGACGTTCTCGTCCTGGCCCACCAGGAGCGGCCAGAAGTACTCGTTCCACTGACCGATGAAGGTCAGCAGCGCCAGGGTGGCGAGGGGGGCTGCGGCGTTGGGGATCACAATCTGGAAGAAGATCCGGAGGTGCTTGGCGCCGTCGAGCATGGCTGCCTCTTCGACTTCGCGGGACATGCTCAGGAAGAACTGGCGCAGGAAGAAGATGGCAAAAGGCGTCATGAACATGTAGGGCAATGCAAGACCGGCGAAGCTGTTGAGCAGGCCCAGGTTCTTGATCATCAGGAAGTTGGGCAACGCCGTGAAGATCGGCGGGACCATCATCGTGGCCAAGAAGATCGCGAAGACCTTGTTCCGCCCGGGCCAGCGCAGCCTGGAGAAGGCGTAGGCTGCCATCGCACTGAAGAACACCTGGCCTGCGGTGGTCATGGTGGCAAAGATGATTGAGTTGCGCAGGTACAGCCAGAAGTTGATGGCGGCGCCGGAACCGCCCTCGGCAATGGCTTGCTCGGGGCTTTGGAGCCCCAGGACACGCTGGAAGGCGCCCCAGCTGAAGTCTGCAGGGAGAAGGTTGCCGGCGTTCGAGGCCAGTGAATGGTTGCTGGACAATGCCGTCCGGATCATCCAGAGGAAGGGGGCAACCGTGACGGCGACGGCGATGACGACGAGGGTCCAAGCGCCTGCGCGGCGCCAGTTGAAGGGTTTCGTGCGGGTGCGGCGCGACTGCGGGGAGCCGACGACGGCGGTGGCGGACTCGCGCGAACGGCGGGAATTGGTGGAGGTACTCATGGCAGGGTTTCCTTAGTCCAGGTCCGTCTCGTTGCCCTTGAGGAACTTCATCTGGATGAAGGCCACCAGGGCGAGAATGATGAAGAGAATCACGGACAGGGCTGATGCGTAGCCGAAGTCGGACTCGCCGAAGGCCTTCTGGTAGATGTACATCTGGATCACCCGGGAGGCATTGATCGGTCCGCCGCCGGTAGTCACGGCCACGGTGTCGAAGACTTGGAAGGATCCGATGACGGTGACCACCAGGACCAGGACCAGCACGGGGCGCAGGAGCGGCATGGTGATGCTCCAGAAGGTCCGGGTGGGGGACGCGCCGTCAAGGTTGGCTACTTCGTAGACGTGGTTGGGGATGGACTGGAGCCCGGCGAAGATCAGCAGGGCGGTGTACCCCATGTGCCGCCAGACGTTGACGAAGGCGATGGTGGGAATGGCCCACTGTTCGCTGCCGAAGAAGGCAACGCGGGGAAGGCCCAGCCAGCTGATGACCTCGTTGACGATGCCTAGTTGGTAGTCGAGCATCCAGAACCAGAGCAGCGCAACGATGACGTTGGCCACAAGGAACGGGAGCAGAAGTGCGCCGCGGATGAAGGTTGATTTGGCCACGCGATGCATAAGCAACGCGAGTCCGATGGCGATGACGGTCTGGAATCCGATGTTCAGTGCCACGTACTGGACCGTGACGGCCATGGCGTTCCAAAACAGATCGTCGCTGAAAATTGCCGTGTAGTTCTTGATGCCGATCCAGGTGGGATCACCCAGGATGCTGTACTCGGTGAAGCTGAGGTAGATGCCCCGGATGGTGGGGATCAGGAAGAAAACTACAAAGCCGATCAACGCCGGAAAGATGAAGAGCAACGCGATCTTCAGGTCACCGATACGCCGAATGCCGAACCTGCTTGGTTTGCCCGATTGGGGCGGTGCGGTATGCGCCGCTGGTTTGGTAAGGGTGGTCATCTTCGACCCTTCCTGACTGTGATGTGGGTTACAACTGATGAGAATCTACACGAGTAGATATGAAGGGGTCAAGTAAATCTGTGAAGTTTTGTTCGATTATTTTAGATTTCTTGCGTTTTGTTGACTCGTGTAGATCCCGGTGATTCACTGGCCTGAGTCACTTGTCGAGCCGCTCCCGGCGCGGCGAGGACATTCTGAAGCTACCCACATGAATCGAAGGGCTAACAATGACGTTTTCAATGGGAGTAGTAGGCCTTGGCCAGTTTGGCGGCCAATTTGCCCACCTCTTCAAGCTCCACCCAGGGGTTTCCGCGGTCTACGCAGTGGACGAGCTCCCTGAACGCGCGTCCAAAGCTGTTGAACAGCTCGGGCTCGACGGCACCATGGGCAGTTTCGACGAGTTGCTGGCCTCCGACGTCGACGCCGTCGCCATCTTCACGCAGCGCTGGACACACGGGCCGTTGGTGATCAAGGCGCTGCGCGCCGGGAAGCACGTCTATTCGGCTGTTCCGATGGCAATCTCCGAGGATCAGATCGCCGGAATCATCGACGCCGTGCGTGAAACCAAACTGGTCTATGCCATGGGAGAGACCAGCTTCTACAACCCCGCCACCGTCTATGCCCGCAAGCAGCACGCCGCCGGCAAGTTCGGCCGCATCTTCTACACCGAAGGCGACTACGTCCATGACATGGACCTGGGCTTCTACGAGGCCTACCAGTACAGCGGCGGCGAAAACTGGAAGGCAACCGCCAGCTACCCGCCCATGCTGTACCCCACGCACGCCATCGGTGGCGTGCTGGGTGCCGTGCCTGGACATGCTGTGAGCGTCAGTTGCATCGGAGTCAAGGACGATCGCGGCGACGGCGTCTTCGACAAGGAAGTCAGCATGTTCGACAATGACTTCTCCAACGCCACGGCGCTGTTCGAAATGAACGACGGCGGCGTGATGCGGACCAACGAGATGCGCCGCGTGGGTTACCCCTCGCACATCCGTGAATCGCGCTTCCGCTTCTTCGGCACGGAGGCAAGCTTTGAACAGTTGGCCACCACCACGCTGTGGCAGGACAAAAAGGGGGTCCTGGATGTCTCGGACCAGGTGGAGACCAAGCCGAGCATGTCGGCCGATGACCCCTCGTTGGCGGATGTCGCACCGGAGCTTCGCGGCGCGTTCATCTCCGGCCTCGCTCCGGTGCACGACGCCGGCCGGCTCCCCGTTGAATTCGAGGGAGCTCCAACAGGGCACGAAGGCAGCCACCAGTTCCTGGTGGACGACTTCGTCACGGCCGTGAACAAAGGAAGCCTTCCCCCGGTCAACGCCTGGGTGGCCGCGCGCTTCACACTCCCCGGCGTCGTGGCTCACGAGTCCGCGCTCCGCGGCGGCGAGCGGCTCCCTATCCGCGATTTCGGCGATGCTCCGGAGGCTTTGTAGCTAGCATGATCCAATGACTACTTCGGCAGTGCACACCCCGCGCGGACCGGTGACGCGCAAAGACGTGGCCCGATACGCCGGGGTGAGCACCGCCGTCGTGAGCTATGTGGTTAACGGCGGCCCCAAGAAGGTGGCGCCGGCGACGGAAGCGAAGGTCCAAGACGCCATCCGGATCCTGGGGTACCGCCCGAATGCCGCCGCGCGTGCGCTCAAAATGGGGTCCAACCAGACCATCGGCCTCGTGATTCCGGATTCCAGCAACCCGTTCTGGGCGCTGCTGGGACATGCGGTGGAAGTGGCTGCCGCCGAGCGCGGATATGCCCTGTTGCTGACGAATTCCGACAACAAGCTGGACTCCGAACGCCGCCACATCCGCAACCTCGCCGCCCGTCAGGTAGATGGAGTGGTCCTGGCAAGCGTCATGTTTGAACCCGATCTACTGGAGCTTTTCGGGGCGGAAATACCCTCGGTGCTGCTGAACCATGCCTCGACCGCACCCGGATTCAACAGCGTAGGCGTGGACCTTGAAGCCGGAGCCCGCCTGGCCGTGGAACACTTGATCGGCCACGGACACACCAACATCGGACTCGCCATGGGCATCACGGCGGACAACGTGACGGACGGACGGGAAGAGGGGTGGCGGCGGGCTCTGCAAGCCGCCGGACTGCCTCCTGGACCCCTTGCCCGCGACGGATTCGACCGCCCCGGGGGCTACGCCGCCGGACAACGCCTCCTGGCCGCGGAAAACCGTCCGACGGCGATCTTCGCCAGCTCCGATATGCAGGCAATCGGGCTCCTGCGGGCAATCCGCGAGGCCGGCTTGTCCGTTCCTGACGATATTGCCGTGGCGTCCTTCGACGGTTCGATCGAGGCCGAATACAGCTGGCCGGCGCTCACCACCGTAGAGCAGCCGGTGTGGGAGATGGCAGAGGCCGCGGTGTCCGCGCTGGTGGGCGAGAATCGCAACGAACCCCCGCGGCACAGGGTCTTCCCCACGCAGTTGCGCATCCGGCAATCGTGCGGGTGCCCGTAGCGCGTTCCCAGCCCAACTGACTCGCATTTGTTGTCGTTTTGAGGGCTCATAACGACAACAAGTGCGAGTGAGTTGGGCCTCCCACGCTAAGGTGCCGCGATCCTGAGCTTCCCGACGCCGTCGGCGAGGATGCGCCGGGCATCCTCGCCGAGATGCGAATCCGTCACGAGCACGTCGGCTTCCTCCAGCTGGGCGATCGAGGCGATGCCCACCGTTCCCCACTTGCTGTGGTCCGCCAAGACCACCACGTTGCGGGCCGCACTGATGAAGGCCCGGTTGGTTTCGGCTTCCTGCAGGTTCGGCGTGGTGAATCCGGCGTCCGCATCCATGCCGTGGACGCCCAGGAACAGGGTGTCCAAGTGCAGTTGCTTCAGCGCGGCCGTTGCGATGGGACCCACCAAGGCATCCGACGGCGTGCGCTCTCCGCCCGTCACGATGACCGGGAAACCCGGCCGTGAACCCGAGGCATTGTGGAAGAGATCCGCAATCCTGATGGAATTCGTCACCACGGTGATCCGCGGGCCTTCAAGGAGTACCTTGGCGAGCTCGTAGGTGGTTGTTCCGGCGCTCAGGCCCACGGCCATGCCCTCATGGACCAGGGTGGCGGCCTCGATGGCGATCGCGTGCTTTTCCTCGATCAGCTGGGTGGATTTCAGCTCAAAGCCGGGCTCGTGGGTCCGGGCATCGCCGGGTATCTTGGCCCCGCCATGGATGCGCTCGACGAGTCCGGACTCCTCAAGCGACTCGATGTCGCGCCGAACGGTCATGGCTGAGACGCCCAGCAGTTGCGCGAGGTCCGAGACACGGACAACCCGCTCGCGCTGGACGGCGTCGACAATGGCGGTGTGGCGGGCTGCCTGAAGCATCGGAGCCTTTCTGGAGGGGCGGCGGGTGGCTAGGCGGGAGTGGCGACGACGGCGACGCCTCCGGCAGTAAGGTTTAGCGTACCTCCGGTGGGTGCCCCGCTCAGGAGCTCGACGCCGTCGAGCGGCACCTCCACGTCCTGCGAGCCGTGGTTGATGACGAAGGTCCAGTCCTTGGTGCCGTTGCTCCTGCGGACGATTTCCACGTCTTCCGGGGGCTGAATGCCCAGGACCGGCTCCACCCCGGCGTCCGAGCACAGGAGCTGGACCAGTTCGGCCAGTCCCGCGCGGCCCAGACTCGTGGCCACGTAGTAGGCGGCACCGCGTCCGGCGGATCCCGCCCGGCGGGTCACCGCCGGCGAGCCGTCGACGCCGGTGCGTGCGACGCCGGCGCCTGTGCCGTTTGTGTCTCCGCCGCCGTCGAACGTGGCAAGAACCTCCGCCGCGGTTGCCTTCCCCAGCTCGCTCCAGACTGTCCCGGAGCCGAAGCGGCTCAAGCCGACGGCATCGCCGGAACGCAGGGGGAAGAATTCCTCCATGCTCACGCCGAGCAGTTCGGAGAATGCCCCGGGATAACCGCCGCCGTTGACCGGGTCCATACGGATGTGGTCGTTTTCGTCAACGATTCCGGAGAAATAGGTGATCACGAGGGTTCCGCCGGCTTCGACATACTCGTGGAGCTTTGCCGCACCTTCATCCGTGACCAGGTACAGCATGGGGGCGATCACCAGTTTGTAGCCGGAAAGGTCATCGGTGCTTTGCCGGATGTCCGTGGTGACGCCTGCCCGGTAGAGGGCGTCGTGCCAGCGCCGCGTTTCCGGGAGGTTCCGTGCGTCCTCGCTGGGGTGCGAGTCCAGTTCGGTGCCCCAGCGGGCGTCGGTGTCGTGGATGATGCAGGCTTCGGCCTGGACCGTTGAGCCGGCCACCTCCGAAATGCTCTCGAGCGCGCGGCCCAGCTCCACCACTTCGCGCCAGACTTTGCTGTCGCGGCCGGCATGGGGGACCAGTCCGGAGTGGTATTTTTCGGCCCCGGCGCGGGAAGCCCGCCATTGGAAGAACAACACGCCATCGGTTCCGCGGGCCACGTGCTGCAGCGAGTTGCGCAGCATTTCGCCCGGTGCTTTGGCCACATTGCGGGGTTGCCAGTTGACTGCCGAGGTGGAGTGTTCCATCAGGAGCCATGGCTTGCCCTGTGCCCAGCCGCGGGTGAGGTCCGCTGTCATGGCCAGTTCCTGGAAGTTCCGTTCGTCGGCCGCAATCAGATAGTGGTCATTGGACACGACATCCATATGCCCGGACCAGCGCCAATAGTCCACAGGAGCGCTCAGGCCCATGTTGAAGCCCATGAAATTGGTGGTCACCGGGTGCTTCGAATTGGCCCGGATGATGTCTGCCTCTGCGTTGAAGCACTCAAGAAGGGCATCGGAGGAGAACCTCGCGAAATCCAGTTGCTGCGTGGGGTTAACCCACGTTCCCGAGCGGCGCGGCGGCAGGATCTCGGCCCAGTCGTAGTAATGCTGGGACCAGAAGGCCGTGCCCCAGGCCTCATTGAGCGCGTCCAGGCTCCCGTACCTGGCCTGGAGCCATTCCTGGAAGCCACGCTCCGCGTGGGGGCCGAAGTCCGGTTGGTTGTGGCAGCCGTACTCGTTGTGGACATGCCACATCACGACGGCGGGGTGCCCCGCGTAGCGCTGGACGATCGCCGTCGTCAGGGCTGCTGCCGCCCGGCGATAGTCCGGCGAGCACGCCGCGAAGGCCTGGCGCGAACCGTAACTTTGCCGGACGCCGTCGGCATCCACCGGGAGCGAATCGGGGTACTTGCGGCTGAACCACGGCGGGGGAGAAGCACTCGCGTTCGCGAGATCCGCACTGATGCCGTTGGCGTGGAGCAGGTCAAGGATCCTGTCCAGCCAGCCGAACTCGTACCGGCCTTCTTCGGGCTCCAGAAGGGCCCAACTGAAGATGCCGACACTGACGAGGTTCACCCCGGCTTCCTTCATGAGGGCGACGTCGTGTTTCCAGACCTCTTCGGCCCATTGTTCGGGGTTGTAGTCGCCGCCGAACGCGATCCGGCCGCCCAACTTGTCGACGATGTAATCCATTGCCATGCGTTTATCCTTTGCTGGAACCGAGCGTGAGACCGGCCACGAATTGGCGCTGCAGCACGAGGTAGATGATCAGGGTGGGTATCACGGTGATGGTGGCGCCGGCCGCCAGCAGGTTGTAGTTGCTGAGGAATTCGCCCTGCAGGTTGTTGATGGCCGTTGTGATCGGCAGCCGGTTACCGCTTTGGATGAAGAGAAGCGGCCAGAAGAAGTCGTTGTAGATGAAGATGACTTCCAGGGTTCCGAGCGCCGCGAGGGCGGGCCGGCACAGCGGCAGGATGATGTTCCAGTACTGCCGCCAGATCCCGGCACCGTCCACGAGCGCGGCCTCCGTCAGGTCGGACGAGAGGGCCTTCATGTAGTTGGAAAGCACGAAAGTGCAAAACCCGATCTGGAACGCCGTGTCCACGGCGATCACCGAGATGTAGGTGTTGAGCAGGTTGCCGGAATCGCTGAAGGAGTACGGCAGCGTGACATGTTTGAACATCTCGAACAACGGGGCTGCCAGAACCTGCGGGGGAAGGAGGTTCCCGGCCGTGAACATGATCAGGAGCGTGACGTTGAATTTCCAGCTCACCCTGGAGACGGCGAATGCCATCATCGAGGCAAAAAACAGGGTCAGGAGCACCGCCGGCACGGTGATGATCACCGAGTTCAGGAGGTATTTCGAGAATCCGCCTTGGGTCCAGGCCTGTATGAAGTTGTCGAAATTGAAGGTGCCGCCAAGGCTGAAATAGCCGTATTTGTCCGTATCCGCCTTGGGACGCAACGCCGTGAACAAGGACCAACCCAGCGGAATCAGCCACATTATTGCCATGACGGTCAGGAAAATATGGGTCCCATAGTGGCGCTTCCCGGAGGTCCGGGTTTCGCCTGCCGCTGCTGTGCGCGGGATGGGGTTGGCGAGGGTGCTCATGCCTTGCTCTCCTTGCCGAAGGTGCGGATGAGGTAAAAGACGATGGGAATCAGCGAGATGACCAGGAGAATCACCGCGAGGGACGAGCCGACTCCGATCACCTGGCCTTCGCCGATCAGGTTCTGGATCACCAGGGCGCTGATCAATTCAAGGCCGTTGGTCCC
This sequence comes from Arthrobacter sp. GAS37, assembly GCF_044908325.1. Lineage (NCBI taxonomy): Bacteria > Bacillati > Actinomycetota > Actinomycetes > Micrococcales > Micrococcaceae > Arthrobacter > Arthrobacter sp. GAS37. The sequence continues at coordinate 45,260 of NZ_JBIYDB010000031.1, forward strand.
TCGGTTGATGACGTACACAATGTCGAAGGCACGCAGCGACTCGATGATCGTGATCACCACGATCACGATGTTCACGGGGCGCATTGCCGGGAAGACGATACGGAAGAACGTCTGCGCCGCATTGGCGCCGTCGATCGACGCCGCTTCCTTCAGCGAAGGGTCCACGCCCTTGAGCCCGGCCAAGTACAGGATCATCACGTAGCCCGCGTGACGCCAGGTAGCTGCAACCATGGCCGCCCAGATATTCACGTTCGAATTTCCAAACCAGTCCACAGCCTGCGGTGTGCCCGCTGTCCCCAGGAGGTAGTTCAGGAGCCCGCTGTCCCGGTTGTAGAACAGCTGCCAGATGATGCCGATGAGGGCCAGCGACAACATGACGGGTGTGAAGAAGATGCTCTGGTAGATCTTGCTGCCGCGGATCTTCTGGTCCAGGAGCACCGCCAGCAGCAGGCCGAGGGGCGTCGCGATGAGGGCCAGGAACACGAGCCACAGGACGTTGTGCTGGATCGCGGGCCAGAACGGGGGATAGTCCTGGACCACGTAGCGGTAGTTGTCCGTCCCTGCGGCCTTGATGTCCTTCAGGTCCAGGCCGTTCCAGCGGGTGAAGCTCAGCGCAATGGAGAAGAGCGTGGGCAGCCAGACCAGCAGAAGTTGGATCAGCGTAGGCAGGCCCACCATGATCGCGAGGATGAATTTGTCACGGCGCGTGAGGCGGCGGACCCTGCCTGCTTTGCCGGTCCGCCTGCCGGTGCCGGGCTGGCTCTTCCCGGCCGTGGTTCGCCCTGCAGCACCGGGCTCGCTGTCCGGTGCTGCCGGTTTCTCGGCGGTAGTACTCATGGGGATTCCTTCACCTACTGGGCTGCGTAAAGGGTCTTGGCCTGCGCTTCAAGGTTCTTGACGTCCACGGTGCCGTCCTTGATGAAGGACTGCAGCGCGGGGATCATCACGTTGTTCGCCATGGCAGGGAGGGCATCCCGGTCCAGGAACTGGCTGATGTACTTGGCATTGGCGATGGTGTCCGCGCACTTCTTGTTCAGCGGCGTGAACTTTGACGTGTCGGCGCCCTTGACGGTGGCGATGTTGGAGCCATCCACTGCTGAGTAGGCGTTCTGCCCTTCGGCGGATCCCATGAACGCCAGGAAGTCGTGCGCTGCTTTGTTGTCGCCGCCCTTCTTGGAGAGGAGCAGTCCGTCGATGGGGGCTTCGACGGCGTCGGTGCCTTCAACTGCGATTTCCGGGAACGGGAAGAAATCGATGTCCGCCAGCACGGCGGGATCCGTGAACTGCTGGGTCACGAACGAACCCAACAGGTACATGCCGGTCTTCTTGGCTTCGAGTGCCTTGGCCGCATCCTGCCACGTCTGGCCGAGGGCATTGGGGTCTTGGAACGGCAGGAGGGCTTTCCAGGTGTCGAAGACGTCGCTGACCTTCTTCTGGTCCCAGCTTTCCTTGTGGGCGGTCAGGTCCACGTGGAATTGGTAGCCATTGAGACGCATGTTGATGTAGTCGAAGGTGCCCATGGCGGGCCAACCGTCCTTGTCCGCGAAGCCGATCGGGATGATGCCGTCGGACTTCATCTTGGCGGCCAAGGTCTTCAGCTCATCGAACGTCTTGGGGACTGCGTAGCCCTTTTCGGCCCAAAAGCTCTTCCGGTAGAAGAAGCCCCACGGGTAGTTGTAGTTGGGGACCAGGTACATCTTGCCGTCCGGCCCGGTGGAGGCCTTCTTCATGGCGTCGGAGAAGTTGCTGCCGATCGTTGCCCACACGTCATCCACGGGAGCCAGGAGGCCCTTGCCCGCGTAGTACTGCATGCGGTAGCCGGCGAACCAGGTGAAGGCATCGTCGGGGCTGCCCTGGAGATAGGAGTTGATCTTGTTCTGGAAGTCGTTGTGCGGGACGACGTTGGTGGCCACCGTGATGCCGGACTTCTTGGTGAAGGCATCGGTGACGGCTTTGTAGGCCGCCTTGGGAACATCGTCCGAAGAACCCGAGCCGAAGGTCAGGCTGTTCGAGGAGGCTCCGGGAGCTGGCCCGGAGCCACCGGTGCAAGCAGCCAGCAGCGGAATGCCGGCGAGCCCCGCGGCACCGATACCGAGCGTTTTCAGGATGGTGCGGCGTCCAGGGCCCGCATTGTGGGCCGACTGGAACGGGTCAAGATTCGCTGCCATGTTCTCTCCCTTGAAAGCGTGGTGCTTGTGAGTTTTCTCACGTAGAACTCGACTATAACCGCTCAAAACAGAACATGAAAGAACTAAATATAACATTCTTGCGACGGCGGGTTTTAAGACAAAAGCGGCGGTCCTCTTTGGAGAGAACCGCCGCCTTAGCTTGGTGGCCTTTGGAGCTTTGCTTGTTTGGGGCCGTGCCTATTTCTTCAGTGACTGCGCGATCTGGGCCATGATGGTGGGGTCGGAGAGGGTGGTGGCGTCGCCGGGTTCGCGGCCTTCGGCGACGTCTTTGAGGAGGCGGCGCATGATTTTGCCGGAGCGGGTTTTGGGCAGTTCGGGGACTACGAGGATGTGCCGGGGTTTGGCGATGGGGCCGATTTCCTTGCCGACGTGGTTGCGGAGCTCGGCGATGGTGGTGTCGCCGTCGTTGACGGCGTCCGCGCGGAGGATGACGAACGCGACGACGGCCTGGCCGGTGGTTTCGTCGGCGGCCCCGACGACGGCGGCTTCGGCCACGGCGGGGTGGGAGACGAGGGCGGA
>NZ_JBIYDB010000032.1:0-47441 GCF_044908325.1 Arthrobacter sp. GAS37
AACGAGCCAACACCACGACCAAGGCCACGAAATAAAGATCAAAAAAGGACGACAGCGGACAATTCCAGACCCGGATTAGCCGGTTAATCCAACGATAACCCGTTCAGCGAGGCGTGGTTCAAGACGTTGAAATTCGCCCCCGCATTCCCGCAACGCTTTGGAACTGTCGGCGGGGCCAGAGAGTTCATGGCCGCCTTCGTCGAGGGTTACAAAACCACACCCACCGCCACTCCGGGATCGGGCTCAACACCGCGGCCGACGTTCATTATGGGTTGGCTGCGGCCAAAACCGTTCACCGGTCAGCGACTCTGGCCGCCGCCCGGGCCCGGAACCCCGAACGCTTCACCACCACGGCCGACCCGAAGATCCTCGCCCTGCCGGGCACGACCTGGATCAACAAACCTCCCGAGAAAACGGAGACCGACACGGAGTCAACGACCCAGAAGAAACTAGCCGCCTAAACTCACGCTGGCCTCATTCACCTTGACAAGTTCCGACGCGCTCGCTTGAGCTCATGAGGGACTGGCTGGTCGGGCCAGGCATGACGATGGCGGACGATGCCGGGCGCCTGGCCGGCGTCTACGCGGGCGGGGGGGTAGCGAGTACGCCGTGCCGGTCGAGCTTCTGAAGGAAGTGCTTGCCAACCCAAGCGCCTATTCCCATTCACCTGCCTGCGACGGCGTCGTCAATGGGCCGGGATCCTAGTCGGAGTCAGCCCGCAATCTTTGGCGCTTGCCGCTTTGGGTGGATGTCTCCAGCGTGGAGGTCCTTCTCTTGCGCGATTGTGCAGAACGAAGAGCCCGATAAGGGATCGCTTCCTGGACGAATCCGACCGCTTCAACGGACTGTCGTGGACTGAGAGTGTGTCGGCGCACGGGGAGAAACCTAGCAAGAGGAGAATTAACTGCATGATCATGCGGTACGGGCTCGGCTGTCGTGGGTGCGGTGGGGTCTTCGTCGCCCGCATGGGAGCGCAGTCAACGAACGGGACGAGGTTTTACCTTCCGTGCCCGCATTGCACCATACCCATTCGAGGACAGGCTCGCGGTCAGGGTCCAGAGGACTATGTTGTTGAGTTCGATTGCGATCGGATTAGCATCGAGGAGATCCCCGCGGACACCGTCATGGTGACGACCAACCCTTTCGTGCCGTCAAGGTACGAGACGGACGGTCTTCAGCACTTCGGTGGGTCCGGGATGTTTGCACTGATGGCCCTTCTTGATGATGACGTCGCGATCTACGTCAGGGATGAAGGTAGTGCGCAGCAGGTGATCGTTGAGATGTGGCCCCACGTTGGGCGCCTGGACGAGTACTATCGGCGACCCCAACCAGGGCGACCTTCATGCCTTCGAAGCGTCGTACCAGTAGGTGCGCAGCACGTCCAGTCCAGAATGCTCCGCAGTGCAGGCCAAGATGCCCTGTACGAGTTTCTCGTAGTCGACACGGAATGCCGACCGCAGGAAAGTCCCCGCCACCTGCGTGCCGCCCGACGGCAAGAAGGAAACCGGCATCGACGAAGATTGCACGCTGGGAGACCATGCTACCGGCACTTCTCCCCGCGGGCACCGTCCCGGCCTGTCGAAATCTCCCGGAACGTTGTGGACGGGGTGTCGCCACAGCCGCGGCGAGGGCAGCCCAAAATCCTTGAGGGCATAATCGAGCCACCAGACCGTCAGCCGCCACACGCACCTATGAACGGCCCCGTCCGGCGCGGAGCGCGCACAGTCATGCCCGGACATGCACTTGGCACGACCTATAGCCAGCTAGGCAGGGTCCTCCGACTTCATTGAACCGTTGCTTCAGTGTGAATTCGGGGCATCCAGCAGCTGTGGCAGTTTCTGCGCGAAGCCGGTGGCCTGCTCGAAGCCGTGCCCCAGTTGGAGCAGTTCAAAATCCTTTCCGTGGTTCATCGCGATTTGAATACCAACGGGCAGTCCGTCGTCGCTGAAGCCGGCAGGGACGGAAATCGCGGGGATGCCGGCTGCGGAGACGAGGGAAACTGAACGCATCCAATCGAGATAAGTATCCAGAGGAACACCCTCGATTTCTGTCGGATACCTCGCCGCAGCCTCGAAAGGAAGCACCTGGGAACAGGGACTGATGAACGCATCGTAGCGACCAAAGTATTCTTGGACACAGTCATGGAGTCTTGTGCGAGCAAGCGCGGTTTCAACAAGATCACGACTGGTCAGGCCGCGCCCCCGTTCAATATTCCATAGCACCTCGGCTTTTACTTGGTCGCCGTGCTTATCCACGACGTCACCGAGGCCGAGTAAGAAATCGAACGCCCTCGTATTTGCGAACACGAGATCCGCGTCTCGAAGGTCCGGAGCGGCCTCCTCGACGTGGGCCCCCAGATCCCGGAACACATTCAGCTGCGCTTCGAGCACACTAAGGACCTCACGCTGCACTGGGACACCCACGCCGAAATCCGGTGACCATCCGATCCGCAGTCCGCTTAGGTCTGTTTCCAGGGGTTCGGCAAATCGGCGCCGTTGAACAGGGCTGTCAAACGGAGTCCTGGCATCGCGGCCGCTAACAGCGGACATCGCGAGAGCGACATCACCGACTTCACGTGCCATGATGCCGGCCCGTCCGAGCCATGCCCAGGCGTTGCGTGTCGGCGCCAAGGGGATGAGCCCGAGGGAAGGGCGAAATCCGACGACGTTGCAGAAGGAGGCCGGGATGCGCAGCGATCCCCCCATGTCGCTGCCATCACCGATGGACTGGATGCGCGAAGCGAGAGCTGCTGCCACGCCGCCGCTGCTTCCTCCCGCGCTGAGGCCGGTGCTAAAGGGGTTGGTGGTGGTGCCGAACACGTCATTGAATGTGTGGGCACCGGCAGCGAATTCAGGAACATTGGACTTTCCCGTGCTGACTACCCCGGCTCTTTTCAACCGCTGGATGATGACATCGTCGATAGAGGGGATGTAGTCAGCGAAGATTGGGGAACCTTGGGTCGTCCGCATTCCTTTGGTGTTGTGTGTGTCCTTATGAGTCATGGGAACCCCGTGCAGCGGCGGAAGCTCCACACCGGAGGCCGTGAGATTATCGGCGGCGGCAGCAGCAGCGGCGGCGGCCACCCGGTCCTGCGTCACCACGGCGTTGATTGCGGGATTCACGGCGTCAATCTGTTCGAAGTGCGCTTCCAGAGCTTCGCGCGCGGAAATGTTCTTCTTCCTTATTTCCGCGGTGAGAACCACAGCCGACAGCAGGTTGATGGGGCTTGTCATTTCTCGTCCTTTTCTTTTGTATTCATTTGCCCACCTTGGACAGGAGGGAGGTCAATGCGGCACGGACACCGGTGGTGAGGGTGGGCTCAATATCAGGTGCGAAGTACGGAGCTTGATTTCCAGGGAACTGTCCGCGGCGGTCGATGCGTTCCTGGGAGTACGCGCCGAACATCCAGTACACGGAGGGGATACCGATCGCCTCGGCCAGGAGCCCGAAGTCTTGGCTGCCCATCACCGGCGGAACCTCGAAGAACAGCACCGTCACTGTTGACCCGATGGAAGCATCGATCAGGGCGTTCGCTGCAGCAGGATCGTTGTAGCACCTGGGAAGCTGGAAATCTGTTCGATTTTTACGGGGGAAGGCGCCGTCCAGAACTGTGGTGCGGAAGTCCTCGTCGAAGGTTCTGATGTTGAGGGTGAACTCGGCATCGGCCGGAATGATGTTCTCCTTCAACCTCCGTGGAACGTTCCGACTGTCACTACCGCGGATTTCATCGGATGGATTTCCCTGGAGACGATCGTCTGGATTCTGACCACCATATGTGCTCCCCGGACGACGGGATCGATGGACTGTTCGGGCTGGGAACCGGGGCCTGAGGGGGATCGGCACGAATTTAACGTTAGGGGTCGTCTGTGCGAATCTTTGGTTTTGATTGGCGGCTTTTCTGATCTAAGGCGTTGTCGCCAGCGCGTTTCATCTGGCGGGTAGTGGACGGCATATCGATGGAGGATTGGGACCAGCTCGACGGCCAGGCCTTCTTCGCCCAGCTCACTGAGGATGGCGGTGGGAATCCTTTCGGATCAGCTGCCTATAGGGCAGAGCGCGGCCGCAGGTTCGGAATGAGGATTGCAGCAGATGGCGGAGGCGGCAAGATGCTCGCGCATCGCCTGAGCCGCGAGCTCTGAGTCGTGGGCCTCGAGGGCCCAGACCAGATCGGCATGCGAAATCATCGCGGATTGCGTGCGCAGGCCGGGAGGCCCAGTACATTCGCCAGAACCGAAGATCATGGAGGAGCAGGCGATCCGCGGCGTCCTGCAGCAAAGAGTTGCGGACCATGTGCACGAGAAAGGCATGGATCGCGTAGTCATTGGAGAGGTACTGCTCGTGGTCCACCCCCTCGCGCGCATCGTCCGCTGATTGACTAGCCCTCGCAGGGTAACCATGTCATCCTTGGTTGCGCGTTTGGCCACGGTGTACGCGACACCGCACCCGATGGCCTCGCGGGCCTCGAACATGTCCAGCACATCATCCAGGCCCACCGGAGTGACGACGGCACCACGACGCGGTACCACGGTGATGAAGCGATCGGTCGCGAGCCGGGCGATCGCCTCGCGAACCGGCATCCGGCCTAGTCCGAGTTCGTTGGCCATGGCCTGCTCGTTCAGAACAGCGTCCGGCGGCAGGTCCAGCCGGACGACTCGTTTGCGCAGCTCGGCGTAGGCGCGTTCACTGGCCTTTGGTCAGCCCCACACGATCCTTCTCCCGAGCATTTGCCACGACATCTCCCGGAGGGCATCCGCCGCAAGTGTCTGCCATGCCGCGCCGATCTCGTCAGCTGTCGCCAGGTCGAATCGGTGTCCCATGAGTAGCATCGAAGCGTCGTGTTGAGCCTTGTCGTCGCTGCCCACACAGTCCGATGCAATGACGACATAGTGATCGTTGAACATCGCGTCGCGGGCCGTCGACTCTACGCACCCCTCGGTGGTGCACCCACCGACAACCAGCGTCTGGATACCGTTGCTGCGAAGCAGCATTTCCAGGTTGGCCCCCCAGAACGCGCTGGAGCGATACTTTGGGACCACGAGCTCGCCGGGAAGGGGGGTGAACTCTTCGACGAACTCGTGACCCGGAGTGCCGGGGACGGTGTACCGCAACGGGGGTGCGTCCCGGCGCGCCGCTTCGTGCATCCTGAGGTTGAAGCGAATCTGTGCTGGTGAATCGCTCATCCGGTCGGGAAGGGCGGTGTTCTGGACGTGTATGACCAGCGCTCGATGGAGGCGCGCCGAAGCCAGCAATGCAGCTAGGCGAGGACGCGTCTCGGTGTACATCGACAGGTCAACCCCGAGCTCACCGAATGCGCCCTCCGGGTCGACGAAATCGCGTTGCATGTCGATCAGAAGCAGCGCTGTGTGCGCCGGGTCGACTATTTCTGCAAGCTCGGTGAATACACCTTTACCCTCAATGTTGATCAATGTCATTCCTTGCTGAACTCCTGGTGCCGAGCAGCTGTCCCGCCGTCGTTGGATACTGGGTCGCTGGATACTGCGCAGATGGCATACAGTCATTCCTGATGCGGTGGACGGTCACGATCCCACTGTCTTCGCCGCCGCAAGCGGAAAGTGGCAGGCGACGGCGTGGCGGCCGCCGCTCACTTCGAGCTTCGGTTCTTCGACGGCACACAGGTCCGTCGCCAGAGGGCACCTGGTGCGGAACCGGCAGCCGCTTGGCGGTTCGATTGCGGATGGGATCTCGCCCGACAGCCCTGCGCTCTGCTTACTTCGCTCCCGCGCCGGGTCCGGCACCGGAATCGAACGGATGAGGCCAGCGGTGTAAGGATGGCGGGGAGCGTTGTAGACATCATCGCTCGGTCCGATCTCGACGAGCTTGCCCAGATACATGACCCCGATCCGGTCTGCCATGTACTTCAAGAGCGAAAGGTCGTGCGAAATCACAACGTAGGTGAGCGAAAACTGGGCCTGGAGCGACCGCATCAGGTTCAGGATCTGCGCTTGGATGGACACATCGAGGGCCGACACCGGCTCGTCGGCGACGATCACCTTCGGTCGCAGCACCAGAGCTCGGGCCATCGCGATTCGCTGACGCTGCCCGCCCGAGAACTCGTGCGCGTAGCGTTCTGCCGCGTCGCGGGGCATCCCGACGGCGTCCAGCAGCTCGCTCACAGTGGAGCGGCGGTCACGGGCCGAGCCCATGCCCTGGGCAGCGAGCGGCTCGGCCACGAGATCGGCGACGGTCATGCGCGGATCGAGAGCGGCCGAGGAATCCTGGAACATCATTTGGAGGTCGCGTCGCCGGCCGCGCCACTCGCTTCGCGACAGGCGCGCGATGTTGTCGCCGCCGAAGCTCACGATCCCGCGGGTGGGGGACTCGAGTCCGACAAGCATCCGGCCGACCGTCGTCTTGCCGGAACCAGACTCGCCCACGATGCCCAGGGTCTCACGCTCATAGACGTCAAGGGTGACTCCTGACACGGCGTGAAGCACACGCCGTGGCTTGAACGCGGCCGGACTCTTGACGTGGAACTCCTTCTCCACTGCGCATAGTTGCATCAGCGGCGTGCCGGCGTCGACCAGAGTCTTCGGCTCCGGGAGACTTGCCGTGACGAATCCGTCTCCAACCGGATCGCTCCCGAAGCCAGCCGTGCGCGGGTGGAAACACGAGTGCGTGTGCACAGGTCCAACCTCAATGACCGGGGGGTTCTGAGTGTGGCACTGTTCGTCGGCGAATCGACAGCGCGCCGCGAAACGGCACATGGCGGGGAGGTCAATCAGCCGGGGCGGTGTTCCGGGTATGGAAGCGAGTGCTTGCCGGGAATCGAGGTCGAGGGTCGGCATCGATTCGAAAAGCGCCTGCGTGTAGCGATGGCGGGGATCTGCAAACAGCGCCGGTGTCGGGGCCTCTTCCACGATCCGTCCACCGTACATGACGGCCACTCTGTCGGCGTGGCCCGCGATGACGCCGAGATCGTGGGTGACGAGGATGATGCCCATGCCCAGACGCTTCTTGAGATCGTTGAGGAGTTCCAGGATCTGCGCCTGGATCGAGACATCAAGTGCCGTCGTCGGTTCGTCGGCGATGAGGAGCCGTGGCTCGCAGATCAGGGCGATCGCGATCATCGCCCGTTGACGCATGCCGCCGGAGAGCTGGTGCGGGAAATCGTTCAGGCGCTCCTTGGGTTGTGGCATTCGGACCAGGGAAAGCACCTCCACTGCACGTTGATCCGCGGTGCGGGCTGACGACGAGGGATTGTGGATGCGATATGCTTCCCGCAACTGGCTGCCGATCGTCCGCGTCGGGTTCAGCGACGTCATCGGGTCCTGGAAGACCATCGCGATGTCACTGCCGCGGAGGCGTCGAAGCTCCTTCTGGTGCATCGTTGTGAGCTCGCGGCCGTCGAACCCGATTGACCCGCCGGCGATCGACCCGCCCGGAGGCAGTAACTGCAGCACGGACATACCGGTCATCGTCTTTCCCGATCCGGATTCTCCGACCAACCCGACGGTCTCGCCGGCCTTTACGGAGAAGCTGACCCCGTCGACCGGGCGGACGAGGCCGTTCGGCGTGCGGATTTCGACCTGTAGGTCGCGGATCTCCAGGAGGACGCCGTCCCCTCTATTATTCTCGTTCCCACGAGCCGAAGGGCTGATTTTGGTTGTTGTACTCATGCCGTCTCCTTGGATCCGTTGTTCGTGCGGCGACTGAAACTGAAGGGCCGGAAAAGCGTTCGCTTCCTGCGGCTCTTGGAATCGATGAGCGTCATCACCCAGTCGCCCGCGAAGTTCGATATGAGAATGGTGGCCGTGATGGCGAGACCGGGGAACGTCGACAGCCACCACGCGGTGGAAAGGCTCGTAGCGCCGGCCGCGAGGTCGCTGCCCCAGTCAGGATTGGGGAGCTGGACCCCGAGGCCGAGGAAGCTCAGGGTCGTCGCGGTCAGCACAGCCCAGCCGACCGCGCTGCTGGCCATTACGATGACCTCGGAGGCCAGGTTCGGCAACAGGTGACGCACCGCGGTGCGAAGGCCGCTCGATCCGAAGACTTTGGAGGCCTGAACATACTCGATCGAACGCAGTTTGCGCACCGAGGCCTCGACGACCCGTGCGAATCCGGGCGTGTAGGCGACGCCTAACGCGAAAATGATGCTGTTGACGCCAGAGCCAATCGACGCGATCAGGATGAGGGCGATCAGCAGGACCGGAAGGGCCAACAGGACGTCGACTACCCGCATCACCGCGATGCTGAGGACGCGGGGGGCCATGCCACCCACGACACCGATGGTCACTCCGAGGAGAGTTGCCAGCAGTACCCCGCCGAGGCTCGCGGCGAGTACAGGTTGGGCGCCGTACACGACGCGGCTGAACACGTCTCTGCCGAGCTGGTCGGTGCCGAAGATGTGCGCTCCATCCGGCTGAGCTAGGAAGTCCGGGCCGTTGAAGAGGGGGCTAATAGGTGCGATCAGTGAGGGACGGATCAGCAGGACCAGAAGCAGGAGTAGTGAGATCGGCATCCCGACTGAGCTCAGGATCTTGGCGGCGCGACCCATATTGCGACGCCGGGGAGCGGGCATTGCCCGAGCGATGGTTGCAGTTATCATGGCTGGTTCCTCTTGAGAATGCTGTTCGTGATTCCGCTATGCCGACGATGCGGCGAGTCGGGTGCGTGGATCGATGGCACCGACGGCGAGATCGACAATGAGGTTGATCAGGATGTACCCGATCCCGATCAAGACGATTGAGCCTTGGACGACGGGTATGTTCTTGGTGGTGATCGAGGTGGCCAGAAAGCTTCCGACGCCGGCGCGGCCGAAGATGATTTCGGTGACGGCTGCGCCGGTGAGGATGTTCCCGAATTGCAGGCCGATCATGGTGACGGCAGGGATGGAGGAATTGCGGAAAACGTGGCCGAGAAGGACCCGCCATTCCGAGCATCCACGGGCTCGCGCCGACTTGACGTAGTCGCTCCTGTACTCCTCGATGACGCGGCCGCGGATGAGGCGCGTCAGGATCGCCGAGTAGCCCCAGCCAAGTGAGATGGCCGGCAGGACGAGCGACCTTAGGGTGCCGTCATCGATCGCCGGGAGCCAGTTCATCTGGATGCTGAAGAGGAGCACCATAACCAGTGCGAGGAAGAAGTAGGGAACGGCGACGCCGAAGAACGAGACGCTCCGGGCAACCTTGTCGAGCAGCGAGTTCGGGCGGATGCCGGCGACCAGGCCCAGCGGTACGCCGATCACTATAGCGACGAGCATCGCAGCGCCGGTCAGCATCAGGGTGCTCGGGGCTCGTGACAGCAACTCGCTGGCGACCGGGTTGTGCGTGACATACGAGGTGCCCAGGTCGCCGCGGAGAAGTTGCTGAATGAAATTCGCGTACTGCACCCAGAGCGGATCGCTGAGGCCGAGCTGGGTGCGAAGATCGGCGACCTGTTGCGGTGTCGCATTGGAACCGAAGAGCATAGCCTGTGCGGGATCGCCGGGCACCATGTGGATCAGTATGAACGCGATGATGGTCACCCCGATCACGACCGGGATTGACGCGAAAAGGCGGCGCAGTATGAAGGCCATGGTTCAGCCCTCGAAGCTGTTCGCTGGTCGCGGTGCCGGTGTCGTGCGTTGCTGGTGGATCATGGACGTCTCCCTCAGTGCTCGTTCGTTGAGTACCGTTCTACAGCACCATTGCTACAGACATGTTTCAGATATATCAGAGTTTTACTTCCGATTCTAGGAAAGTCTGAGGAGTGGCCTATGTCGTCTACTAATCCGTCAAATGGGCCGGATGCTCCAGCGGATGTTCCCAGATGTTGATCGGAACCACGCCGACCGCACGACCCTGGGCATCGATCAGCCTGCCCATTCGTTTGACGGTTCTCAGCACGATAAGCCGGTCGACGATTCGCACCTGAGGAAGCTTCCGGGAGATCGCCAACTCCAGTCTGTGTACCTCTTCGACCGTCCTCAACCATGCGGAGAGAATCAGGTTTGACGCGGCTGTGACGGTTGCGCACAGTCTGACCTGCCGGAACTGGCTGAGCACTCGGGCGGAGTCGGCGAGAACGTCGATGGGCGCGTCCGCCCAGAGGTAAACCTGCACAGGCCATTCCGAGAGTTCAGCCGACACATCGGTGCGGGGAAGCATGATTCTGCCCCGGATCAGACGGTTCGTGTGCCGCCGCACGCTGGTCGCACTGATGCCGGTGAGGCTGGCAAGCTCGGAATACGAGGCGCGGCCGTTCATCGCGAGTAGCCTCGCGATCGCCTTCAACTCTTGTGTCATGGTGATCGGATTGTCGTCTACCGGGCCGGCGACCATTTCGAGGCGGGAACGCTCCAGAATACGTTGCGGGTTTTGGTCGAATTTGATCAGGCGCCAGGAGGATCCCTCCGTGTAGAGCTTCGTTGCCACCCGCGCACGGGTGCTAAGGATGTTGTCCATCACGCTGAGGTGCTCAAGCAGATAGTGCGCGAGGGTCGCCAGGTCCGATGCGGCGATCGTGAGGAGGATGTCGGCGCTGCCTGTGGTGAGCTCGACGCTGACTACGAGGTCGTGTTGGGCTAGTTTGGTGGCGACTTCGAACCGCTGAGCCGGCGCACAGTTGATCTCGACATAGGCGAAGCACTGTTCCGCACGCCACGCAATCCCGGGCGAGGCCGTCACCCAGGCCGTCCCCTCATCGGTGATGCGTTGCCAGTGGCGCGCCGCGGTCACGGGGCTGATCCCGAGCGCCTTGCCGATCACCGACCACGGAGCGCGTGGGGCCACCTGAAGAGCGCCGATCAACGTCTGATCCTCGATGCTCAATTTGGCGGATTCCTTCATATAGTCACCTCTTTTGGTTGATTTAGTAAGCGTTACCCACAGGAAACAAACGTAATCCTACGCTGGAGCAACTATCTAGAGAGGAGGGCTGGGATGTCACTGCATGAATCACTGCGTCCAGAGGCAAAAGAACTGGCTCCGGAACTAGTCGAGTTGCGGCACCGGCTGCATCGTCGGCCTGAAATTGGGCTGCATCTGCCCCAGACACAGGAAGCTCTGCTCGGTGAGCTCGAGGGCCTCGGCCTGGAGATCACGCTGGGGCGTAAACTCACTTCAATCACCGGCGTTTTGCGAAGTGAACGCCGCACCGGCCGTGCAGTTCTCCTGCGTGCCGACATGGATGCCCTTCCGGTGCAGGAGCTTAGCGGGGTGGACTACACAAGCGAGATCGACGGGGCCATGCACGCCTGCGGGCACGACATGCACATGGCGATGCTCGTCGGAGGCGCCCGATTGCTGGCTGCGCACCGCGACTCGCTGGATGGCGATGTCGTGTTCATGTTCCAGCCGGGCGAAGAAGGCTGGGACGGTGCCGGCGCGATGATCGAGGAAGGTATACTCACCGCCGCCGGGCCGATGGTCAGCGCCGCGTACGGAATGCATGTGCTGTCGGGGAAGACTCCGGCGGGCGTCTTCACGACGCGCGGCGGCACGATGATGGCCTCGAGTAGTCATCTGAAGGTGACGGTGCAGGGCCGGGGCGGCCACGGGTCGACGCCGCACCTGGGTGCGGACCCGATCACCGCGGCTGCGGAAATGATTATGTCCCTCCAGGCGGCGGTTACGAGGCGATTCGACGTCTTCGATCCCGTTGTCCTGACTGTTGGAACCATCCATGCCGGCACGCGCAGCAACATCATTCCGGACGCCATTGAATTCGAGGCGACGGTGCGCACCTTCTCGGAACGCAGCAGCGAACTCATGCGGAGCGCCGCAACGGAAGTTTGCCAGGGGGTCGCCAGGGCGCATGGTCTGTCGGTCGAGGTAAATTACGTCAGGGAGTACCCGGCGACTGTGAACGATCCATCCCATGCCGGCTTTGTTGCAGACGTCGTGGAAGAGCTGTTCGGCCCCGACCAGTTCCAGCTTATGGCCACTCCCGAAACCGGTTCGGAGGACTTCTCACGAGTACTGCAAGCGGTGCCTGGCAGCTACATGTTCCTCGGTGCTTCCATGTCCCAGGACTATGAAAGTGCACCGTCCAATCACAGTCCTCTGGCGACTTTCGACGACGACGTGCTCGAACGCGGCGCTCTACTACATGCCGAACTGGCCATCCGTTCGCTGGCCCGCCTTGGTGCGCCAGTGCACTAAAGGAACAGCAGCCGGAACTGTCGACTGATTTAACATAACCGCGACATATTTAAAACACGCACTTGAGATGCGACTGATATGTCACCTCGCTTCCGAACGCTGGAGCGGGCAATAAGAGAGAAACGATGATGAGAGTAAGGGTAGATCGTGAGCGATGATACAACTCCGTACGGAAGCTCCTTTCGTCACGGCGCGCTGCCGATAGGTAGCGCTTTACCGGCGTCGGCTTTTTCGCGCCGGAGTGTCCTGAAAGTAGGTGGTCTTTCGCTGGCTGCACTAAGCATGAGTTCTGTGCTCGCCGCGTGCTCGGGGTCGACCCCCGCCGCCAGTAAGAGTTCCGATTCGCTGACCGTCGGGGTTTTCCAGGAGCCCGACTCGCTCGATCCGGCTGCGACCGGCTTGGCCATGTCGTGCATGATGATCTCGGGCGTCTTCGACCCGCTTGTGTGGTGGCTGCCGAATGCGTCCGGGGTGAACGAGTTCTTCCCGGGTCTAGCGAAGTCTTACAAGGTATCGGCCGATGCTACGACCTATACCTTCTCGTTGCGCGACGACGTCGATTTCCACGATGGCACCCACTTCGACGCCACCGCTGTCAAGGCGACGCTGGACCACATTGTGGATCCAGCGACGAAATCCCGATCGGCTATCGGCTCGCTCGGCCCGTACAAGGAAACCGTCATCGTCGACAAATACACGGCTCAGGTCGTGTTCAGTGAGCCGAACGCGGCCTTCCTGCATGAGATGACGACGGTTTTGTTGGGGATGGCATCCCCAACAGCCCTCGCGAAGTACGGGCCCACCGGCTTCGCCAATAACCCGGTCGGTACTGGCCCATTCAAATTCGTGGAATACGTGTCGCAGGACCACGTGACGCTGGCGCAGAACCCGGGCTACAAGTGGGGACCGAGTCTGTTCGGTGCGCCGGGACCGGCCAAGCTGAAGAATGTCACTTTCAAGATCCTGCTCGACACAAATGCACGGTACAACGCGCTGCGGGCTGGTCAGATCCAGCTCGCAATGAACCTCGATCCGGACACGATCCAGACGATCAAGGGTTCGTCGCAGTTCACGCAATTCGACGTCCCGTCTACCGGCCAGCCATATGGCTTCCCGATCAACGTCACGAAGGGACCGACCGATGACCTGCGTGTCCGTCAGGCGATCCTGCACGCGATCGACCAAGATGCGCTGAACAAGTCGGCGCTCCGCGGGGCCTACACGCCGGCGCACAACGTACTCACGCCGAGCACCCCGGGCTACAGCAAGGCGGCCGACACGATGTACCCCTACGACCCCGAGAAGGCCAAGAGCCTGCTCGATGCGGCGGGGTGGACCGCCGGAAGCGACGGCACGCGCAGTAAGAACGGCACGCCGCTGGACCTCAGCATCCTGATCCAGTCCGCGAACGGATTCGACCTGCCCACCCAGTTCGTGGTCAATGCGCTGAAGCAGGTTGGTTTCACGTCGAGTACGACGTCGCAGCCGTTCACTACAGCGATGGCGTCCTATAACCAGGGCGCGCAGAACCTCTCGGCGATCTTCTACTACGACGTCGATCCCTTCATGCTCAACAACCTGGTCACGACCGGGCAGATCAAGTCGGGGTTCAACTGGGCGCACTACAGCAATCCAGCGATCGATGCCGCGCTGAAGGGGGGGAACGCCATCGTCGACCCCGCCGCCCGGACGGCCGCTTTCGAGAAGGTCACCACGACTTTGATGAAGGACGCGATCTTCTTGCCCCTCTGGAACGTCAGCGGTTCGTACTCCGCTGCCCCGAACCTCAAGGGACTGCACTTCGGCCCGACCGGCTACTCGCTGTTCCACACTGCGGAATTGGCCTGAGGATGGGCCGCCCGTTGTCGTCAGGACCGACAGCGGACGGCCCGTCGACCACTCAGAAAAGCAGACGCAGCATTTGTCGTGAGGCGGCAATATGCTCGCGCATGAGAGTTTGTGCGCGTTCGGCGTCGTTGGCCCGCAGCGCGGAGACCAGTGGGGCGTGGGAGAGCATTGATGTGTCATGGGGGTGGTGCGTTGAGAAGTAGAAGCGCCATAAGCGCAGATTGTGCAGGAGCAGGCGGTCTGCCGCGCCTTGCAGCAGCGAGTTGTCGATCATTTTCACCAGGAAGTGATGAATCTGATAGTCGGCCAGTAGATATTTTTCGGCGTCGGCGGACTCTCGGGCTTCGTCTGCCGACTCAACCAGACTCTCCATGTGCGCGAGATCGTCATCGGTCGCACGGAGGGCGGCGATGTAGGCGATACCGCACTCGATTGCCTCGCGGGCCTCGAAAATGTCGAGCACGCCCTTGAGCGTCAGCGCGGTCACGCTCGTGCCGCGCCGCGGCATCACGGCAATAAATTCGTCTGAGGCAAGTCGTGCGATCGCCTCGTGTATGGGAGTCCGTCCGATGCTGAGTTCGACAGATAAGGATTGTTCGTTGACGACGGTGCCCGGGGGCAAACGTAAGTCGAGAATCATGTCGCGGAGCAGTGAATATGCGAGTTCGCTGCTACGGGGCTTTGGTGCGGGCAATCGATGGTCCTTCCCAGTGCTGAGTGAGCATTCGCGACACAGGGATGGTCTTAGATCGTCCATGCCCCAACGGTAATATATCAGCTGCACTTGCAAGTATCGGTCAGAGCGTAGGCGGCTAGCTCTGATTTCGGGCTGGCCCCGATGCTCCTACGCTGGCCCCACGGATTCAGCATCTTGCGAATTTGATCTAGCCATTTTGATCTACTCATAAGATATTTTTCACACATCGCAAGTCGGATACTGGTATTTCACCAGTGAGACTCGCCCCAATTTCAGGAGTTGCGAGATATGTCAAGTGTTCTCGGCCCGAATGACTTGTTGCTCAGGAACGGTATTGCCTTGGTTGGCGAGCATCTGCAGTCCGAGCCGTTTGCCTCGCTCGTCGTGCGCAACGGTCTTGTCAGCGAAATCTCCAGCGAGGAGCTGGACTCCGGTGACGCAGTCGAACTCGATGTGCATGGTGCGTTCGTGCTCCCAGGATTGATTGACAGCCACGTCCACTTCGACTTGGCTGCGCATCCGGCCCCGTTCAGTCATTGGGATCGGATGCCGTTTGTGCGCTCCATGACGTGCCTACACAACGGGTTGTTGGCACTGCGCGCCGGCATCACTTCGGTTCGCGATCTTGGATCGGTGGACCACATGGTCGTGGATTACAGCCGTCAGGTGAGCGAAGGGCACCTGATCGGTCCGCAGGTCATCGCGGCCGGGCGCCCGATTACGATGACGGGGGGACACTGTGCCGACTACGGGCGGGTCGCCGACGGAGCAGAAGAGCTCCGGCTGGCTGTCCGTGAGCAAATCGCGGCCGGCGCAAGGGTGATCAAGTTGATGGCGACGGGCGGAATCTCCTCTCCAGGCAACCCCGGGCTCGCGCAGTTGACGGTGGAGGAAATGTCCGTGGCAGTGGAGGAAGCGCACAAGGCGGGACTCTCCGTCGCAGCACATGCCCACGCCCCGGACGGCATCGCCAACGCCATCGAAGCCGGTGTCGACACGATTGAGCACGCAGCGTTTGCGAGCGATCGGTCCTTCGAAATAATGAAGACCAATGGGACGATGCTGGTGCCGACGGTCAGTGCGCTCAACCCGATCCAAGCAGGCGTCGGAATCCCGGCGGCCACTGTGGACAAGAGTCTTCGGGCCCGGGAAATTTTCCGGGAGAGCACCGCGCGAGCAATCGCGGCCGGGGTGAGGATTGCAGCCGGCACCGACGCGGGAACGGCTTTCAACCCCATCGGTGGCCTCCTCGACGAGATGCAGATGTACGTCGACGGTGGATTGACCGCGGCGGACGCTCTTCGGACTGCCACTGTCAACGCAGGCCCGCTGGTGCGTGCCCCGGGAACCGGAAGCCCGGAGGTCGGTGTGATCGCGATCGGAAGCAGGGCGGACCTGCTGGTCGCCAACGGCGATCCGCGGAGCGATCTCGAGGCACTGCGGCGTCCGGCGCACGTGATCGCCAACGGGCGACTGGTCGACCTGGACTGGGTAGACAAGACCATCGGCGAGCTCGCCGGAATGCTGGAATAACGGAGGAACCACCAATGATCATTGACATGCACATGCACATTGACAATGTGCCTTCACTCGGTTGGGAAATGTCGGCAGAACAATGTATCCAGGCGATGGATGATGCCGGCGTGGACAAGGCGGCGGTCATGACCATCACCGACCTGCCCGGCCTCAATTCCCGGTCGCTGGAACTCATCGCCGAAGCGTGTAACAGCTACCCGGGCCGTCTGTACGGTTTCATTCGGTTGAATCCCGCATATCTGGAGGAGTCGAAAACCTTGCTGACCGAAGCAGTCACGAAATTGGGGTTCCGCGGCCTCAAACTTCATCCGGTCTCTAGCAATCAGCATCCAGGCGGAGCGGCGACCATCGAGCTGATCCGACTTGCCGGTGAACTCGGAGTCCCGACACTGTTCCATTGTGGGGACGAGCCGATGACGACGCCGCTCTCGATTGCACCTGCGGCGGCGGCCTGCCCCGACTCACTAATTATTCTCGGGCACATGGGCGGCTACTTCCACGTCGAGGAGGCGATCGAGGTCGCCGAACGGCATCCGAACATCATCCTCGAGACGTCGGCGATGCCCTACCCGGAGAAAATCCGCGCTGCCGTTGAGCGGATCGGAGCAGGGCGGGTGATCTTCGGCAGCGACGGACCGGTGAGCTCGCCGTCGCTCGAGGTGCAGAAAGTCACACTCGCAGACCTTGGGGCCGAAGCGACCGGTTTAGTGCTGGGCGGCAATGCCGCGAAGCTGTTGGGAGTAGCAGCATGATGATCGACGGCCTGGTCTTTCTGGGGAAGTCCCACTTCGGCTACCAACTCGATGCCGCGCACGCCTTGGAAGCCATTGAGCACAACGGTGCCTCCGCTGCGATCGTCGCGCCGATGCATCCGCGCGGGGGCGATTTTGCTGTGGTCAACGACGAGGTGGGTCAAGCCGCGCAGGATTCGGATGGCAGGTTGGTCGCGCTCGCGCGGGTCGATCCATGGGACGAAAAGCTCGCAGTTTCCGAATTGAGGCGTGCGGTCACCGAGCGGGGTGCGCGCGGCGTGTTCCTGCACCCGGCGGAGGAGCATTTCAGGATCAACGACTCTCGCGTACGTCCTATCGTGGAGTGCGCCGCGGAATTGGGGGTCCCCGTTATGGTCGCGACCGGCTACCACCTCTATTCCGAGCCTGTGCAGATTACGCAGGTCGCTCAGTGGTGCCCCGAGAATCCTCTAGTGCTCACGAACGGCGGGCAGTTGAACATCTCCGGTATGGCGCAGTTCGACGCCGAGCTCGCTCTGCGGAATGACAACGTTTTTGTGCAGACGAGCGGCATGTACCGTGAGGACTTTCTGGAGCGCGTTGTTGCCACATACGGTGCCGAACGTCTCATGTTCGCCACTGCGGCGCCGCAGTTCAACATGGCCTACGAGCGCAAGAGGGTCGAACTGGCGCACTTCGGCGGCGCGGAACGCGGTCTCATTTTTGGCGGCAATGCCAAACGCCTCTTCGGACCGATGGAAGGTATTTGATGTCGAAGCAGGGAATTCTTACTGGTCGCACGGCGCTGGTCACGGGAGCGGCGAGCGGGATCGGCGCGGCCATCGCGGAGGCGTATGCCGAAGCAGGCGCACGGTTGTGCCTCGTCGACCGGGCACCAGGGGACGCGATCGCTCAGGTACGGGAACGCTGTGCATCATTCGGAAACGAGGTCGTTGTTCTCCAGGCTGACGTCGCCGACGAGGGCGACGTCGATCTCATGTTTCGGGATGCGCGTGCCGAGCTCGGAGTGATCGACGTGCTCGTCAACAATGCGGGAATCCTGACCGAAGCCCCCGTCGTGGGGATGTCGGCGGATCTCTTCGACGAGATGATCTCGGTCAACCTGCGGAGCGTGTTCCTGTGCTCGCGAGCCGCGCTGCCATCGATGCTTGAGCTCGGCTTCGGCCGGGTGATCAATATCGCATCTCAGGTTGGTCAGAGAGGAGGCGCTGGCTTGGCCCACTATGCCGCCTCCAAGGCCGGTGTCATTGGGTTCACCCGCTCACTCGCCCACGAGGTCGGGGGGACCGGAATCACTGCTAACTGCATCGCGCCGGGCCCGATCAAGACTCCGCTGGGCGGTCAACTCTCCGAGGAGTGGACGACGTCACTCATGGCCAGGCTTCCGCTGAAGCGAATCGGTGAACCCTTCGAGGTGGCCCCGACCGCGGTGCTGCTCGCCAGCGATCCGGGCGGCAACCTGTACACCGGGCAGAGCCTGGGACCGAATAGCGGGGACGTGATGCTGTGAGCCAGCGGGCACTGCTCGCGACAGGAGCGACGAGGGGCATCGGCCGAGCTATCGCGCTCCGCGCGGCTACATCCGGCTGGAGCTTCCACGTGGGGGCTTTCGATGATGACCCCCACGATGCCGACACTTTGGTCAAGGAGATCATGGGCGCAGGGGAACGGCCCTCGGATTCATCCGGAGTGCCGCACTCGAACTCGCCGAGCGCGGCGTCGGTGGATGGCGGGCTCACAGTCTCCTGGCCGAGTTGAGATGTCCGGTCTCAAGCCGCGTAAAAATCGGCACGCGCCGCGCCAACGACGGGGCCGGTTTGGCGCAGCACTGAAATCGCAGTCGTACCCGGTGCCTCGCACACAAAGGCGGTCCTCGCGCTTCCTCAAGGGGAGGGAAGAGGGTAGCGGCTATGAATTTCTTCCCTGTTTGGCTACCGGCCGGGCGTCCATTCACCAGCGCCGCGATGGAGACGACCGAATGTTGTAGACGATGAACGGGATCAACTCCGCACAGCGTTCGTGCGGCGGGTTACCACGGCGCTCCGGGTCCGGCAGAGCTCAGACGACCCTGCCGGCGGATGCGTCCGGCGAAAACCGGCTGAGGTAGCCCAGGCGTGAGCTGTGGACATGGGCGCGCATCCCGCGTTCGGCTTGCTGCGCGTTGCCGGCGTCGATGGCCGCCATGATGGTGCGGTGCTCGGTCCACGAGCTCTTGCCCCTTGAACCGATGTCCGAGGCGTAAAGCCATTCGATCTTGCCTGAAATCTGGCGCAGGAGCGCAGTCAGGGACGAGCTACGGCTGAGCTCCGCGATGCCGAGGTGAAAACGGATGTTGAGTTCCGGCAGGAGGTCGATCCGCCCGTCTGCAATGGCCTTGTCGCCCTTTTCCAGTACTGCGGCGAGCTCTTGACGGGTTTTCCACCAGCCTGGGTCCGGCCTGCCTGCGGCAAACTGCGCCGCTGCGTTCTGAGCCGCCCGCCGTGCGGTGGCGGCTTCCAAAGCTTCCCGGATCGCAAAGAGGTCGTCGGCGTCATCCACGGGTATGGCGGATACCGTGGAGCCGGCAAAGGGCTTCGATTCAACGAACCCTTCGACTTCCAACGCACGCAGTGCTTCCCGGACCGGCACCCGGGAGATGCCGTATTTCAGCGCCAACGCCGTTTCGGTAATGCGGCTGCCCGCCGGCAGCACGCCGAAGATGATGTCGCGTCGAATCTCATCTTGGACGCGCTGACGCGGGGCAGAATCCCCGCTAACTAGCGAATGCTGCACCAGGTATCGCTCCAAGTAGTTCTCGGGTGTAGTCGGCTTCGGGTGCCAGGAAGACCTGGTTCACGCTGCCAGCTTCAACCACTTTGCCGGATTTCATAACCACCACATTGTGCGCAATCTGGCGAACTACCGCCAGATCATGGGTAATGAAAAGGTAGCTAAGTCCAAGCCTATCCTGCAGATCTCCCAGCAAATCGAGGATCTGTTCCTGCACCAGTACGTCCAACGCCGAGACGGTTTCATCGCAGATAAGCAGTTCCGGCTCCAAAGCCAAGCCTCGGGCGATAGCCATCCGTTGGCGTTGCCCGCCGGAGAGTTCGTTGGGGCGTCGCTGGGCGACAGTGCGCGGCAGAGCTACCTGGTCCAGAAGTTCGCCCACACGCTGCCGCCTGCTTTCCGGAGTTCCGATGCCGAAGATCCGCAGCGGTTCATTGATCAGCCGTTCAATGCTGAACGGGGGGTCCCGGGAACCGTACGGATTCTGGAAGACCGGCTGGACGATCCGGCGCGGTGCGCGCCGAGCCCGGACGTTGCTGGTGTCGAGGCTTCCGCCGTTGATCAGCGCTTCCCCTGCTGATGCCGTTTCCAGGCCCAGGATGATCCGGGCAACGGTGGTTTTGCCGGATCCTGATTCACCGACGATCGCGGTGGTCGTGCCGCGGTCGACGGTGAAGGAGACATCGTCGACGGCGCGGACCACTCCTCCCCGCTGGCCGCGAGCTTGAATTCCTTGGCGAGGTTCCGGACCATCAGGACGGGCCCCGGCGCGGTGCTGGGGAGCACGTCAGCCGCCACTCCGGCACCCGGCAGGAGGCTAGCCGACGGCGCCGCGGCCACGATGCGGGCGGTGTAGTCCTCCTGGGGAGTCCAGCAGGATCTCCCGGGGCAGGCCAAGAATGGCGCCGATCACGGTGGACTTTCCTGAGCCGGACTGGCCTACGATCGCCACCCGCTCGCCCTTTTTCAGCTCGAAGGTGACGCTGTCCAGTACCGGGTCACCGCCGTAGCTGACCTCCAGGTTCCGGACCGAAAGCAGCGTGTTCTCTTCATTCCTAGCGCCCTGCTGCATAGCCCTGCGCTCCTCTCGGGTTGGCGGCGGCCTTCAGCAGGCCCGTTTCGGGATCGGACACGACGGAGGAGAGCCGGCCGAGGGCCCAGTCCCCGGCACGGGTGACCACGTGGCCGCGCCGTTCCAGTTCGTGGATGACCTCGTCACCGAGACGGTCTTCCACCACGGCACCGCCGGGAGTCCACGTCCGGGGCCAGAACGATCCCGGAATGGAGGTGGTGTGGAGCGCGGGAGCATCCACGGCCTCCTGCGGCGAGTACCCGCCCACCAGGGTCCGGAGCAGATAGAGCAGCTGCCACTGGTCCTGCTGGTCACCGCCGGGAGAGCCCAGCGCCGTAACCGGCTTGCCATCCTTGAGGACCAGCGTCGGTGTCAGCGTGGTGCGCGGGCGTTTCCCCGAGGTGAGGGTTGAGGGTGCGCCGTCTTCAAGCCACGTCATCTGCAGCCTGGAGCCCAGGCAGAAGCCCAGTTCGGGGATGGTCGGAGAGGACTGGAGCCAGCCGCCGGATGGGGTGGCGGAGATCATGTTGCCCCACTGGTCCACCACGTCGATATGGCAGGTGTCCCCGCGGGTTTCCCCGGTGGGCATCACCGTCGGTTCGCCCACTCCGGCAAACATGAGTTCGCCCCGACCGGAGTGCGACGGCGGCAGGTATTCCGTCCGCAGCGGTGGAACGAACGGCTCGTGGCCAGGCACGGTGCCCGGCCGGAACTCGTGCGAGGCTTGCTCGGTGATCAGCTCGCGACGCTGGGCCGCGTACTCCGGGCTCAGCAGGTAGTCCATCGGAACGGAGGCATCGCCGTAGTACGCCTCACGGTCGGCGATGGCGAGTTTCTGCGCTTCAAGGATGGTATGTGCGCCGAGGGCCGTGGAGGGGTCCAGGTACTCGTCCGGGAAACCGTCCAGGATCGCGAGCGTCTGCAACAGTGCCGGGCCCTGCCCCCACGGACCGGTCTTGGCGATAGTGTACCCGCGGAATTCAGAGGTGGTCGCGGAGTCGTAGCCGGCGCTGCAGTCCGCAAAGTCCGCTTCCGTAATCACCGCGGCGTGGTCCATTCCGGAGGAATGACGGTGCGGCGTGGCCAGGAACTTGACGGCGGCTTTCGCCACGAAGCCTTCGCTCCATTCGCGGCGTGCGGCGTCGATTCGGGCTTCGCGCGATCCTGATGATTCCCCCGCTTCGGCAGGCGCCGCTCCAGCGGCGATAAGTCGTTCAAGGACGTCGGCGTAAGCGCCGTTTTTGACCAGGTCTCCCCCGGCCGGAATCTTGCCGTCCGTCATCCAAAGAGCGGCCGACGTCGGCCAGTGCTCTGTGAAGAACTCCGCAACGGAGGCGATAGTGCTGCCCACCTGCTCCACGATCGGGTGGCCATCCCGTGCGTAACCGATGGCGAAGGAGAGCACCTCGGCGAGTTCCCAGGTTCCGTGGTCCCGGAGCAGCAGCAGCCAGGCGTCGACGGCGGCGGGGACCGCGGCCGCCAGTCCCCCGGAGCCAGGCACCAGCTCCAGGCCCTCGGCCAGGTAATGCTGCCGGGTTGCTGCCGCAGGCGCCGGGCCCTGTCCCATCAGCACCACGGGCTCGGCAGGTGCGGTAGCGGTGACGAAGACTCCGGTCATGTCACCGCCGGGGCCATTCAGGTGCGGTTCCACGACGTGCAGCACAAAGGCGCCGGCGACGGCGGCGTCGAAGGCGTTGCCGCCGCGTTCGAGCACCGCCTGGGCGGAGGCTGTCGCCAACCAGTGTGTGGAGGCCGTCATGCCGAAGGTGCCCTCCAGAGTGGGGCGGGTGGTAAAGGAATTAGGGGGTGTGTAGGTCATGTTGCTACTTTCGGCTGGAGGCGGCGGGGTCCAGGGCGTCGCGCAGGGCGTCCCCGAACAGGTTGAATGCCAGGCAGATGACGGCGATGCCGACGCCTGGAATGATGGCTGCGGTGGGGGAACGGAAGATGTACTGCTGGGCGTCGGAGAGCATGATGCCCGGGCTGGGTGGGTGGTCACCAAAGTTTGCTCCGGCCTCTGCAACGGCTTTGGGCGAGAGGATCATCCCCGCGCGGTCTGCGAGGGCGGCGGGGATCGGAGCGAACGGCTTCTTGTAGGTGATCTGAAGTGTCGTCTCGTCCACGGTCTTGACGCTGCTGATGGGTCCAAGCTCGCTCTTGCGGGCAGAGCCCTTCATCGTGAGGCCGCGCTCGATCGTCGCACAGGCCGCGTCGGCATTGAACGCGGTACCGTCGGCAAAGGCGGTGCCGGTCCGGACCGGGATAGTGACGGTCAGGCCATCCTCGCTGACCTTGGGAAGCGCGGTGGCCAGTTGCGGGACAATTTTGCCCCTGTCATCGATGTCGCAGAGCTTCCGGCATATCGTCTGCATGACGTAGCGGGTGTAGAGCGCGGACGACGTCGTCGGGTCAAGGCGGTCCGGCTCGGCCGAAAGCGCCATCACCAGGTTTCCGCCCTCGACGATCTGCTGGTTCCCGATGGGGGCGGAGATCACGTCGGTACGGGTTACCGCTGCGGGCAGCGCCTGGATTGGCTGGCAGCCGCTGGCGGCAACGGCTAGAACAGCCATCGCTCCGAGCAGGGCAGCAGTACGGGTGCGGCCCGGTTAGTAGCCAGCACGGCGCTTGGGCGGAACAAAAGAGACATAGGGATCCAAATCCTCGGGTCGAACACGACATCGGCTTTGAATACAATCTGTGTATGGACACCATATTCGTATACCTTTATTTCAAGCATGTAAAGAGGAAATTACATTGAATCCAATACTTTCCCGCAGTCCTGACCGTCTGCATCTGGTGCTGGTCCTGATGCTCATTCTGGCTGCCGTCGAGGCCCATGACGTCTGGGCCGCGGAGGCCGCCATGGACAGACACCTCAAAGACGTTGCCTAGCTTGTCGCTCAAGCGACCCAACAGACCTACACAAACTATTAACCCGCGCCCATCTCCCAGAGCCCAGAACTCGCAGTGCCAAAGCCGCCACTACTTACCTTAAGGAAATCAGTTGAACGACCTCCCCGCTCGCCGGCAACACCGAATCCATCTCGGACTAATGCTCGCCCTGACATTCTCCACCGGGATCATTGACGCCATCGGCTACCTCGGCCTGGACCGAATCTTCACAGCCAACATGACCGGGAATGTTGTCATCCTCGGGATGGCCCTGGCGGGCGCCGGCAACCTTCCGGTGCTCGGTCCCCTTATTGCGTTGGCGGCCTTTATGGCCGGAGCGGTCACCGTTGGACGGGTGCTGCTCCGAGGCCTCCCCGGGTGGACGCGAAGAGCCACCCTCACCTTCGGCGTCATCGGAATGCTGGTTGCATGGATCGCCGCACTATCACTGACCGCGGGGGCGCCATCGGGGCAGATGGCGCAAGCCCTGACAGCCGTCCTGGCTTTCGCGATGGGAGCCCAGGCCGCCGCCGCTCGCCACATAGCCGTCAGCGACGTCACGACCGTCGTTGTGACCTCCGCCATTACCGGCCTGGCCGCGGATTCACCCATCGGAGGCGCTGTTGTGCAGCCATGGAAGCGGCGGATAGCTGCCGTCTTGTTAATCGTGCTCGGGGCGTTAACGGGTGCCCTGACCCTGAAGGTTCACTTCTCGCTGGGGCTGTTCATCGCGGCCGCGATCCTGCTCACAGCCGCCGTCCTGGGGCGGAGGTCCATTAGAGCACACGATGCCAGTGCCTCCATGCAAAAGGCCAAAATCTAGTCTGTCCGGGCTTCACGCAGGAACAGCACAAGATGATTTACTACGGCCGCCTTTCGTCGTGGAAGACTCGAGGCGGGACCCTGCCTATACGTATGGGACCTACTCCCTGGGCGGAGCTCCTGCCCGGCTGCCCACTTCGCGCTGTTCCTTAATGCTTCATCGGCGGCGCCGGTTTCAGCACTTCCGCTGCCTGATCCAGGACAGCATCAGTTGCAGTCTTGGATCAGGCAGGATTTCGAGGCCGGGGTACCCGGAACCAAGGCAGCCAAAGGACTGATTGTGGTACATACCGGCCAACGAGGCCGGAAACTCCGACACACCCGGAACCCAATCCAGACGGTCGAACGAAAACCGGCGCCGCTCAACAGCCCACCATCCGGCCGCTCTTCGTCATTGTTTCTGCTTAGCGGATTGCAGTATTTTTGCGGCACGTTCCTGTACCGGCCGATCAATCATTTGTCCGTCCAACTGGGCTGCACCCCCCTTGACGCCTGTCACGGATTGCGCCCAGAGGATTTCGGCCGCATCGGGCATGAAAGCCCGTTGGGTTACGGGGACCTGCCGCGGGTGAATACACAGCATTCCCCCGAATCCGAGTTTGCGCGCGGTTCGTGCCGACTCCGCTACCGGGGTCAAGTCCCGGATCTCTGTGGACGGTGAATCCAGCGGAGGGGCGATGTTGGCGGCGCGGGATGAGAGGACAAGCTGGAATCGCGCCTGGGCGAGCAATCCGGTGTCGCTGGTGTTCATATCCAGGGCAAAGTCGATTGCGCCGAATCCGAGCCGTGTGACCCCGGGAACTCGGGCGATTTCCAGCGAGTTCACCAAGCCTGCGGCGGACTCGATCAGCGGAACGAGGGCGAGCTCTTCCGGCAGGTGCTGCCGCAACTTTTGAACTTCTCGAACTGATTCTGCTTTGGGTAGCATGATCCCCAGCAACCCGTGCCCACTCCGGAGGCTGAGCCGGGTGAGTGCGGCTATCTCAGCCTCGTGGTTTGGGGAGCCGGGTACGTTGATACGGACGATCGCCCGGAACGACTGCTGGGTTCCGGATGCCAGGGCAGTCAACGCGGCATCCAACGCCGGCGCTTTTGCCTCTGGCGCCACTGCGTCTTCAAGGTCGACGACGATAACGTCGGCTTCGGTCGCTGCGGCCTTTCCAAACCGTTCCGGTCGATCTCCGGGGACAAACAGCATGGTGACGGCTTCCGACACAATCTCGCACGGCCTTGCGGCTGCCATTGCCGTTCCTGTCATTGTGAAGCAGCCGCGTCCGGCAGGCTCGCCTCGTCCGGCTGGGCATAGGCTGTGACGGGCATGTGTCCCTTCCGGTACACCATGAAGGTGCGCCGGTAGCTGATAACGATGACTCCGTCCTGGTTGAATCCTTCGCTTGCGACTGTGACCAGTCCCACGTTGGGGCGTGTAGCCGACCCGCGCACGGCGAGTACCTTGGACCGGGAGTAGATGGTGTCTCCTTCGAATACCGGGGCTGGCATCCTCACCTCGTCCCAGCCCACGTTCGCAAACACGTTCATGGACAGATCGATGGTGGACTGGCCGGTGACCAGGGCCAGAGTAAATGTCGAGTTGACGAGGGGTCGCCCGTATTCGGTGTTTCGGGCGAAATTGCGGTCAACGTGGGTCTTGGCCACGTTTTGTGTCATGAGCGTGAACGTCTGGTTGTCGGCCTCGGTTACCGTCTTACCGAACGGATGGTAGTACAAGTCTCCGACGGTGAAATCCTCGAACAGGCGTCCTGTCCAACCGGAAGCGACCCGCGATGCCTGCGGATAGCCCCGGCGTGTCGACGGCTCTGATTTGTCGGTCATTCTTTTTCCTTCCCGTGGGCCGCGGGCACGGCCGCCGCCAACGGCACGGGCGGGACCTGATCGGCAAATGTTTTTGCGATGTCAATGCGCCGCATGAAGGCGACGTCATCGAAGCCCTGGGCATACTCGATGAACCGGGCAAGGGCGTCGGCACGGGCAGGATTGCCGCTGATGCGCGGGTGCAGGCCGATGGACATCATGCGTCCGATGTCGTCGCCGTCGTTGCGCAACCTGTCCAGGGTCGCCTTGGCTGTCTCAAAGAACTGTTCGGGGCTCCCAAAACCGGTGCCCATGATGTATCGGGCGTCGTTGACGACGAGCGAGTACGGGACCACCAGATGGTTGCGTCCGTTGACGGAGGTCCAGTACGGCAGATCCTCGTTGTAGGTGTCGGAGTCGTAGAAGAAGCCGCCTTCCTCCGCGACGAGATCGCGCGTATTGACGCTCATCTCGCGGCAGTACCAGCCCTCCGGCCGGGTGCCGGTTGTTTTCTCGATGGACGCTATCGCGAGTTTGATCGCCTCGTGTTCGTCATCGCGGGACATCTCGTAGTGGTTGCTCCAGCGGTACCCGTGCCCTGCCGCCTCGTCGCCTCGCAGCGCCAACTTGGTGGCAACGTCGGGGTTTCGTTCGAGTGCCACTGCCGCGGCGAAAAACGTGACGGGTACATCTGCGGCATCGAAGATGCGGAACAGACGCCAGATCCCGGCCCGGGATCCGTATTCGTACATGGATTCCACCGCAAGGTCGCGTTGATCGTCGACGGCGAAGGGCAGTTCATACATGCCGTCGTTGACGCCGTCGCCCATGGCGTAGGTTTTTTCCGACCCTTCCTCGTAGTTGACAACGATCTGCACCGCGACCTTCGCGTCGTTGTGCCATCTCACGCGCGGAGGGTGTTCGCCATACCCAACCAAGTCGCGCGGGGGCCCGGGAATGTTGTCGACGTCGGTTCGGCGGAAGAACTGGGGGTTGCTGGTCATGGGTTGATTCTCCAATTCTGGAAGGGATGATGCTTCAGTCCAGCCCGGCCAGGCTGCGGGCGCCGTCGACGACAAGAAGCTGGCCGTTGACGTAAGAAGCCTCGGCACTGGCCAGGAACTGGTAGACGTATGCGATGTCCTCGGGGATACCGACGCGACCGGCGGGGATCTTGGCAACGACTGCGTCGACACCGTCGGGGCCGAGCGAGTGGACGGGGTCAAGTGCCTGGGGCGTCCTGATCACACCGGGGGCAACCGCGTTGGCGGTGACGCCTTCCGCAGCGAACTCCACCGCGAGAGATTTCACGAGACCTACAAGTCCGCCTTTCGCGGCTGCGTAGTGGGAGTGCTGGGGCCAAGCGGATACGGTTCCGGCGACGGAGGATGTGGCGATGAGCCTGCCGAAGCCGGCTCTGCGCATGTGTGGAAGCGCAGCCCGGAAGCAGCGCCATGCCCCGTTGAGGTCGACGTCGACGACTTGGGTCCATGCTTCGTCGTCGAGGTCTTCCAGCTCCACTTTTCGGGCGATCCCTGCGTTCGCGACCGCGATGTGGAGTCCGCCCAGCTCGTTGGCTGCCCGGGCGGCCAGTGCGTCGACTTCGGAGGTTTTGGTGACGTCAACAGCCTCTACGATTACCCGGGCCCCGGCCTTTTCAGCTGCCTCCCGGACGGGTTCGATATCGTGCCCGTCCTGCGGGTACCACGCCAGTGCGAGGTCTGCCCCTGCCTCTGCGTAGATGCGTGCCGTCGCTGCGCCGATACCCGACGCTGCCCCTGTGATGAGCGCTACCTTGCCTGTGAGATCGAACATTTTGGCCTCCTGATTCGTGAATCGATTAGTTGGTCGAGAGCTTTTGTCTCGGTGAAGGATCTGCGGCTTCGGCTGCAGGTGGACCGAACGCTCCGTGCTCGAGCAGCGAGCTCAGTCTCTCCGGTGTATAGCCCAGAAGGTCGCTCATGACGTGGGCAGCGTCTTCGTTCCGCCGGGGCGCTCGTCGGTGTTCCTTGGGCTCATCTCCGACCCGGACGGCGCTTGCTACCTGGACGACCGTTCCGAACCGGGGGTGCTCAGTCCTAACGAGCATGTTCCGTGCGTCGGTGTGGGGGTCGGCCAAGGCCTCGGCAACGGTGTTCACCGGCCCGCATGGCACATTGGCTGCACGCAATTCCGTCAGCCAGGCCTCGGATGTCCTGGTGAGGAAGGCCTCCTCCAGGACCGGGACAAGCACGGTTGAGTTTTCACGACGTGCGGCAAAGCTTCCAAACCGCGGGTCCTCGGCCAGCTCCGGTCGTTCAAGGACTCGGACGAGACGTCTCCAGAATTTCTCCTTGGGGCACGCGACTACGAGCCATCCGTCCGCTGAGCGGAACGCCTGGAAGGGGATTAGCGAAGGATGTGCGGAGTGGTGCGTCCTTTCTGGAACGAAGTCGCTGTTCAGAGCCCAGGCTGCGGGATAGGTGAGCATGGAGATGGCAGTGTCGAAAAGGCTCAAGTCGCAGTCCGTGCCTGTGCCGTCGCGTTTCGCTGCGTGCAGGGCTGCCAGCATGGAGATGGCCGCGACGAGGCCGCCGGAGAAGTCCACGACCGATAACCCTGATTTGGTGGGGGGTCCGTCGGGTTCGCCGGTGAGATCCATCCATCCGGCAATGCCCTGAAGCACGTAGTCATAGCCGGGCTCAGCACTTCGCGGACCGGTCATGCCGAAGCCGGTCAGTGAGCAGCAGACGATAGCGGGGTTGAGGTGTTTGAGGTCGTCGTAGCGGATACCCAGCTTGGCTGGTACGTCCCCGCGAAGATTGGAGTAGACGACGTCGCTGACCTTGACCAGGTCCTCGAACACCGCACGGCCCGCCGCGGTGGTGATGTCCAGGCTGATGCTGCGCTTATTGCGGTTGAACGTCTCGAAAAAGAGGCTGTCCTCACCGTGTTGCATGGGGACGACGTACCTACCGACGTCGCCTCCGGCCGAGGGGTCTTCGATCTTGATGACTTCGGCGCCGAGGTCGGCAAGCTGCACGCTGCCGAAGGGTCCGGCTCCGTATTGTTCGAGTGAAATGATGCGCACATCTTCCAGCGGCTTCATCGCACACCGTCCCCGGCGCCGCTGAGGGCTCGTCCGGATGCCGCGCGGCTCCGGGCTAGGGCCGCGGTGCGTGCCATCTCGTTGCCGACGATCATCAGTCCCTCGTCGACCCCCATGCCGGGCTTGGCGAGCACCTGGTCGGCGCCGCATGCCATGGCGATATGGGCGCTGACGCGGGCGGAGATGTCGGTCTCGTTGCAGGTTCCACCGCAATAGGCTGCCAGTCCGTGGCGCCGTACGTAGAGCAGCGCCTCGATGGTGTTGTTGATTCCCCCGAGGTCGGGCGTTTTGACGTGGATGACGTCCGCGGCACCTGCGGAGACAAAAGCCTCGATGTCCTCCCGGGTGTTGCACCATTCGTCCACGACCAGGTCGACGGGGATGCCTCGTGCGGCGAGCATGCGCCGCAGCTCGGTGTAGACATTCACCTGGCCATCGCGGCTTCCGGCGTCGATGGGGTGTTCGATGCGGAGTTTGAAGGGCGAGGCCTGGACGGCGAGTTCATCGAGGTAGCGGGCGATGCGGTCCAGGTCCTGATCGAACTCGATGCCGATCGTCCCGTAGGTGTCGAGGTGCAGCCGGGGGGCATATTCAGGCCGTGCACGGGTGGTCAGGATTCGCTCACGCAGCCAGCGGACGTAGTTTTTCAGCAGGCCCCCGCCTGCACCCAGTTTGGTGTCCACCTGGTTGATGAGCCCGTGGGGCAGGACGTCGACCTCTTTTAGGATCATCTTGTCGACGTTGGTGTAGCGGTCATCGCCTGTCTGGGCGTAGAGGGGAACGGGGAGCAAGGGAACATCGGTGTCATATTCGTGCTGCACGACCTCGGCCATGGTCAGGCCCGCCGCGAGGGCGGCAGCGTGGAGCAGCGCCTGGGTCACGCCGTACCGGACGGCCGCGGCGAGTGGCTGGCCATCGGCCCGTAGGCTGTCGGTTTCCTCGGCCAGCTCGCGAAACCCGGTGACGGGACGGCCGATGAGGGTGGGGGCGATGTGTTGCCGGATCTGGGCGAGTGCTTCGTCAACACCGAAAACTGGTGCCCGGCCGCCTGCGCCGGCATATTGCACCTCCGCGCAATCCCCGAGGGCGACCTGGCCGTCGGAGAGGATCAGCATGACGGAAACGGCTGTCCCGGGCTCGCGGATAGCGCTGAAGCCGGGAGTGAGCGGGCGGCCTTCGTAGAGGAACCCGTCGTGAGTTGCATCGGCACGGATGGCTGCCTGGTCATCCCGGTAAAAACCCGTGCGCACCGGCACGCAGAGGACGTCGATGATTTTCACAGCATCACGTCCCCGCCGTTGGGCCCCAGTGTTTGGCCGACGTAGTAGGACCCGTCCGCCGACGCGAGGAGCACCGCGGTGGGCGTGACCTCGTCGACCGTTCCGAAACGGCCGATCGGCAATTCGGCCAGTTTGCCGCTGCGCCATTCGTCCGTTTCGCTCTCCAGGAGCGGTGTTTCTATGGGCCCGGGCGCTATGGCGTTGACGAGCACTCCCCGGTTGGAGACTTCCCGGGCAAGAGATTTTGTCAATCCGATGATGCCGGCCTTGCTCGCGGCGTAATGGGCGACTGCGCCGCCTCCGATTTGGCCCAGCTGGGACGCGATGTTGATGATGCGGCCCTCACCCCGGGCGAGCATCTGGTTTATCAGCGCCCGGGTGCACAGGAATGTACCGCGGAGATTCGTGTTGACGACGCGATCCCAGTCCTCGACGGTCATGCTTTCAAGCCGCGACTCGGTGAAGATGCCGGCGTTGTTGACGAGGATGTCGACCCGGCCGAAGCGGTCAAGTGCCTGCTCGGCCAGCTCCTTCACGCTGGCCTCGTCACTGACGTCGGTGCGCACGAACAGGGCTTCCCCTCCGTACGCGGCGACCTCCGTCATAGCCTCGGCTGCCTTCGCCTCGTCGACGAGGTCAGCCACGACGATCTTGGCTCCTTCGCGGGCAAACGCAATGGCGATGCCTTTCCCGATGCCGGATGCGGCACCGGTCACGACGGCGACCTGGTTTTCTAGCTTTCTCAACTGCGCTCCTCTATCTCGGACATCTGAAGTTTTTCCCATGCCTGGCCGATATCACTGCCGGCTGCGACGTCAAAGCGGTGGCGCATCAGGAGCATTGACGCGTCGTGCTGCTCCTGATCGTCACTGCCGACACAGTCCTCGGCCACCACGACGTAGTAGCCGCTGAACATCGCGTCACGTGCGGTGGACTCAACACACCCCTCCGTCGTGCAGCCCCCGACGACCACGGTGTCGATGCCGTTGCTGCGCAGAAGTAGGTCCAGATTCGTTCCCCAGAAGCCGCTCGAGCGGTACTTGCGTACCACGAGCTCTTCCGGTTCCGGGCGGAACTCCGGGACAAAGTCGTGACCAGGCGTGCCCGGCACGGTGTACTGGAGGGCCGGCGCCTCCCCGCGTGCCGTATCGTGCATCCGCAGGTTGAAGCGGATCTGAGCGGGAGAGTCGCTCATCCTTCGGGGCAGGGCGGTGTTCTGGATGTGCACGACCAGAACGCCGTGATGCCGTGCCGCGGCCAGCAGGTCTGCAAGGCAAGGCCTGGTGCCGGCGTACATCGACAGATCGATCCCAAGTTCCCCGAACACGCCGTCCGGTTCGATGAAGTCTCTCTGCATGTCCACCAACAGCAGTGCCGTGTGGGCGGGGTCGACAAGTTCGGTAAGTTCGGTGAAGACTGCTTTTCCATCTACGTTGATCATCGTTAGTCCCTGCTGACTTCGGGGTGGCGCTGGAATTCTTCCTCGATCGTCGGATGCTGCACCGAGGAGGCCCGTGCGATGAGCAGGCTCTCGTGTTGTTCGTCCAGCGGCAGATCGTCTTCGGCTACGAAGGCACCAATGGCAGCGATTTTCTCCGGGGACTTGGCCCGGTAGTAGAGGTAGAGGGCGGTGCCGAGCGCGATCCATACGAGCACGACGATCGGGACCAGGTTGTACGGGTAGGCCTGCGTGGGATCGCTGACTGAGTAGAGCGGGTAGGCCAGGGCAAGGACACCGAGCGCGGGGACGATGATGTGCTTGACCAGGCTGCGGTCAGCCCTTCGCCAAAAGTAGCGGATGAGGGCGATGTTGCTCAGGATGTAGACGATGACGATGG
Organism: Arthrobacter sp. GAS37; assembly: GCF_044908325.1. NCBI lineage: Bacteria > Bacillati > Actinomycetota > Actinomycetes > Micrococcales > Micrococcaceae > Arthrobacter > Arthrobacter sp. GAS37. Next base: position 32,508 of record NZ_JBIYDB010000032.1, read on the forward strand.
CGACGGTTCCGATTGCTCCGGTGAAACCGTAGGAACCTGTCGGGCCGGGGCCGAGCCAGAGTCCGACGCCGATCCCGACGACGACGGTGAAGACGGTCTGCACGAAAATGGCGCGGTGCGGCGAGAACCAGCGGGCGTGGATGCGCCCTAGGGAGGATGGGAGGACTTTGTCCCGGCCCATGGAGAAGATCACCCGGACAGTCGTGTTGTGAATGGCCAGAAGACAGCTGAAGATGCCGGCGATGGCGGAAATTTCGATCGGTTGCAGGAGCCACGGGGCGATGTTCTGGCCAAGCGTGATAAATGGGTTAGCATCCTGCAGAAACGCTGTCAGCTGCTGGGGATCGTTGAGCCGGTACCCCGCCGTAAGGGAATACATCATCAACACGTAGAACACGCCCACGATGCCCAGGGCGCCGATCACAGCCAGTGGGATGCTGCGTTTCGGATTACGGGTTTCTTCCCCCAAGGTGGCGGCCGCATCGAAGCCGACGAAGGACAACAACCCGAACACCACGCCGAGGCCGACTCCGCTGAAACCTGTTGGCGAGGAAGAGATCAAGAAGACCTCGCCGGTGTTGCCCGAACCGGCGGTGGAAATCGCCAGCACGCCCAGGACTAGGAAAATGACCACTTCAATAACAAGCAGAGTCAGGTCCAGGCTGACGGAGGCCTTGATGCTTCGCAATGACAAGCCGACAACGATGGCCATCCCGGCCAGGCTGAACAGCCACCACTGGATGTCGGCATTGAAGGTCGCCAGAACATAGTCATGGACAAATGCACCTAAGGCGGAGAACAAGCCCGGTGCGAGCGTGGCGTAGCCGATCCAGAACAGCCATCCGGTGAAGAAGCCCGCACCGGAGCCCAGGCCCTTCGAATTGAAGGTGTAAAAGGATCCTGCCGAGGGCAGGAGACGGGAAAACTGGACCACTGTATTCCCGACGAGTGCGGCGGCGATGAACGCAATCAGGAATGAGAGCGGCAGGGCCGCTCCGGCAGCAGCGGCCGCAGCGGGTGCGTTCAGAACCACTGCCAGGACTGGGGCCATCGCAGCAGCGGACAGCGCGATCGCATTGGGAATGGTCAGAACGCCACGTTCGAGGGCAGGGGCCTTGGGACCGGAGGGTGTGGCTGGCGTTTCATCGGACACGATCGAAACTCCTTCGTTGGGATCAGTGAGGGGAGCCGGACGGCGCACTTCAGATGGTGACTTGGCTCTGAACATGATTGCTCATATCTCATAGAAATATCAAGAGATTTATTAAAAAAATATCAGTGATATTTCACAAGTGCCGGTATCGTCGTACCATTGAACGAGGCCGCCGTGAGATGGTGGGACCAACGACGGCGATGAACTGGTCGCGTCGCTGAGGCCACTTATTTCGTGTCCGGCGATAGGGACGTTGCTGATGAAAGAAGGCTGTATTGGGTACTGAGAGGGCAAGTGACATCGCCTACGGCGAGCTTCAGACGAGGATTCTCGACCTTCGCCTCGCCCCCGGTGAGTTCATGAACGAGCAGGCCCTGGCCGCGGACCTTGGACTTGGGCGCATGCCCGTGCGCGAAGCTCTCGCCCGCCTGGCAAAGGATCGGTTTGTCTCTATCATGCCCAGACACGGGATCGTCGTCACTCCGCTGACCCTTGACGGGGTTCTTGACATGTTCGAAGCCCGGGAGGCCATCGAATGCGGTGTGGCCTACATCGCTGCCCTTCGCGCGACGCAGGAGGATCTGTCCATTGTGAAACGCCTCGCAGACACCGTGGACCAATCACGCGTGTCATCGGATCCGGAGCAATTCCTCAAAGACGACCATGCCCTGCACACTTTTTTGGTCCACATGATCAGGAACCCTCTTCTCCAGGACGCCGCCGACCGCCTCCTGCTGCACAGCTTGCGCTTCTGGCGGTTGTATTGGAAAAACAGGGTGCCCCGGACAGACGCGATGCTCTCCCACGCAGACCTTCTGGTTGCACTGGAGAACAGGGACCCGGAGGCAGCGGAAAAGGCAATGCGAAATCACCTCCAACAATCCCGCCAACTTGTCCAGCTTTTGTTTTAACCTTGATCCACCAATGCAGATCGTGTCCTCCACCAGTCTTTTCCGGCGTTGGCGCGGAACGCCGGCTTGCGCGAACTGGCTGATGCGTGGCTGTCGATGCTCATCGACACGAGCGCAAACGCCGGAATGAAGCGTGTGTTCAACGCCGGCCGGCTACCCACCCTCCTGGGCTCATTCCTGTGTTCTTCCACGTTCGGGCACGACACGTTGGCCATGCTGGGGTGGGGCCGCACCGTGGATGCCGCCGGCTGAGAGGGTTAGTGGCTGGTGGAGGCCGTGAGTGCTACCGCTTCGACTTCAACTGCTGCCCCGTAGTGGAGGTCCTTGACGCCTGCGACGGCGCGGGCGGGATGGTGGTCTCCTAACGCTCGCGTGGCTGTAGTGGCCCAGAGGGGGCGGCCAGGTCCGGGGCGTTGATCAGTTGCAGGGCGTTACCGGCTTCAGCCTGTTCCACGGCTGCTCATTTCAGGTAGTTGTAGACGGTTGCTCTGGACACCCCGATCGCCTCACTGACGGTGGGGATGGATTTTTTGATGTTCATGTATCCCTCGTCCCGGAGTTTTCGGGTCAAGACGCGGCCGGATTCCGGATCGAGGCTGAGCGGAGTCATGCCTTTCTCGGCCGCGTACTTTGTGATGTAGTCGCGGATTTCTTCCAGGCTCTTTTGTCGCAGGTTCTCTTCCAGCGGGCCCGTTTGCTCATCGATGCGCGTCAGGGCAGCCAGCTGGTGGGCGAGGGTGCTGAGCATGGAAATATCCACGTTCAGGCACAGCGCGGCGATGTAGTTGCCGTTGCTGTCTTTGATCCCTATGGAAGTGCTCTTGGCTGCCCGCCCATCGGGGAAGCTGTTGGAGTAGTTCTGCAGGACTGCAGGAAAAGCCGGGTCCTGGATCCGGGCCAGGCCAAGCTCCGTTGCCGATTGGCCCTGGGTGCGACCGGATAGATTGTTCTCGATTGTCCGCACAGTGTGTAGCGGGTCCCGAAGATCATGAAGCACCACTTCGCAAAGGCCCGGGAACGTCCGTCCGAGTGCCACGGTGATCTTATCCAGCTCGGCCAGGAGGTGCTCGGTTTCGGGGCTCTCCGGGGTGTGCATCTAGCTTCTCCAACTCAGTAATTTCATGCGGCTTTGAGCGCTGATCCGGTCAGGACCATGACGGTTGTCTCTCCGGCGGCCATGAGGCCCCGCGCTGTAAAGCCCGGAACGGCGGCTGCCGCCATGGCGCTCGTTGGTTCAGCATAAAGCCCCTTCCATGCCAATTCCTGTGTTGCCCGCCGGATCTGCTCTTCCGTCACCGTCTCGAACGCCCCGGCGGATTCCGCGACGGCTGCCAGGACCTCAGGTCCGCGTACCGGCCGGGCGATGGATGCTCCTTCGGCCAGACTCTGCTGCCAGTCACCCTCGATGGGTTCAGCGGATCCATGCGCAAAAGCCCGGGCCAGCGGGCTGCAGTTCTCGGGTTGAACGGCAAGGATCCGGGGCATGCGTTTGATCTGGCCCGCCCGGAGCAGTTCGCCGAATCCGATCGAGCATCCCAGCACGAGACTACCGGCACCCGACGGAACAATAACGTTTTCCGGGGCCCGGAATCCCAGGTCTTCCCAGATTTCGTAGGCGATGAGCTTTGTGCCCTGCAGAAAGAAAGGGTGCCAGTTGTGGCTGGAGTAGAAGATGTCTTCCGACTGCGCGATGGCCGCTTCGGCCGTGGCCTGCCGTGTCCCCGGTATCAGTTCGATCTCGGCTCCGTGACGGCGGGACTGGACGATCTTGGCCTCCGAAGCGCTTGACGGTACGAGGACCTTCGCTGCCATGCCGGCCGCAGCGGCGTACGCGGCGACCGAGGACCCGCCGTTGCCGGAGCTGTCTTCAAGGACGCGGCGGATTCCCTGGTCTCTCAGTGCAGAGAGCATCACCGTCGTGCCGCGGTCCTTGAAACTGGCCGTGGGGTTGAACCATTCCGGTTTGACGTAGACGTCCGCGCCGCCGATGTTTGCTTCAAGGAGCGGCGTGCAGCCCTCACCGAGCGAAACGTGGTGCGTAATCCGATACGGCAAGGCCGCCCGGTACCGCCACTGGGAGCGTTCCCCGGTATCGACATCGTCGCGGTCGATTCCGGCCAGCGCGGAGACCATGAGCGGGGATCCGTCATCGCCCCTCCACCGCGGCTTATCAATCGGATACCTTCCGCCGCTCCTGTCGTACAGGAAGGGTTCTGCTGGCCCGGTCATTAGTCCTCTTTCGAACGTGTTACGTTTCGTCTAAGTATAGACTAAACGTCAATAATGTTCTGAGGGCGTCCTCCGGTTTGGCTCAATCGGACAATCGCGGGACCGGCAGGACGGAAACTGGATCCAAATCCCTTTTACAAAATGTCTAAATATGTACAATACGTAGGGGTTACGGCATCGCCCGTGCCCCGTCTGCCCAGAGGTCGGCTGCCTCCCAAGCATCCGCTTCTAACCATCTCTTTAAGGACCACCATTGACCGCCTTGGCCCCCGGGAACGATCGTGCAGCCCTGACCCTGCACGATCCAGAGACCCCATTCCTTGCTCTGGACCGCGCGAAGGTCCGCCGGAATATTACCCGGCTGCGCGAGCGCCTCGAGCCGTTTCCGGTGAGTCTCCGCCCGCACGCCAAAACAGCAAAGTCACCTGAAGTTGCGCGAATGTTCTGGGACGGGGGCACTGGTCCCTTGGCTGTTTCGACACTCGCCGAGGCAGAGGCATTCGCCGATGACGGGTTCACCGACATCCTCTACGCCGTCGGTATCGCCCCGAGCAAGCTCGACCGCGTCCTGGAACTGCGGCGCCGCGGTGTGGATCTCATCGTGCTCCTGGACAGCGCAGAGCAGGCCGAAGCCGTCGCGGCAGCATCCCGCGCGGCCGGCATCGCCATTCCCGCCCTGATTGAGATCGACTGCGACGGTCACCGTGGCGGCATCCTTCCGGATGACCCTCGTGCGCTCTCCATCGCTGCGATCCTGGACGGCGGCGGGGCGGAGCTGCGCGGCGTCCTTGCCCATGCCGGGGAGTCTTATTTCTGCTACACCGAGGAGGAGCTAGTCGCGGCAGCTGAAAATGAGAGACGCGCCGCCGTCGATGCGGCCGAAAGGCTGCGGCAGGCAGGGCACGTGGCGCCAGTGGTCAGTATCGGGTCAACGCCCACGGCCCTCACCGTTCGCGACTTGACGGGCGTGACGGAAGTCCGTGCCGGGAACTATGTATTCTTCGATCTGGTGATGGCCGGAATTGGCGTGTGCAGCGTCGATGACCTGGCGCTTTCTGTTATCGCCACCGTCATCGGGCACCGCCCCGAACACGGATGGACCCTGATCGACGGCGGCTGGACGGCTACCTCCCGCGATCGTGGAACCGCCGAGCAGTCCGTGGATCAGGGGTACGGTCTGGTCGCTGACCTTTCCGGTTCCCTTTACCCGGATCTCATCATGGGCGGCGCCAGCCAAGAACACGGCGTCCTGTCCGTGCGCGAAGGCAGCGGCGCATCACTGCCGGACCTGCCGCTGGGAACCCGCGTACGGATCCTTCCCAACCACGCCTGCGCGATGGGCACTCAGCATGACCGCTACCAGGTCCACGACGGCCAGTCCCCGACGATCGCCGCCGTGTGGCAGCGGACCCGGGGATGGTGAAGACTCTGATGCGGTTCATCTCCGAGGAGCGATCCTCCTCCCTCATCTCCCACTCGCTCGCCTTCGACGCCGCCCGGGAAGCGCTCATTGCCGCCAGCCAGCCGGCGTCGGCATCATTTCCCACGGTCATCGGCCACGGCTCTGCCGCCAGCGACCGGTTCACGGTCAAGTCTGGGGCTACAAGTGATCTCGCCGGCATCAAAATCGGCTCGTACTGGCCCGGTAACGGCCAAAAGAACCTTCCACGACACAGCTCTCTCATCCTGCTCTTCGACCAGGAAATCGGTCGTATCGGTGCGGTCATCGAAGGCGGCGGTGTTAACGCCTACCGGACTGCGGCCGCGGATGCCGTCGCCGCAGACGCTCTGGCCCGCCCTGATGCCTCAAGCCTTACCGTCTTTGGCACCGGCCACCAAGCGATCTACGAATGTGCGGCCGTCAGCCGCGTCAGGCCCATCGACACCATCAGCATCGTCGGGCGAACCCCCGAGCGCGTCCAGTCATTCATCGGAGCTCTCTCCGAACACGGCCTCACCGCCCAGCCGGCCATTGCGCAGCGCGCATGCGAGGACGCCGACATCATCATCACCGCCACCACAGCCCGGGCCCCGCTGTTTGAAGCCAGCTGGGTCCAGCCCGGCACCCACATCGCAACAATGGGGTCCGATGCACAGGGCAAACAGGAACTTCCGCCCGAACTCTTCAGCCGCGGTAGCCTCTTCTGTGACCTCCCCGAACAATCCCGCGTCATCGGAGAGTTCCAGCACCTCCCCGACCAGCATGCGGCCACAACGGCTATCGGCAGCGTCCTCACCGGAGATTCCGCCGGACGCACAAACAAGGACCAGATCACCATTTTCGACAGTTCAGGCATCGCCCTTCAAGACCTCTACATTGCCATCGCACTTCTTCAGGAAGAATCGTCACAGTGAAGGCACCGAAGCTTGGAATCATCGCCACCGGAGGCACTTTCAGCGGGTTGCGCACAGACCGGGGATATGCCCCCTCTCCGGTTGCCGACCGCTTAGTCGGCCTGCTGGCTGAATCCAGCCGCGATTTGGACATAAGCGTTCATGAGTTTGACCCCCCGATTGACAGCGCAGACGCCACACCCGAGACCTGGCAGCGACTCATCGATGCGGTAGACCAGATCGAGTCCGGGCCCATCCTCGTCATTCACGGGACCGACACGATGGCCTACTCTGCCGCGGCCTTGGCCTTCACACGACCCCGGCGGCGGATTGTGTTCACCGGGGCACAACGCCCGATCTCCTACCCAGGTTCGGACGGGACCGCGAACCTGACCGAGGCTGTTGCGGCTGCCACCGACGGCACGAGCTCGGGAACGTCAATCGCCTTCGGCGGCCGTGTGATACCAGCAACTCGGGCAGTCAAGGATTCAACTCTCGTCGGATCCGGCTACAGATACGCCCTCGGGGCTTCAAAGAATGGAGAACACGACGAAAAACGTCCCCGGCTGACGTTTACGCGGTTCACGTCCGAGGAAATACCCGTTCTTAGGGTATATCCCGGCATCACCGCCGAGACGGCCGGCGCGATCCTCGACCGCGCACGTCACGCCGCAGTCCTTGACTGCTATGGCACCGGAAATGTACCAGCCAGCTCGCCGGGACTCTTGGATGTCATAGCGCGGGGAACCGCCCGCGGTCTAACAATTGTGGCCGTCAGCCAGTCCATCGACGGCGGGGTGGAGCTCAATGCCACGCCACACGGCACGAACCTGGCCGAGGCGGGCGTAACGGACGGTGGAAATCTAACTTTGGAAGCAGCGCATGTCAAGCTTCACTTCCTGCTCGGATGCGGCCTCACAACATCCCAGATCAGTCAATTGATCCCCGTGGACATCGCAGGGGAGCTCGGAAGGAATCCCGAGGCGCCCTGAACTGGCAAGGACGTCCGGGCGACGGCGCCCAAGTTCACACATAGCGGGCTCGTGGCAGACCAGCAGACCCAAGCGACGAACCCGCTCAGCCTCGCCGTTTGACACTGCTGCCGGTCCGAACACTTCCTCCTGGCCGGGAAAACTGACCCGCCGTGAGAGTAAGGATTTATGACCATTCAAGCAACACCCGATCGTCACGTCGTAGTTGTTCATTCACGAATGGAATTGGATGCCGCCTTGGACAGGGTGGTGGATCTCTTGAAGCCCGTAGCCATGACCGAACGAGTCGGCATCTCGGTAGGGCGGCTCGCCCCTGGCCGGTACGAGGCTCGGCTGAACGGTGGACTTCCCGGGCACGACAAGGGAAAGCTGGGGCGCGTCCTCCGATGATCGAAGATAGCGCCGGGGTCTCCGGCGAGTCGACCGTCAACGTGGTGCTGGGCGCGTGCCCCACGGCCGGCCAAGCTACGTGCTGGTTGCCGAAGCCAGTTGCCAACCTCGCGTCGGGACGAAACGGGTCGAAAGACTCCCTCACAAGATGTGAAGTCGAGGCCTACCTGTCACTTGCGCCAGGGCACCGAATCACTGTTCTGGATCACGAAACCGGTGAAGTCTGGCGCGGGTGGGTTGACGTGCCTTTTCCGCAACACGGGTTTGTCTGGGTGTTCACGGATTTAGGTGAGCGGAAACTGCTCGATATTGGTCTGCACACCGTCTGGCGGTCGGATGCGCGTCAAGGAGCGGCCGCCGTCTTGACGCCGAATGGCACATCCAGTCAATGAACGGTTGCCCGCGCGGCCGGTTCCTACCCATCAGCCAGCCGATACCCGGGCATAATGGGTCGTCACGCTCTCGGCCACCGTGGGACGGTGGCGACGTTAGCTAGTGGCGGGAGGATGGTGGTTCCATATCGATGTAGGAGCCTGGCCGGGAAGAGCAGGTGCAGGTGGCGGACCGTGTCTCCACGCGTATGGTCAGCGACTCGGTACTTTCCAATTGTATTTCCACTGGTTCTTGGCCCGTGGCTAAAACCGTGAGGGTCTTTTCCGTGCTGGGGGATTGGGTCATTGTCTCTATCCTTCTTGAGGCCGTGCGGCCGGTTTCTTTGGTATTCGTGGCGGGTGTCCGTGCTTCGAGGTGTTCGTAGGCGTCGGTGGAAAGCGCGGGTGTTTTCGCTTTCTGTGGCTGGTTCCCCGAGGCACCGGACTCCCGCCGCCAGAGCGGTTGAACTCGTGTCGGTGACTGAAGATCCATCAGACCCGACGTCCGCGGCAGCGCTGCCTTACTGCCGGGGCTCAGTTACAGCCGCCGGGTCAGGCTCAATTGCCCACGCGACTTGGTGTAGAACGCTCGCCAGCCAACCCTGCAGGCGAGGCAGCCTTCTGTGTGCGTGCCCGGCGCGTCGTTCCACGACAACAGGCGCATCCGGCAACGCACTCGTGCCCTCGTGCTTCATTGTGCTGATGGCGCATGCGGCCATCATCAGCGAATAATCCATGATCCTCTTTCAATCATCTAACGTGCATTGAACTCGTGCGCCACATTGCGCTGTAACCTCCTGGGCAAGAGCCACAGGCGGGCGACTGATTTGCGTCTGCCCGCTGCGCAAGATGCGGTATTGCCCGCACCGGTCATCGGCGGGAAGGAAACCGCTCTCGTGCGAACCATCCGAACGACGCCATGCACTTTGAGCGGCCATGTCGGCAGGGAAAATTCCTGAAGGCAATGCGGCCACGGCCGAAGCGAAGACGCATCGTTGATTCACCAATCCTGATGCTCGAGGGTCAGTCCGAAGGGCACGGCATCGCTGAGGGCCACGGTGAAGGAATCGTAGTCGTGTCTCGTGACGAGAATTCCCTGGCGTCCTTCGCGCATTGCCCTGGTCCTGGCGACGGCCACGGCTTCGTCGAGCTGGCGTTCCATGCCGGCACGGTCAGTCGCGGTGATTGCCATGGTTAGGCCAAGGGCGGATCTCATCGTTTTTCCTTCTCATCTTTCTCGATTGCTGGCCCCGGCATGTGACTGTGTGAGCCAGACAACATCGAGAACTGACCTCAGTTTCGCTCCAGATGCGGTGTGGCTGGCTACTACCTTGCCGGGTGGACTATCCGGGACAGGGGTTGGCCACCCGGGTGGGCGGTGGACTGGTGTCGGTGACGGTCGAAAACTGAGCCATTGTGACGGCCTTGGCGTCCAGTGGTTGCAACACCTAAGTCATTGGGAGTTGCAATTGCGCCGTAGCGTGGCGCTGGGGGTTGACCGATTGCCAAGGCGAACGAAGCAAGAACGGGATCTCGCGCGCCGTCGTTCGCACGTTCACCGAAATCCGCCTTGCCGGCACGAGCAGAATCCGGGAGATCGCCTCGAAATGGCCGCGGCCCGGCTGCCGGGTGAAGCGTTTGGCGTCAAATCGCGGAGGCCGAAAGCACGGCGGAACCGGGCCCGCCTCCGAGCGCAGCGGGTGCCCGGGTTCAGTCGGACCAGGCCGAGTTGCGAATGACGTCGACGAAGTCGGTGCGCTCGAAACCGGGCATCAAGTGCGACAGGACGTCGGCATTTACGTTGCCGAAGGTGGTCTCCGGGCGGTTTGCATTGCCCGCTGCGAAGGCTTCAAGGATTTGGCGCTTGAAATCAGGCCGCGGATGCACGTGAGTGACGGCGTGCACGGCGTCGGGGGGCGAGGTCGCGGTACCCGATTCCCAGGACATCCGTTTCAACGCCCGCGGTGACGAGGGCGATCTCCGGAGACATGAATTCGGGAACCCCGGGTGTCGTGTGCAAAGCGATAGCCGTCCACACCGTGGTCGCGTCAGTGTCTGAATAGCCGTGGGCGTTCAAGAAGGCGCGCGCCGCGTTGGCGCTGTCCACCTCGAACCGCTGGACGGTCGTGCCGTAGCTTTCGGTCAGTCCCAGATCATGGAAAAGTGCGCCCACATAGAGAAGTTCAAGATCTGGTTCCAGCCCGAGACGCTGACCCTGAAGAGCACCGAAGAGAAAGACCCGGCGGGAGTGGTGGAACAACAAGTCGCTTTCGGCTTCCCTGACGAGGGCTGTTGCATCCCTGACAAGTGCGGTATCCGGGATCTTGATACCGGCGATGGTTTCCAACATGGTGTCCTCCGTGGCGTTTGACGAGCGGGTACTTTCCGTTCTGATTCGAGTCTGGTTCAGCTACGCTGGAGAGCACCATGTCAATCTGGACGTGCTTCCCCCAATATCGGACATAGGAGCAGGCACATGCCTACGACACAACGCACCATAGGATTCTTCGTCTACGACGGCGTTCAGCTTCTGGATGTCTGCGGACCCCTTGAAATCTTTGGGGAGGCCGCCAAGCGTGGGGCGCCCTACAGGATGCGGATGTTCTCGCCCACGGGCGCTGACGTCATCTCCTCTGCCGGCGTGCGGCTCTGCGTCGATTCAGCGGCTTCGGACGCCCCGCCACTGGACACGGTCGTCATCGCCGGCTCGGAGAAGCTGGTCGCGGACCACCGATCCATGGTGGATCTGGCATCGGCGATCCAGCCCCTGGCCGCGGGCGCACGCCGGGTTGCATCCGTCTGTACCGGTGCTTTCCTGCTCGCTGCCCTTGGCATGTTGGATGGCCAACGCGCGACGACGCATTGGCGCCATGCCGCACAGCTCCAGTCCCGCTTCCCGGCGGTGGCGGTGGAACCCGATGCGATATTCGTAAAAAGCGGCCATATCTTTACCAGTGCGGGCGTCTCTGCGGGACTGGACCTCGCCCTGGCCCTGGTCGAAGAGGACCACGGCCCGGACCTGGCCCGGGACATTGCCCGCGAACTTGTAGTGTTTATGCAGCGCCCCGGCGGCCAATCCCAGTTTTCCGTCCGCACCGGCGTCCCCGCCGCACGGACTCCCGTCATCCGCACGATCCTGGACCGGATCATCCTGGAACCCGCCGCAGATCACCGCGCCGATGCTCTGGCCCGGCAGGCCCACATGAGCGAACGCCACGTTCGACGCCTGTTCAACTCGGAGTTGGGGATGACACCCGGCAATTACGTGGAACAGGTACGCCTGGAGCGGGCCCGAGCCCTTCTTGAGGCAGGATCATCGGTAACCAGCGCGGCCGCCAGGAGCGGACTGGGCAGCGACGAAACCCTCCGCCGGGTGTTCGCCGGAACCTACGGAACGACGCCTTCCGAATACCGCCAGCGCTTTGCCACAACGGTACGGGCAGTCCGAAGCGGTAGTCGCAGCTCCTAAGGCGCGTCTCATCAGTCGATAGTGAGCTCAAGTGGTCCTTGCAACCCCCGTTTTGAAGAGAGGCGATGCGTCAGCGGGCCAGGAAGCAATTGGTCGATAAGCAGGCCGCAATCCTGGAACCCATGGAGAAAGGTTCCACGCTGAGAGCAGCCTGTGAAGCTGTCAGTGCCAACTGACAATACCGCCTCACCTCAGGACTTCCCGATCCTCGGCCAGGGTTGAATGTTTACTGATCCTGCCAGCCCCCGCCACGCCCGGCGCAACAGCCTAAGCTTGAATCCGCCGGTCAGCTGATTCATCGCCTATTCTGCACCAACCCCTATTTGATGCAGGGGATGGCGCCGCCTTGGAGGGCCCTGTGGAGTCGGCGTAGGTGTTGCTTGCGGGTGTGGGCGGGGTGGCTGGGGTGAGGAGTTCTTTGCCGGTAGCCAGTATTGGTGTGATGTCTACGGTGTTGATGGAGGCGCCTTCAGGGGACGCGCCGAAGCCGGTTATGGGCAGGGTGGTGAAGGATATGTTGCCCCGGTCAGGGATGTCGCCTGTTGGGCCAGTTGTTCAAACCACCACCCAAGATCTATTTTGGAGACACACCACTAGTTGGTCGGTGCCCCGTTCTGCCGGGGCGGAGCCAACCGCGCGGGCGGTGAGTGTGAGCCGCTGGCCTGGCCGTCAGCGGGAGGCGGCTACAGTGCGGATTTCGTCCGCGATGGTCTTCCCCAGGAGTTCGGTGCTGCCGCTGCCGCCCAGATCAGGCGTAAGGGAATGGTTTCCCCTTGCCAGGATGTTCTCGAAGGCTTGCACTACTGCGGCAGCCGCGGCATCTTCGCCAAGGTGCTGCAGCATCATTGATGCGCTCCAGATCTGGCCGATGGGGTTGGCGATGCCCTTTCCGGCGATGTCCGGGGCTGATCCGTGGACCGGTTCGAAGAGGCTCGGGAACCGGCGTTCGGGGTTGATGTTGCCGCTGGGTGCGATGCCTATCGTTCCCGTGCATGCCGGTCCCAGATCGGACAGAATATCTCCGAAAAGGTTGCTGGCCACGACCACGTCGAACCTCTCGGGATGCAGTACGAAGTTCGCCGTCAGTATGTCGATGTGGTAGCTGTCGGTCCTTACGTCGCTGAAGTTTTGCGCCATCGCTTCGACCCGCTCGTCCCAGTACGGCATGGTTATCGAGATGCCGTTGCTCTTTGTTGCCGACGTCAGGTGCTTCTTCGGGCGGCTGTCGGCGAGACTGAACGCGTACTTTAGGATGCGGTCCACGCCGGTCCTGGTCATGACCGTCTCCTGGAGGACCGTTTCCCTGTCGGTCCCTTCGAACATCCTGCCTCCGATGCTGGAGTATTCACCCTCGGTGTTCTCCCGGACCACGTAGAAGTCAATCTCCCCTGGAACCCGGTTCGCCAGAGGGCTCTTGACGCCGGCCAGCAGTTTCACGGGCCGCAGGTTGACGTACTGATCGAAGTGGCGCCGGAACTGCAGAACGCTTCCCCACAGCGATATGTGGTCCGGGACGGTTTCCGGGGAGCCAACAGCGCCGAAGAAGATGGCATCGAAGCCGCTAAGCTGATCGAACCAGTTGTCGGGAAGCATCTTTCCGTGCTTGAGGTAGTAATCGCCGTTGGCATAGTCAAAGACGGTGGTCTGCAGCTTGAAATCAAAGGCCTCTGCCGCGGCTTCCAGTGCCCGGACCCCCTCGGGTACAACCTCCTGCCCGATTCCGTCACCGGCAATCACTGCGATTCTGTGCGTCTGTGTCATGGTGAGACTTTCTTGTTGGGGCACAGGTGCAGGGCCTGTTAGCACCGAGTGGTGCGTTGTGCTTTCTGTCACACCAGTGTATGGATGAAGAAGCGCAGGAGTTAGAGGTATTCCAGCAACACATTGTTTCTCTCAGAGAAAGAAGTAACGGCAGTGGATTTGAACAGCGTGGATGACCTGGAGTTCTTTGAACAGATCTCCCGATCGAGAAGCCTGACGGACGCCGCCAGAAGCTGGGGAAAGTCACTCCCTTCGGTTAGTAAACGGCTGACCCAGCTGGAGTCCCGGCTCGGCGTGCAGCTCGTCCGAAGGAGCACCCGGAAGCTGACCCTCACACCCGAAGGGGAGCAATACGCTGCCGGGGCGTTGTCGATCCTTCAGCAGAAAACGGACCTCGAGGAAGGGGTGGCACAAAAATATGGCGAGCTCCAGGGCCGGATTGCCGTGCACTCGACCATTGGCCTGGGCCGGATCCACATCGCCCCCTTGCTCGGTGAGTTCGTACGGAAACATCCCCGGGTTTCCGTTGACCTGGAGCTTTCGGCACTTCCCCTCAACATTGCCGGGACGAGCTTTGACATTGGCATCCGTGTCGGCAGTCTGGAGGACTCGAGACTCAAGTCCAAGCGCCTTGTGGAAAGCCGCCGGATAGTGTGCGCAGCCCCGCACTACCTCAACAGCATCGGCCGCCCGAGCACAGTCGCCGAACTTGAACAGCACAACTGCATCATCCTCCGACAAGACAGCAGCGACTACGCGTTATGGCGATTCGGATCGGAGGGCCGGGAACAACGCGTGCGGGTGAACGGCAACATGATCAGCGACGACGGAGAAGTAGTCACCGGATGGTGCCTTCAGGGCCTTGGACTCATCATGCGCTCCAGCTGGCACGTAAACCCCATGCTGCGACAGGGGCTGCTGCAGCAGGTCCTGAAAGACGTGCCGACGCCGGCAGCGGACATTCATGCCGTATACCCCGCCGCCGTACACACCCCGCGCCGCGTCAGCGAAGCCATCGAATTCCTCAGGCTGGGTCTCACGGAACGACTGGCGTAATCCCGACTGCTGTCGAGGTCTGCCATCGGTGATGAGCGGATACGATGCTCCGGCAGATGCGTCTTTCCGCCGGCGAAGTGTGGGCTGCCTGCATGCTCGCTCGGAATCGTGAAAAGAGGCCCCCTGCCCGGAAATTCAACGAATCCGGGCAGGAGGCCCACGTAACTTCAGCTTAGCCTCGATTTTTCATCGGTTGTCTGAACGGTCGTCTGGGTCCTGATTTTTGCTGGGTGGGTGCGTCCGGCTGATCGGGGGCGTGCTGGAGGGC
>NZ_JBIYDB010000033.1:0-47248 GCF_044908325.1 Arthrobacter sp. GAS37
GGCAGTCTCTTCCGGATCACGATCAGGCAGCTGGGAAGTCAACCCGCTAAGGATGTGTGAGGTCTCTTCTCCTGCAGCCACGTCCAACCTCTCTTTTGGCGCATTCATCGTCGCCTCAGGTCCGGCAGGGTAACTGCCCGTCATGAACGCGGCGTGTGCGACATATCGGTTACAACAGCCCGGTCATGTGCGCCGGGCAGGTTCTCTTGAGCTCAAGCTGCGCTATTCGCGGCGGGCGGTTGCCCTGCAGCCAAAGTCTTCACTGGCCACTGTAGCTTTGTACGAGCCGCGATGCGTAGCCGCGATGTCGTGAAGGCGTTGTATGTCACACTCAAGCTGTTACATCGTAGGCAGTTGTAGCTGCAGCCAGGGCTACAGCCGGACTGCAGCCCTGGCTTTAGCCGTGGCTGGGGCGCGGATTATGGTGGAACGCGGGACAATGGCTTGAAGCACACGCCCAAAGGGTGTTGGCTTGTAGTAATCGAAATCACTTCAAGAGGAGGAAACGTGAGCGAGGCCGACGCCGCCACATCGGTAAATGTGGCGGAAAGATTGGGTTTCAAAGATGGGGATCTAATTCAGGAACTCGGTTACGACGATGATGTCGATTTCGATTTGCGTGATGACATTGAGGAACTCACGGGTTCCGAGCTGCTTGACGAAGACGATCACGAGGTTGTGGATGCGGTCATTTTCTGGTGGCGCGATGGTGATGGAGACCTTGTCGACGCACTAGTTGATTCACTGACCACCTTGGGCGAAGGCGGCGTGGTCTGGGTGCTGACCCCCAAGTCGGGCCGCGACAACTACGTCTCGCCCTCGGATATTCAGGACGCTGCTCCCACCGCTGGCCTGCATTGCACTACCTCCGCAGGCGTCTCCAAGGACTGGAGCGCCACGCGGCTTGTAGCGCGCAAGAAGAACAAGTGACACACACGAGGTTGAACCCTCCCGGACTGCGTCCGGGAGTTCCTGTTGTGGGCCAGGAAGCCCCGGATTTTGAGCTTGTGAACCAGTTTGGGGAGCCGGTTCGCTTGTCTGAGCTTCGCGGCCGCAACGTTGTGGTGGTCTTCTATCCCTTCGCCTTCTCCGGAATCTGCACCGGGGAACTGTGCGAGATCCGCGACAATCTGGGTATTTTCGAACACGCCGACGCCATAGTCCTTGGGGTCTCGGTGGACAGCAAGTTCGCTTTGCGGGCTTACGCCGACAAGGAAGGCTACGAGTTCGATCTCCTGGCGGACTTCTGGCCGCACGGAGAAGTAGCCGAGAAGTATGGCGTGTTTGATGCAGCTACCGGCATGTCCTTGCGGGGCACTTTCATCATCGATGCCGCGGGCATCATTCGTTATGTCGTCGTCAATCCGCGCGGTCAGGCACGCGACCTAGCGGAGTATCGCGGGGCATTGTCCGCACTTGGCCGGGCCTAGCGCCGATGAGCGCCCAACGGCCCGGCGTCGGAATGACTGGCTTCGCCATACTTCCGCCGGCCCTCACGGTTGAGTTGGATCCAGGCGAGCTGGACCTTCTCCGCCAAGCCGCCGCGATTCTCGGCGGCAAGCGGCTTGCTGTCTTGACAGGAGCCGGCCTGAGCACGGACTCCGGAATCCCTGACTACCGCGGCCCGGGGGCCGCGCCGCGGAATCCGATGACCTACCAGGAATTCATCGGAAGTCCTGCCAACCGGCGCCGATACTGGGCGAGGAACCACCTTGGATGGTCGCACCTCCGGCGGGCGGACCCCAATGCCGGGCATGCCGCCGTCGCGCTCCTTGAGCGGCGCGGGCTGATCACGGGGCTCATCACACAGAATGTGGACCGTCTGCACGAGGACGCCGGCAGCATCAATGTGGTGGACCTGCACGGCCGCTACGATCGCGTGATCTGCCTTGACGAGGGACACGTCTTCACCCGACGGCTCGTGGCGTCGATTCTCGAGGAAATCAATCCCGGCTTCCTCGAAGCCGCGCAGGCTTCCGGCGTCGTGGAAATGGCACCCGACGCGGATGCCTCAGTGGAGGATCCCGAGCTCATCCGATCGTTCGTCGTCGCTGTTTGTCCCGTTTGCGGGGGAACGCTCAAGCCCGACTTCGTGTACTTCGGTGAAAATGTGCCCAGGGAACGGGTGCAGCGCGCCTATTCCATGGTGGACGAAGCCGGGGCACTGCTGGTGGCAGGTTCTTCGTTGACCGTAATGAGCGGGCTGAGGTTCGTGCGGCACGCAGCCAAACTCGGCAAGCCGGTAGTGATCATCAACCGTGGACCGACCCGCGGCGACGGGCTCGCGAACCTCAAAGTGGAAGCCGGAGTCAGCGGCGCGCTGGCCTGGCTTGCCGCTGAACTTCCCGATTTGCCGCCCCCCGGTCAGTCGATTGGTGTTCCAGGCGATTGATCCGGTAGAGTACATGTTCGTTGGTTGAAGCGCCGAGGGCGCTGAAATCAGTGTTTGGGTCTTTAGCTCAGCTGGTAGAGCGCCACGTTTACACCGTGGATGTCATCGGTTCGATCCCGGTAGGACCCACCAGGCAAAAAGAGCCCCTGAACTGCGAAAACGCAGCTCAGGGGCTCTTTCTTTTCAGCGCTGGTGGTGTGTCGTGCAGCAAATGTGCAGCAAGCTCAGTCCGGAGAGAGCTTTCCAAAATTTCGGAAGCTGCGCATTTCGGCAACCGGTTGAAGGCGCTTACGGGAGATACCTCGTTCGAGGGACGCGTGAATCAAAGTATTCCAATAGCTTGTGACCGCCGGATACGCCGGCGGAAGCCACATTCCGCGACCTACGAGGTGATAGGGCGACGGTCGAGCTTGGCCTGAATCGCATGAACGGGCGCAGAGACGACTGGAGGTAAGCGATGAAGCATACGAAGATATGGATGGTGAGGGCGGCAATGGTGATCGTGGCCGCGTTCGCGATCGGAAGTCTAGGAACGGCCGCGCCCGCCACGGCCGCCGAGCCCCGGGCGGGGTACCCCACCCAGCAGATCATGGCGGCCGCGAACAACCCGACTGTCGGCAGCATCCCCATTCGCTGAGGATTCTGGAATGCAGACTACCCAGGCGGTGATCGGGGCTGGGGCATGGACAAGGCCTGGAATAAGCACAATATATGGAGTCTCGAAACGATGCGTCGCGTGATGCTTTCAACGAATGTGACACCGCAAGGAGCTCAGTATCTTCTCAAAGCGTATGCGGGGAGATACACATGCAACGGCTCCCTTTGCAAGCTCACCGACCAACGGGAGATCTACGGCATCCATAACTCGATGACGTACTCGACGTACTATGACTGGCCCGTAGGCGGCAAGCTCGGCCTCCAGACGATGTACATCAATCAGGGTGGCGCGTGGAGATGTCCGAACTGGGTGACTTACTCGATCACAAATCCGGGAGTCAACAACCCTTACTCGCTCCCGAATCCGACGAGCCTGGCGTTGATGCGAGTTGAGCCTGCTCTGTCGGCGGAGGAGCAGACGGCGCAGGAAACAGCACTTGCTAGCGAGGAGATCGTCACGCTGACCGCAGCGATCGCCGCAGGAGACGTGCAGGTCGGTTTCTCGTATGACCCCCTTCCGAAGGAGATTCCGGCCCAGTAATACGACGGACGGTGAGGATGCGGGGCGGATAGCCGAACGTTGTCCGTCCCCGTATCCTTGGCTTGAAAGAGGGAGACGATGTGCCTGCGAGCGACGCTGACCCGCTGACCGCGATCGTTGCTGCGGTGCGGCGGTATTGGTCGGAACAGGTTGAACTTGTTGGGCTCTGGCGAGTAGGGGGAGATCCGAACAATATCGGTATCGTTTACCGGCGGCGCCTCGATGAGACGCAGCAGCTTTTCGGGCGTCGTGTGAAGTTCTCAGCGCATGAGGCCGATGGAACCGTCGTGGGCGTCGCGGCCGACCAGGCTATCAACATGGCGGAGCCTCCTGGTGCGCTCATGAGCACCGCACGCGTGGACGACCACGGGATCATGTGGTTCGGCTACGAAGCTGACGCGGCCTTGCCCACTGTTCCCCGACATGTGTATGAGGCGCTTCATCCAGGTGGTCCTTCTCTATAGCTACCATTGCCGACGCCGCAAGCAGGTGGTTAGAGCCACAGTTGTTCGATCATGCGCGCCAAGTCGATGAGGCTCTGGTGAACATGAGGAGATACGCGACCAGGTTCGGTTTTGGGGGTCTGGCGTTTCGGCCTATGTGATAGTGGAAGCCCCTGCCGGCTCACGTGCTCGTGTCTTAGAGGGAGTAGAGAAGTAGCTCCACGGCGAGAGTCGCTTGTCCGGGGTGTACGCCCGCGACGACGCCCCTGAGCTCATCGACCTCCACCGATTCGTCAGCCCGTGGGAGGGACGGAGCCACGTTCAGCAAGGGGGCCTCGGCGGACCTGCCGAACATCGCTCCCGGGCCGCTCAACGGCCAGCGGCTACGGCATTGGGCCAGTGGCGCACAGCTGCTCAAGGTCACAGCCGACGCCCAGTTCCAGCCGCTCGCGATGTCGGGATCCCCAGGGGTGAACTCGCTCGGAATCCAGTTCCGAGACGCCGCCAGAGGCATCGCCGACGCCAGCAAGACTACATGCGCTGCCGGGAAGACCGGCTGCACCACGCTCACCACCCGGTACACCGCTGACGGCGGGGCCCACTTGGCCCCAGCGCCATAAGCACGCCGAGTCCCAAAGGCTACTGCTGGCGATACCGAAACCGCCGTTCCAAACTGTGAACTAACCGCCAATCTGCACCAACAGTCACAAGCGGCGAAGGGTGGCTTCTGCGACCGCTTTGGAGTTGTTCTCAGGATCGCTGTCTACCAACATGCCTGAGAAGAACGTCGGGCCGCGATGAAGCGGATCGCGATGCTAAAATGCATCGCGGGATGGATTCGGAAATGGACGCAGGTGACGGGTTGAGGATGGTTGCCGAGCGTCCGAACTCTCGTGCCACAATGAAAGACGTCGCACGGGTCGCCGGAGTCGGTGTCGGCACTGTCTCCCGGGTCGTCAACGGCAAGTCGAACGTGAGCGAGGAGAGCATCGCCGCGGTCAACGCTGCGATCGAACGTCTCGGATTCCGTCGCAACGACAGCGCCAGGATGCTCAAAACCGGGGCGACTGCCAGCATCGGGCTGCTGGTGGAGGATGTCGCGGACCCGTTCTTTTCCCTGCTTAACCGCTCCGTGGAGGAGGAGGTCCTGCGTCGCGATTCCGTGCTCCTGACCGCCTCCTCGGACAAGGACCCGAATCGCGCGCGCAAGATGATCCTCACCTTCTGTGCCCGCCGGGTCGACGGCCTGGTGATCACTCTCCCCGAAGGCGGTGACGAGGAATACCTGCGTGCGGAGCTCGACGCCGGTACGAGCATGGTCTTCGTCGATCGCCCGCCGCGGGAGCTGGATGTCGACACCGTGATCGTGGACAACCGCGGCGGCGCGCGCACCGGCGTCGAGCACCTCATCGGCTACGGGCATAGGCGGATCGCGTGCTTTACCGATCGGCCGGACCTCTACACCGCGAGCGAGCGCATCGCCGGCTACCGGGAGGCACTCGAGGAAGCGGGCATCCCCTTCGACCCCGAACTCGTCTTCTCCAGCGCGACGACCCGCGAGCCCGTGGACGAGCCCCTCGGACGGATGCTGGCGTCGGATGACCCGCCGACCGCGGTTTTCGCCGGCAACAACCGCACGAGCATCAACGTGATCGGCGCACTGCGCATCCACAACACCTCGCTGGCGATCGTGGGTTTCGACGACTTCGAACTTGCCGACGTCGTCGTGCCCGGGATCACCGTGGTGGCGCAGGACCCGAAGGCGATGGGGCGGGTCGCGATGAGGATGCTCTACAAGCGCCTGGACGGCGACGTCTCGCCCTCGCAGACCGTCACGCTGAACACCCGTCTCATCGTGCGGGGCTCGGGAGAGCTGAGTCGCGACGCCGTGCTCGCCGCGCGCTGACACCAATTCGGAGTCCTCCGTAAATCCCCTTGACCGGTATTCATCTCGGTCACCACTTCTCCGGCGTTGACTCGGTCGAGGTGCGCTGAGTAGACTCGGCCGCGTGGAAACGTTTCCACGCACTCTTGCCCCGTCACCGCTCGGCGGCGGACAACAGTGATGAGCGCTGATGCTCGATACCCCCGTGAGCCAGGTCAAGGAGGACACCCCACGATGTCAAGCCCACACGACAGTCCGGCTGTACGCCCAGGGAGCCGGGGAAGGCCACGTCGATCGCGGCTCGCGCCGGCGATGGCGGTTGCGGCCGCGCTCGCGATCGGAACTCCGGTCGAGGCATCCGCTGCTCCGACCGTCACCGACCTCTCCAACGAGGTCAACCCGTTCGTTGGCACCGAGAGCGAGGGCAACGCCTATCCGGGGGCGACGCTCCCGTTCGGAATGGTGCAGCTCAGCCCTGACAACACCGACAGCTACGCTTCCACGTCGTACAGCAACAACGCCGGCCGCGTGTGGGGATTCAGCCACAGGCACGTCAACAGCGCGGGTTGCCCGGCCGCCGGTGAACTCCTGGTCTCGCCCAGCACTACCGCTACGCCCACCACCTCGCGACGGTTCACGAGCATCCAGCCCGGCAGCGAATCCGCCACAGCCGGTTACTACGGTGTTACCCTCGGCAACTCCGTCAAGGTCGATCTCTCGGCCACCACCCGAGTGGGCGCGCACCGGTACACCTTCCCGGCCGGCACGACCTCCAATCTCTCGTTCAACACGGGTCAGACGCTGCGCACCGCCGGCGCGAGTTCGGTCTCCTGGGTCGATGGGACTACCCTCGAGGGCTGGATCGACAACGGTGGGTTCTGCAGCGGAAACGAGAAAAAGTCCCGCTACTACTTCAGCGCCACTTTCGACCGCGCTCCGCTGTCGACCGGCACCTGGGGCAACAACGCCCAGTTCGTCGGCGGCCGGAACTCCAGTGAGGTCACCGACGGCAACAACGGCTTCGTCGCGACGTTCGATACCACGACCGACCGCGATGTCGAGGTGAGCGTCGGGGTCTCGTACGTGAGCGTCGAAGGCGCCCGCGGTAACCGGATCGCCGAGGCGACCGCCGACGGCACCCGGTTGCCGTTTGATCAGGTCCGCGCGAAAGCCCGCGACGCCTGGAACGCCGAACTTGGCCGCTTCGACATCACGGCATCCGCCGAGCAGCGCAAGATCTTCTACACCCAGCTGTATAAGACGCTGCTGTCGCCGACCATCGGAAGTGACGTCGACGGCCGGTACACAGGAATGGACGCCAAGACGCACACCGCCAATGGCTGGAACTACTACCAGACGTTCTCACTGTGGGACACCTACCGCACGCAGGCGACGTTCCACGCGCTGTTCGCAAAGAACCGGGCCGTCGACATCGTCCGGTCTATGTACCAGGCCAGGGTCGAGGGCGGCTGGTTACCGCGCTGGTCGCTCGGTTCGGTCGAGACGAACATCATGGCCGGCGACCCGGTCTCGCCGTGGATCGCGGAGAACTTCACGCTCGGCACCGTGCCAGACGACATCGCCGGCCGGATGTGGGACTACCTCGTCGAGAACGCGACAACTGCGCCCCCCGCGGGCGTCGCATCCGTTGGCCGTCAGAGCGCCGCGTTCTACCTGGCCAACGGCCACATCCCCTATTACCCGGAGGGCGGCGGCGGCCTAGGCGCCCAGTTCGAAGAGTACCGTCACGGCGGCTCGGCCACGATGGAGTTCGCAGCTGCGGACGCCAGCATCGGCTCGGCCGCGCAGCGGCTTGGGAAGACAGGCCAAGCGGCAGAGTTCCTGGCCCGTGGAACCAACTGGTCGAAGCTCTGGAATCCGGATGTCACACTCAGCGGCGGTTTCAAGGGCATCGTCAACGCCGTCAACCCCGAGGGCCGGTTCGTCTCGGTTCCGGAACGCACGGATGTGACCAGGTCCGGTTTCCACGAGGGAACCCCGTGGCACTACCAGTGGATGGCGACGCAGGATGTGGTCGGTCTGCAGCAGAAGATGGAAGGTCGCGAGGAGTTCGTCAAGCGACTCGACTACTACTTCAACCAGCCGGCCCTCCAGTCCGCTCCGGGGGTCTCTCCGAGCAGCTGGGCTGCGGGCGGCAGCACGTACTACGCGAGCATAGGGTACAACCCGGGCAACGAACCGATGATGATGAACCCCTGGCTGTACGGCTTCGTCGGTGAGCCGGCCAAGACCAACGACGTGCTCGCGGCCAACCTCAACCGCTTCCCGAACACCCCCGGCGGCGGGGTCGGCAATGATGACCTCGGCACTCTCGCCGCTTGGTATGTGATGGCCTCTCTCGGCATCCAGCCGGTGATGCCCGGCTCGGGGATCATGGCTCTCAACGCCCCCAAGGTTCAGGCCGCCACGATTACCCTCGAGAGCGGTGAAAAACTGCGGATCACTGCTGCAGGCGCGAAAGAGAAGCTTCCGAGTTACATTGCTGGTGTGGCCGTGAACGACAACGTGCACACGGCTGCCTGGGTCGATGTGGACGAGATCCGGAACGGCGGTCGGCTCGACTTCGCACTGTCCGGCACTAAGGCAGGCCTCGACTGGGCCACGGCCCAGAAGGACTGGATCCCGAGTGTCTCTGCGCCGCGCAAGGCCAGTCCGGTGATAGTTCCAGGGGCGGACCTGACTGCGATCGCCGGCCGGGAAAAGACCATTGATGTCGCACGGGTCACCTTCGCGGGCGCGTCGCCGGCCGCCGTCGAACCCATCACGGCAACGGTGTCGTGGGCAGGGGGAGACCCGGTCACGGCAACTGTGACGGAGGACAACGGAGCCTGGGTCATCCGTTCCACGTCGACGTTCGCAGCGGCCGGAGCCGTGAGCGGCGTGGTGAGCATCGCCAGCGCGGCGAACACGCCGAGGTTCTCGCCGCCCCTGTTCGCGCCGACCTCGACCAACCTCACGGTTTTGGTCACTGCCGCCCCCGTCAATCCGCCCGTCAGTCCGCCCGTCAGTCCGCCCGTCAACCCTGGAGTCAACGTGGTCCCCCCGACCACCGGAAGCACCGGCACCACCGTTAAGGCGGCGAGCGGACTGGCCCACACCGGCATGGCCCCAGCCGTTTTCTCCCTGTTGTTCGTGGCTCTCGGCGCCATTGCACTCGGCTCGGCCCTCGTGATTCGCCGCAGGCAAGCGAACGGCTAGGAGACGACTGAATTATTCGGTTGGTTACTGGCCCTGGCTAGGCTGCTCCAGGAACGCCTGATCTGCCAGCAGCGAACCCAGAAAGAGCCCCTGAACTGCGAAAACGCAGCTCAGGGGCTCTTTTCCTGTGACCGTTATTCATTTCGGTGTCATCCCGGCCGACCGTCAGGATTATCGGGCTACGCGCCGGTGACCGTGGTTCAGATGCCGACGGCGCCGGCGACCACCATGATCGCGGTGGTGGCCCAGCCGAGGGTTGCGGCAAGTTTCCCGTTCCGATAGTTGCCCATGAGGTCTTTGTCCCGGGAGATGAGCATGGTGACAATGAGGAACGGTGCGGCGGCGATCCCGTTGATGATGGCACTCAAAACCAGCAGTCCGATGGGGTCGGAATCAAACAGACTGATGATGACGCCGCCGATGGTTCCCACACCGAGCAGCACGTAGAACGTGCGCGCCTTGCTGGGGCGCCGGTCGAAGCCCCATTCCTTGCCGAGCAGTCCAGACAATCCCGCAGAGCCCGAGGCCGCCAGGACCGGGACGGCGAGGATCCCGGAGCCGACAAACCCGGCCGCGAAGAGGAACTTGGCAGCGGGGCCCGCGATGGGTTCCAGAGCCTTGGCGGCATCCGCGGCGGTCTTGATGTCCGTGCCGTTCTTTCCCAAGGTCGCCGCGGTGGCAGCGATGATGGCGAACATGACCAGGACGGAGAAAAACATGCCGATGAATACGTCCGCGCGGGCGTCGCGGAGCTTGCGCCGGGCGGCGGGCGCCGAGTGGTCATCCAGCCCGACGGCGTTATCGCCTCCGAGGTCATCTTCCCTCAGCTCCTCGATCCGGTGCGCGCTCTGCCAGAAGAACAGGTAGGGGGAGATCGTGGTGCCCAAGACCGCAACGATGAGCCCCAGGTAGTCCCAGCTGAAGCGGAACTGCAGGCCCAGCAGGCCCGCCGCAACGTCAGGCCAGTCCACCTTGGACACGAACAGCACCGCCACGTAGGCCAGCAGCGCCAGGCAGAGCCACTTAAAGACCTTGGCAATGACGGCGAAACCACCGGCAACCAGGACAAGGGCGATGCCGATTCCAGCGATCGCGCTCCACAGCTGGGCCGGGCCTGCACCGAACAGCTCCATGCCCTGCCCGACCGCCATCAGGTCCGCGGCCGCGTTCAGGGTGTTCGCCCCCATCAGCGCCACGATGAGGATCGCGATCACCACACGGGGCTTGCGGGAGAACTTCCGGCGGGCCAACCTGCCCAGGCCGTCCCCGGTGGCCAGGGCGGTGCGGTCACAGATTTCCTGGACGGCCATCATCATCGGCAAAGTCACCGGCGCAGTCCAGAGCATCCCGTTGGAGAAAGTGGCGCCGACCTGAGCGTAGGTCGCAATTCCGGACGGGTCATCATCCGCAGCGCCGGTGACCAGGCCTGGGCCGAGCAAGCCGAGGAATCGCCGGACCGGGGAGCGTTTCGCGCCCGAGGGAGCCCGACCATCTGCGGAAGGATCCTCTGGCTTGCTGTCGATGGCTGGGGCCTCACCGGATTCCGGTTTGGTAGAGTCCACGGAACTCATGCCGTTCTCCTGTTGTTCAGTTGCCACTCCCGGAAATGCTAAGTATGCTTATTATCCCCAGTCATGCCAGCTTGAAGGCAAAGGGGCCTTCAGGGTTGCGGGATATCCATCCGGATATTGGTTGTGGCCAATCGTTTGGCGGCTCAGAATGGCAGCATGACAGCGTCCGAAGATGCAGCGCGTGATAAGAGGCTGGCGGAAATCGGAACGGCGGTGTTCGCCGCCGCCCCGGCGACCGTCGCCGGTCTGTTGCCGTGGGTGGTGACCCGCTGGAAAGTGAAAGAGCCCGTGCCAGGCGGACTGGCGGCCCAGTGCGCAGGTGTTCTCCTGATCGGCGTCGGGGCGGCGGTGATCACCAACTCGTTTGCACGGTTCGCTCTTGAGGGACTGGGAACGCCGGCACCCTTTGCGCCACCGAAGAACCTGGTGGTCAGCGGTTTCTACAGGTTCGTGAGGAACCCCATCTACCTGGGCGTTGGCGCCGCGATCACCGGACAGGGCCTCCTGCTGGGACAGCCGAAGCTGTTCGGCCTGGCGGCCCTCGGCGCAGTTCCCGTGGTGGCCTTCGTCAAGTTGTATGAGGAGCCGACGCTGGCACGCAAGTTCGGCGCCGACTATGAGGACTACCGCGCCAACGTCCCGCGCTGGCTGCCTCGGCTCACTCCTTGGCAGCAGGAGGGCCAGGGTCGAACCTGATCCGCTGCGGGGAATTGGAAAAGCTCTCCACCGCGACTATTGGGGGATGCCGCGGTGGAGAGCTCATAGATGAATATACAGAGAATTTCTGGATATGGAAAGAAAGCCGTTCTCCGACCGGCGCGTCTCATCAAGCACCAAGCCACTATGATGGTGCTTGTTCAGTGGATTGAACAAGCGTGATTGCCGCGGATCGGAGTTCCGCTGCCCCCGGGTAGCGTTTCTGCCTGGCACGCCCACTCTGCGCCAGACGCACGATTGCGAAGGAGAATCATGGCCGATTCCCGCACCCCCCGTTCCGCCGAAGGATTGGGGAGCTCCTCGCCGGCGCCTGCCGTGACCCGCGCGGCCGCGGTCCTGGATGCCTTGGCGGAGGCACCTTCCGGCCGGCTGACACTCAGCGATCTTTCGCGGGAACTCGGGATTCCGAAGTCTTCCACGTCAAACCTGCTGATGGCTCTTGAAGAAGCCCGGCTTATTACCCGCGAAGGCGCCGACTTTTCACTTGGCCGGAAGCTTGTTGAACTTGGCGCCGCCTACCTCAGCCGGCTCGATGAAGTCCAGGAGTTCTACAAGTTCTGCGAGCAGGCACCAACGCTCTCCGGCGAAACAGTGCGGATTGCGATGATCGACGGCGATCACATCATTTACCTGGCGCGCTACGAAGGGCACCCAGCCGTCCGGCTCACGTCGAACATCGGCGACAAAATGCCGCTTTCCCTGAGCGCCGTCGGAAAGGTTCTCCTGGCCCAGCTTCACGACCATGACATCGAGGCGATGTTCCCGGACGACGTGGAGCTCCCTGTCATGACCCCGAAGTCCCTCCGGAGTGCCGCTGAGCTCAAGTCCCAGGTGGCCGCGATCCGCAAGCAGGGCTATGCCCTGGAGGACGAGGAATCCACGCTCGGCGTGGTTTGCCTTGCCGTGCCCGTGCCTACCCACGGGGCACATGGCCCCAGCCTCGGTCTCTCGGTGACAGCCTTGAAGGCCACTTTTTCCGAGGAGCAGGCTGCCCTGATGGTGAAGGAACTCAAGGAGCTCGCCCACTCGCTGGGCAACCCGATGGGCTAACCGATTTTGCCGCACGATGGGGTCATAAACCCGCCCGTCGACGGGGTCATAAATAAATCTGATTACACCACTTGAAACTTGTCCAACGTGCTGTACTCTGTTCACTATAGTGATTCACGCCATGGCGGCTGACGCTATCTCGCCAGGCCAACGGGGGTCTGGAGTGTTCTTGAGGGAGTGCTTGTGACAACTCGTACTAAGACAAAGATTGCTGATATGGACGACGCAGTAGTTGAGCCGGAACAGCTGCGAAGGGCAACTCTTGCCAGCTCCGTAGGATCCGCCCTGGAGTACTACGACTTCTACATTTATGGCCTGGCTTCGGCCCTGATCTTCGGACCGCTGTTCTTCAAGCCCTTGGGTGAAAGCGGCGCATTGATCGCGTCGTTCGCAACCTATGGCGTTGGATTCGCGGCGCGGCCCTTCGGTGGTATCTTCTTCGGATTCATCGGAGACCGCTTCGGCCGCAAGATGGTCCTCCTGATGACCATCGGCATGATGGGCCTTGCCAGCTTCGCGATCGGCTTGCTGCCGACGTTCGACCAGGCGGGCATGCTCGGCGCTGTCCTGCTGGTGACGCTCCGTATTGTTCAGGGCCTGGGCGCTGGAGCAGAACAAGCAGGCGCAACCACGCTGATCTCCGAAGTCGCTCCACCGAAGCGCCGCGGCTACTTCGCTTCGCTGCCCTTCGTGGGCATCCAACTTGGAACCCTCCTCGGCGCCGGTACCTTTGCGCTCATTGGCATGGCCAACAAGAGCGTGCTCGAAGGCTGGCTGTGGCGTGTGCCTTTCCTCGCCAGCCTCATCCTGATCGTCGTGGCAATCTTCATCCGTCTCAGGCTGAAGGAAACCCCGGTGTTCCAGGAACTGGAGAAGCACAAGAACGTGGTGAAGAACCCCGTTGGTGAGCTCTGGAAGCACTCCAAAAAGAATGTGCTGGTGGGCATCGGTCTCCGCATGGGCGAGAACGGCAACTCCTCGATCTACTCGGCATTGCTCATATCCTTCATGTCAGTCAAGGAAGGCGTCTTCCCCGGCGACAAGTTCATCGGTCCGGTCGGTCTGCTAATCGCCGCCGGATTTGCCGCCGTCATGGTGGTCACCTTCGGCGCCTTGTCGGACCGAATTGGTCGCGTCAAGGTCTACCGCTACGGGGCCTTGTTCCAGGCAGTCTTCGCGATTCCCGCCTTCTACCTCGTGACCCTCGGCAACGTGACCCTTGTATGGGCCGTCATGGTTGTCGGCATCGCCCTTGGCGTGCAGTCCATGCTCGGCCCGCAGTGCCCGCTTCTGCCCGAGCTCTTCGGCTCGCAGTACCGCTTCACCGGTGTGGCATTGAGCCGCGAACTGTCTGCTGTCCTGGCCGGCGGACTCGTGCCCCTCGTTGGCGTCGCGCTCCTTGCCGCTACGGGCAACTCCTGGGTGGTCCTGGCGGTCTACTCGCTGGTCCTGGCGCTGATTTCATACATCACCACCTTCTTCACCCCGGAAACAGCCGGCCGCGACCTCCGTTCCCTGGAGGACGCGAAGTAGGTAGTCCCGTACCCCGACGTACGCAAGCAGCGACGGCCCCTTCCGAAATTCGGAGGGGGCCGTCGCTTTGTTGCGCCCTGGCAAAAGCGCCCACACAGCAAAGCGGCCCCTCCGGAAAACCGGAGAGGCCGCCAGGATGGCGCTGGGTTGTTGACGGTTTAGTAGAAATGCACCGTGTCCACGAGGTGGGGGAGTTCCCCGCCGTCGAGGAACGTACGCAGGTTGCTGATGAAACGCTCGGCGATGAGTCGGTTCTCAGCGGCACTGAGCGCCGAGGTGTGCGGTGAGACCATGACCTTCGGGTGGTTCCACAGCGGGCTGTCCTGGGGGAGCGGCTCGACGGCGAAGACGTCCAGGCAGGCGTAGGACACCTGGCCGTTGTCCAGGGCTTCGACGAGTGCCTCTTCATCAACCACGGTTCCGCGACCAACGTTGGCAAAAACCGTTCCGGGCTTCATTGCCGAGAAGACCTCGTGGTTGAAGAGTTTCTCCGTGTATGGCGTGCCGGGGAGCGTGTTGACGACGGCGTCTGCCGTAGCCAGGAGTCCCGCGAGGCCATCGTTGTCCGCGACCTCGTCGATTCCTTCGATCTCCTCGACGTTCCGCTTGGTTCCGCTCACCTTCATGCCGAGTGCGCGGGCGATGCGGGCGGTCTCGAGGCCGATTTCGCCGAGACCCGTGATGACCAGTTTGGAGCCGTTCACAAGTTTGGTGGGGGTGCGCAGCTCGGGCCAGACCTTGGCAGCCTGGTCCTGTGCAAGTTCCGCGCTGCGCTTGAAGCCGTTGAGGATGCCCAGGGCTGCGAACTCGGCGAGTGGAAGGGCGTGCACGCCTGCGGAGGTGGTGACCTTGAACTTCTGCAAGGTCTCGCTGTCGAGGCCGGAAGCCTTCACGGCGCCGCCGGCACCTGCGGCCATGGCGTGGATCCACTGCAAGTGCGGGTTGCTCTGGGCGATGCGGGCCAGGCCGGCCGGATTCTCGTTGGGGAAACCGTAGAGGATCTGGGCCTTGTTCAACATCGACCAGTAGCGTTCTTCTTGTTCGGGAGTCCGCTTGAAGTCCGGATCGCCGGAGTGGTCGGCCGGGAAGCGTTCCGGAGGAAGAAGCTCGGGTTCGTAGAGCACCGTAATGCTCGGATCTACGGCGCGGATACGCTCCACGTGCTCAGCTTCGAGCGGGACTGCGATCGCGATGGTGAGTTCATCAGTCGTCATGGTGTTCATCATACTGAATTGAGGCTAGGATATTGAACAGTTTTTGAAAGATGAACCACAAAGAAGTGAGGTGCAAGCGAAAGATGACTTCCAAGACCGCAGGTTTTGTGGGACTCGGGCTCATGGGCTTCCCCATGGCAGCCAATCTGCTCGCCAACGGCTGGGGGGTGACTGCATGGAACCGTTCCGCCGAAGCGCTCGCCGAATTGGAGAAGCTCGGCGGAAAACGTTCGGAGTCGGTTGCCGGGCTCCGGGACCAACCCATCATCATTTTCATGCTTCCGGATCTCTCCTACATCCAGGATGCCGCAGCTCCTCTGCTCGATTCCTGGCGCTCGGACGCGCCGCTTCCGGGAACCACGGTGGTCATCATGAGCAGCGTGTCCCCGACCGCCGTGCAGGAATTCGGCCGGGCGGTCCATAGCGCAAGTGGCGGGAACGCCGTCGTCGTCGATGCCCCGGTCAGCGGAGGCACCAAAGGCGCACAGGACGGCACACTGGCCATCATGGTGGGAGCCGGCGAAGAAGACTTCCAGCGATCGCTTCCCGTGCTCCAATCCATGGGCACCACCGTCCGCCGCATGGGCAACCTGGGCGCCGGTTCGCTGGCGAAGGCCTGCAACCAACTGATCGTCGGGACGACGACGGCGGCGCTCGCGGAAGCCGCCGAACTCGCCGAGCGCTCGGGCATGGATGCTTCTGCCCTCTTCGAGGTCCTGGCCGGCGGACTCGCCGGAAGCCGGGTCCTGGAGATTGTCGGCCCACGCCTGGCAGCCAAGGATTACGCGCCCACAGGTCCAGCGAAGTTCATGCACAAGGACCTCAAGTTCGTGCTCGAAAGCGCCGAAGCGGCCGGTGCCGCTGTCCCGATGGCGACTGCCGGCGTCGAACTCTACCGCGAACTGATTGATCAGGGCCTTGGCGACCAGGACCTTGCAGTTGTCCGCCAGACCATCGCCAACCTCAGCGACTCCTCCCTAAGCCCTCTGAACTAAGTAAGGAAACAACCATGAGTGGACTCTTTGATCTCACCGGGCGCGTGGCGCTCGTTACCGGATCCAGCCGCGGCATCGGCAACGCGCTGGCCCGCGGATTGGCCGACGCTGGTGCCACCGTTGTCCTCAACGGCATCAACACGGAGCGGCTCAAGGACGCGGAAGCCGCCATGGCGGCGGACTTCGGGCCCGGCCGCATCCACAGCTGTGCGTTCGACGTCACCAGCGATACTGAGGCGGCCCGCGGCGTTGCCTGGGTCGAGGAGAACGTCGGCCCCCTCGATATCCTCGTCAACAATGCGGGCATCCAGCACCGCGTCCCGATGCTGGACCTGGATGTGAAGGACTGGGAGCGGGTCATCACCACCGACCTGACGAGCGCCTTCCTCGTAGGACGTGAAGCCGCCCGCCACATGATTCCGCGGGGCCGCGGCAAGATCATCAACATCTGCTCCGTGCAGACTGACCTGGCGCGCCCCACGATCGCCCCCTATGTGGCCGCCAAGGGTGGACTGCGGAACCTGACACGCGCCATGACCGCCGAATGGGCGGCCTCCGGCCTTCAGATCAACGGCATCGCTCCGGGTTACATCCACACCGAAATGACCCAGAACCTCGTGGACGATCCCGACTTCAACTCCTGGATCCTTGGCCGGACGCCGGCCCACCGATGGGGCACCGTGGCGGATCTCGCCGGTCCGGCGGTCTGGCTTGCTTCCGAGGCTTCGAACTTCGTCAATGGCCAGACGATCTTCGTCGACGGCGGAATGACGGTGGTCGTGTAATGAGCGGCTTCCAGCTTCCCCAGTCTTCACCCGCCGTTGTGGCCCACGCCGCCGGCGACCTTCGCATCGAGGACATAGCCCTAGTTGTTCCCACCCCTGACCAGGCGGTCGTCGAGATCGCTTACGGTGGCATCTGCGGCTCGGACCTGCACTACTGGCTCCATGGCGCGGCGGGGGAATCGATCCTCAAAGCTCCCATGGTGCTCGGTCACGAAATCGTCGGCACCGTTGTCCAGCAGGCCGCCGATGGCACCGGCCCGGCAGCCGGAACCGCCGTCGCCGTCCACCCCGCGACCCCCGCCCCGGGTGCGGCCAGGTATCCGGAAGACCGGCCCAACCTTTCTCCGGGCTGCACCTACCTCGGCAGTGCGGCACGGTACCCGCACACGGACGGTGCCTTCAGCCGCTACGCGACCCTGCCGTCCCGCATGCTCCGGAGCCTTCCGTCCACGCTGGACTTGCGCACGGCGGCGCTTGTGGAGCCGGCCAGCGTTGCCTGGCATGCCGTCGCCCGCGCGGGGGACGTGGCCGGAAAGACGGCGCTGGTGATCGGAAGCGGTCCGATCGGCGCGCTGGCAGTCGCTGTCCTCAAGCGCGCGGGGGCAACCCGGATCGTGGCCGTCGACATGCATGACAAGCCTCTTGAGATCGCGCGTGCAGTGGGCGCCGACGATGTTCTCAAGGGCGATGACGCAGAGGCAATCGCCGCCGTGGAAGCCGACGTCGTCATCGAGTCCTCCGGCAGCCACTTCGGGCTGGCGTCGGCCATCAAGGGCGCAGTACGCGGCGGGAAAGTGGTCATGGTCGGGCTGCTGCCCTCGGGACCGCAGCCGGTCTTCATTTCGCTGGCCATCACCCGCGAGCTCGAACTGCTCGGATCCTTCCGTTTCAACGACGAGATCGACGAGGTCATTGCGGCGCTCGCGGACGGTTCGCTCTACGTGGATCCGGTGGTGACCCACGAATTCACGCTGGACCGCGGCCTGGAGGCCTTCGAGGTGGCCAGGAACTCTGCCGAATCCGGAAAGGTCCTGCTGAACTTCCAGCCTGTGGCCTAACCTCCCAGGCAATCAGCCTCCCAGCCGATCAGCCGATCAGCGGACCAGTCGGGCGGCGCTGGCGGTCCAGCCGTCAGCGCCGCTCGACTGGAACGAATACCCGTGGTTGGCCTTCCCAGCCTGGTGACAGGTCCGCGATGGTCTCCCGCATGATGTTGGAGGAGGCCTCGCGGGCCTTGTCGCCGTCTCCGTCCCTGATGCCCTGGGCTACATCCAGATGCCATTGCAGGGCCGCTTCCTTCGGATGTTCCGGCATGAGGCCGTGAACCGTCCGGCCGGTGAGTGTCTCCGTGACCTGCCCGATCAGGTTCGCGAACATTTCATTGCCGGAACCGGAGAGCACCAGGGCGTGAAAGCGGATGTCGAGGTCCAGGAAGGTGGGCATGTCGCCCGCACGGCCTGCTTCCCGCATGGCCAGGGAGATGCCCACCAGCTCGCTGCGCAGGGACTCCGGAGCGTTTTCCGCGGCCAGTTCCGCGGCTACAGGCTCGACGGCGGAGCGGAGTTCGGCGAGGGAGCGCAACTGTGCGCCGCGGCCTTCTCCGGCCAGCCGCCAGCGGATGACAAGCGGATCGAAGGGATTCCAGCGGTGCGCGGGGAGGACCCGGATGCCAACACGCTTGATGGTTTCAACCAGTCCCAAAGACTGCAGTACCCTGACGGCCTCCCGTACCACCGACCGCGACACTTTGAGCTCCTCCTCAAGGTGCTCAGCCAACATGACGTGACCGGTGGGGAGCATACCGCCGACGATCCTGGTACCCAGGTGCTCGACAGCGCGGTAGTGGAGACTGGTTGACATAGTCGTAAGCATAGTGGCGTTGACCGCTCCGCCACCGGAAGCCCCGAGCGTGGGGAAACTCCCCACGGCGCTGGCTCGCAACATAGACTCTTTTGTGACGCGGACGTTTCCAAAACGTGGGCGCAACTTTCCCCGACGTGGTCCGAATACGTATGGTTTATTGCAGCTACTGCTCTAGAAAGCGTTTCCTCGCTCCTAGCAGGACTCAATGCACAAGAATGAATTGGAGTTTTGATGTCAGCACACATCGGTGTCACCGGCCTTGCGGTGATGGGCGCCAATCTGGCCCGCAACCTGGCCCGCAACGGCTTCACCGTTGCCCTCCACAACCGCTCCGTCGAAAAGACCGACGCCCTGCTGGCCAAGCACGGCACGGACGGGGACTTCATCCGCACGGAAACCCTCCGGGAACTCGTGGACTCCCTTGAGAAGCCCCGCCGCGTCCTGATCATGGTGAAGGCCGGCAAGCCGGTTGACGCCGTCATCGACCAGCTCGTTCCCTTGCTCGAGCCCGGCGACATCGTGATCGACGCCGGCAACTCGCATTACGTGGACACCCGCCGCCGCGAATCCGCGCTGGCCGAAAAGGACCTGCACTTCGTGGGCGTCGGTGTTTCCGGCGGCGAAGAGGGCGCCCTCAACGGCCCCTCCATCATGCCCGGTGGTTCCAAGGAGTCCTACGACGCCCTGGGCCCGCTGCTCGAAAAGATCTCCGCCAAGGTTGACGGCAAGCCCTGCTGCGCCTGGATCGGCACCGACGGCGCAGGGCACTTCGTCAAGATGGTCCACAACGGCATCGAATACGCCGACATGCAGGTCATCGGTGAAGCCTTCGATCTCCTGCGCTCCGGCGCCGGCATCGAGCCGGCCGAACAGTCCAGGATCTTCGCCGAATGGAACAAGGGCGAACTCGCTTCCTTCCTGATCGAAATCTCCGCAGAGGTCCTGGGGCACGTCGACGCCAAGACGGGCAAGCCGTTCGTCGATGTCGTCGTCGACGCCGCCGGCCAGAAGGGCACCGGCCGCTGGACCGTCATCTCCGCGCTCGAGCTCGGCTCCCCGGTTTCGGGCATCGCAGAGTCCGTCTTCGCCCGGGCCCTCTCTTCCCAGGCAGAACAGCGCAAGCTTGGCCAGGAGTTGCTCGCGGGCGAGGAAATCGACGTCGAGGTCCCCGAGAACTTCGTCGAGGACGTCCGCCAGGCGCTCTACGCCTCCAAGCTGGTGTCCTACGCCCAGGGCCTGGACATGCTGACCTCCGCCGCGAAGGAATACGGCTGGGACCTCAAGCTCGATGAAATCGCCTCGCTGTGGCGCGGCGGCTGCATCATCCGTGCCGAGCTGCTCAAGGAAATCACCAACGCCTACGCAGCCGAAGAGAAGCCGGCCAACCTGCTGTTCGCCCCGGCTTTCACCAAGGCGATCGCCGGCGCGCTGCCGGCCTGGCGCCGCGTGGTGGCAACGGCTGTCCAGCTGGGCATCCCGGTTCCCGTGTTCTCCTCCTCGCTGGCCTACTACGACGGACTTCGCCGCAAGCGCCTCGCCGCAGCGGTCATCCAGGGACAGCGCGACCTCTTCGGCGCGCACACCTACGGCCGCGTTGACGCCGAGGGCACCTTCCACACCCTGTGGGGCGAAGACAAGTCCGAGATCTCCGCAGTCGACACCCACTGACGAGTGGGGCAGGCCCTTTCCTGCCCCACTCTGTTCAAGTCAAAGGCCGGCGGCTCCGCGTTACTGTGGAGGCGCCGGCCTTTGCCGTAGGTACGTCCTGAAGGAAAACACCACCCGTCACACGAGGAGCAGTCCATGCCGCAACGCGTCGCATTTGTCACAGGTGCGTCAACCGGAATCGGTTTCGAAGCCGCCATCAAGCTCAGCAAGGCAGGAATGGTCGTGTACGCGGGGGCGCGGCGGGTCGAAAAGATGGAGCCGCTCAAAGCCCACGGAATCAAGGTGTTGTCCTTGGACGTTACCGAGGATGACTCGATGAAGGCCGCCGTGGACCTTGTCCTGGCTGATCAGGGACGGATCGACGTACTGGTCAACAACGCCGGATACGGGTCCTACGGTTCCTTGGAGGAGGTTCCGCTGGATGAGGGCCGGCGCCAGTTCGAGGTCAACGTCTTCGGTCTCGCCCGGATGTCCCAGCTGGTGATTCCCGTGATGCGTGCTGCGGCTTCCGGCAGGATCATCAACGTGTCCTCGATCGGCGGCAAAATGTATGAACCGCTGGGCGCCTGGTACCACGCGACAAAATTCGCCGTCGAGGGCCTTAGCGACTCGCTGCGCCTGGAACTGAAGCCCCACGGCATCGACGTCGCAATCATCGAGCCTGCCGGCACGGACACGGAATGGGGAACCATCGCGGGGGAGAGCCTGCTGACGGTCTCGGGACATGGACCGTATCGCGAGCAGGCCGGGATCGTGGCGGCCGCCCTGGCATCGACATCGGGAACCGCCCTTTCGACGCACCCGCGCACCGTGGCGGGCGCCATCGTCCATGCGGCGACTTCGCGAAGGCCCAGGACCCGATACCCGGTGGGCAGGGGAGCCTGGACCATCCTGGCCTTGCGGAGGGTGCTTCCCGACCGGGCCTTCGACACCGTTTTCTGGAACGCCTACAAACGCTTCTCCGGCTAGATCCGGTACTCGATGTAGTACTCGGCGGGATCGACGGCGGGTTTCGTTTCGCTCTTGGCATCACGGTGCCGCCACGTTGCGGGGACGCCGGTGATGATCGACTCGGGCGGTGCATCCTTGACCACGACGGCGTTGGCGCCTATCGCACTGTCGGCGCCTATGGTGATGGGACCAAGGACCTTGGCCCCGGCTCCGATAGTGACCCGATCCCCGATGGTGGGGTGGCGCTTGACCTTGGCCAAGGAACGGCCGCCCAGCGTCACACCGTGGTAGATCATGACGTCTTCGCCGATCTCGGCGGTCTCACCGATGACCACACCCATGCCGTGGTCAATGAAGAACCTGCGGCCGATGGTCGCGCCGGGGTGGATCTCGATCCCGGTCAGGAACCGCGCAAGCTGGGAAATGAGCCGTGCCGGGAAGCGCAGCTCAGGGTTTTGCCACAATTTGTGCGTCAGGCGGTGCGCCCAGATGGCGTGCAGGCCGGAGTAGGCAAAAAAGTTCTCAAACGAGCCTCGGGCCGCCGGGTCATGTGACCGGGCGGCCTCGAGGTCCTCCATAAGTCTTGCGAAGAAGCTCACAAAGACCTTTCTACAGGAAATGAAAGAAAGCGGTTGCGCGGGGTCCGCAATCAGCCGCGAATGTCGTCAAAAAGCACCGTGGAGATGTAACGTTCGCCGAAGTCGGGAACGATTGCCACGATGAGCTTGTCCTTGTTCTCCGGACGCTTCGCGAGCTCCAGTGCGCCCCAGACGGCCGCGCCGGCCGAGATGCCGCCCAGGATGCCTTCCTTGGTGCCGAGGGCACGTGCGGTGGCAACTGAGTCCTCGAGGGTTGCGTCGAGAACCTCGTCGTAGACGTTGGTGTCCAGGATTTCCGGAATGAAGTTCGCACCCAGGCCCTGGATCTTGTGCGGGCCGGGGGCGCCGCCGTTCAGGATGGGGGAGTCCTTGGGCTCAACGGCCACGATCTGGATTTCGGGCTTGCGCTCCTTCAGGACCTGCCCGACGCCGGTGATGGTGCCTCCCGTGCCGACGCCGCCGACGAAGATGTCCACGCCACCGTCGGTGTCTGCCCAGATTTCCTCGGCCGTGGTGGTGCGGTGGATCTCCGGGTTTGCCTCGTTGGCGAACTGCTGGGCCCAGACGGAGTTCTCGGTGTTGGCCACGATTTCCTGGGCCTTTTCGACGGCGCCGCGCATGCCTTCCGATCCGGGGGTCAGGACAATCTCAGCACCGTAGGCGCGCAGCATGACGCGGCGCTCGGTGGACATGGTTTCCGGCATGGTCAGGATGACCTTGTAACCACGCGCCGCGCCGACCAGGGCCAGCGCGATGCCGGTGTTGCCGGAGGTTCCCTCGACGATGGTGCCGCCCGGCTTCAGCGCACCGGACTTCTCGGCGGCGTCGACGATGGCGACGCCGATACGGTCCTTCACGCTATTGGCGGGGTTGTAGAACTCCAGCTTCACGGCAACCGTGGCGTCCAAGCCTTCGGTGAGCCTGTTCAAGCGGACCAGGGGGGTTCCGCCGATCAGCTGGGTGACGTCGTCGTAGATCCGTGCCATGTAATCATGCCTATTCTCTGAATTCGCTGAAATAGCTACTGCTGAGGTCAGCCTAACGAGCGGTGCTGCACGCTGCTACGCGCGGAGCCACGAAGAGTAATATTTCCGGGCCTTGGCGAGCTTGGGGTTGATGATCACCTGGCAATAGCCTTGCTCCGGGAACTTGGCGTAGTAGTCCTGGTGGATGGATTCCGCTTCGTAGAATTCCGGCAGCCTGCTGACCTCGGTCACAATCGGCT
Organism: Arthrobacter sp. GAS37; assembly: GCF_044908325.1. Lineage (NCBI taxonomy): Bacteria > Bacillati > Actinomycetota > Actinomycetes > Micrococcales > Micrococcaceae > Arthrobacter > Arthrobacter sp. GAS37. Next base: position 23,309 of record NZ_JBIYDB010000033.1, read on the forward strand.
TGGACCACAGTTCCTGGTTCCGGAGGATGGCCTCTTCGAAGAGGATTTTTTCTTCCGTGGTGGTGTAGAACATCGAGGAACGGTACTGGGTTCCGACGTCGTAGCCCTGGCGGTTGAGCGTGGTGGGATCATGCAGTGCAAAGAACATGTCAAGGATGATGTCCGCCGGAATGATGTCCTCGTCGAAAGTCACGGCGACGACCTCCGCGTGGCCCGTCATTCCGGAGCACACATCGTAATAGTCAGGATTCCGGATGTGCCCGCCCGTGTAACCGGAAACCACGGAACTGACGCCCTTGGTCTTCTGATAGACGGCGTCGAGGCACCAGAAGCAGCCTCCACCAAGTACAAAAGTTTTCATGATCTCTTCAATGGCTGGGAGTCCCGGATGATTCCCGCACAACCTTACGGGACTGTGACGGCGCAGACCCGGCCAGTGGCAACAATCTCAAACAGTCCGGTTGCGGCAAGCGCGACTTGGCCGCCGGATGCGCAAGAATGTAATGCATGGAAGCTGTGAACACCGCGGTTGCAGATACAGGATCCGGCGAAGAACCGGAGAATGGTGCAGCCGGAACTCCAAGAGCCAGCACCCCTACGCTAGGTCAGGTCTTATTGGCAGTGGAGGAGCTCTGGCCGGAATCGCTCGCCGAGGAATGGGACGAGGTAGGACTGGTGGTCGGACGGCCAACCGCCACCGTCACCAAGGTCATGTTCGCTGTGGATCCGACCCTCGCCGCCATTGAAGAAGCCATTGAATGGGGCGCTGAGCTCCTCGTTACGCACCATCCCTTGCTGCTCAAGGGCGTCACCTCCGTTGCCGCCACGAGCGCCAAAGGCCTTGCTGTCCATCGGCTCATTGAGTCAGGTACCGGGCTGCTGACCGTGCACACGAACGGGGACTCCGCCGTCGGAGGCGTTTCCGATGTCCTCGCCGACGCGTTCGGGCTCGACAACGTCGTCCCGCTGGCTCCTGCGGCCCACGGCCTGCCGGAAGAGGGCATCGGCCGGGTCGGCGACCTGCCCGAACTCATGACCCTGGGAGATTTCGCCGCGCGGGTGTTCGAGATCCTGCCCTCAGTGGCCGGTGGCGTGCGGGTCGCCGGGGACAAGGACGGGCTCGTGCGCCGCGTGGCTGTTTGCGGCGGAGCCGGAGACAGTCTCCTCGACGCCGTCCGGGCCAGCCAGGCGGACATCTACGTCACCGCGGATATGCGGCACCACCCGGCGTCCGAGGCCCGCGAAGCTGCCGTTGACGGCAGGCCGTACCTCGTTGACGTATCGCATTTCGCGAGCGAGTGGCTGTGGCTGCCCGCCGCGGCCGAAGCGCTCGGCAACGTGCTCGCCGACCAGGGTCACGACGTCGAGATCCGGGTGGCTTCCACCAACAGCGATCCCTGGGACTTCATTCTGACTCCCTGCTAAGCGAGGCGAGGGAGCGCGCTAGGCGCTAGAGTCGAAACAAACAGGCCCAAGGCCTGGCTGGGGCTGAATATCATCCCCGGCACGATCAAGCGGAGGTAAGCGTGGCCAAGGCAGCACCGGCGGAACAGTTGAAATTGCTCGAACTGCAGGGGTTGGATGCGAAGCTCAAATCCTTGGCGAACCGCCGTCGCACTTTGGAGACCGACCCCCGCATCACCGATCTTCAGGACGCCCTCAGCGTGGCCAACGGCTTGCTCGGGACCGCGAAACTTGCCGTCCACGACGCCGAAACAGAGCTGCGCAGGTCAGAGGCCGACGTCGAGCAAGTGGCTAGCCGCATTGAGCGGGACGAAGCCAGGTTGAACAGCGGCACCGGACTTTCCAAGGATCTCGTTGCGCTGCAAAGCGATATCGCCTCGCTGAACAAGCGACGTTCGGACCTTGAGGATGTCGAGCTGGAAATCCTGGAACGCCTGGACGGACTCAGGGAGCGCCAGGCCGCGCAACAGCAGATCGTCGATGACATCCAGGGTTCCTTCTCCGGGATCCGTGCCGAGCTGGACGCCGCGATCGCCGAGATTGTTGCCGAAGAGACGGATGTACGCGCTCAGCGGACCGGCTTCGCCGAAGGGCTCGACGCCGGGATGCTGGCTATCTACGAAAAGACCCTTGCCAAGCGTGGGGTGGGGGCCGCCAGGCTGTTCCACGGCAAGTCCGAAGGCTCGGGGATGACGCTCAGCCCCGGCGACCTTGCCGAGGTCAAGGCCGCTGCCGAAGACGAGATCGTGTTCTGCCCCGATTCGGGCTGCATCCTGGTGCGCTCCGCCGAGTGGAACTAACCGCCCTGTTCCCCACCCAACTAGCTCGCATTTAATGTCGTTTTCACGGCTGAAAACGACACCTACTGCGAGCTAGTTGGGGAGGATGATGCTCAGGGTGTGCGGCTTGCGCGCCGTTCCTTCCGCCAACTCCGCAGTCCACATTTCCGAGGCTGCCTTGAGCAGCTGTTCGGGCGTCCCCGGCACCTTGCCTCGACGGCTCAGCAAGTGCCGGGCCAGTTCGCCGCGCGTGTGCTTGGCGAAGTGGCTGACCACGGTGCGTTTGCCGTTGGACTCGGAAAAAACGTTGACGGAGACAGTCTGCGCCGCGGGCGGAGCCCAAGCCGCGGCGTAGGTGCTGGAGCGGCAGTCCACCAGCAGTTCGCCCTCCACCCGCGAGGCGAGGGCCTGCGTGAGCTGCGGCTTCCAGAACGACGCGAGGCGTCCGACGTCGGGCAGTGCCGTTCCCATGGACAAGCGGTAGGCGGGCACGCGGTCGCCGAAGCCAATGGCGCCCCACAGGGCGGACACCACAAGGATCGACTCCACCGCCTTGCGGCGCTGCGCCGCGGTCAGGGACTTGTAGCCCAGCGCGTCGTAGAGAACACCGGAATACACCTGATGGGCAGGGGCCGCGGGTTCGGCGTGGAGCCGGGTATTGCGCTCGACGTCGTCCTTCAAGGACGCGCCCACCCCCAACAGGGCGAGGGCGTCCTCATGCGCGCTGACCAGGCCGAGCGCGTCGAGCACTTTGGTCCGGTAGCTGTTGAGTTCGGGAAAGCTCAGGGACTCCCAATCGACGGCGGAGCCCTTCGCAGCGGGGGTCTTGCCTTCGGAAGGGGGCAGCAGAATCAGCACCAGTCGATATTAGCTGTATTGCTGCCGCTGGTTGTCCGGGCAGAACGGATCGGCGGTGCCGTCTGAAAATACGGGGGGCCCGACGCCGGTAGACTGTAGGGCGGATGGGTTGACTAGGCGGCCGCGCGCCACGTGAGTGGCTCGAGGAACGTCCGGGCTCCACAGGGCAGGGTGGTGGGTAACGCCCACTCGGGGTAACCCGCAGGCCAGTGCCACAGAGAATAGACCGCCTGCGCCTGCTTGTGCCAGCACAGGCAGGCAGCAGGTAAGGGTGAAACGGTGGTGTAAGAGACCACCAGCTCCTTGGGTGACCAGGGAGGCTAGGTAAACCCCACCCGGAGCAAGGCCAGACAGGGCACGATCGAGGGCTGCTCGCCCGAGTGTCCGGGTAGGCCGCTGGAGGGCGTCGGCAACGGCGTTCGTAGATGGATGGTCGCCACTCCTTCGCCGGCAACGGCGGGGGAGAACAGAACCCGGCGTATCGGTCAACCCATCCCTCAGCCGTGTGTGAGTGAATTCACGCATTCCGGCTGCCAAGGGGTCCCGTGTCAGACCTTAGAATGGACAGTGAACGTAGGAGTTCCACCGCCGGTTCTGCGTTCGCAGCCGGCGGTTTTTCTTTGCAACGTTCGAGGTGTCCGGGCAGACCGAAGTCCCGCCGATGCCAGTGCCGCAGGATTACTCCGGGCGGCCGCCATCTACGTACGAGGACGTATGTAGCTGACCCTAGGAAGGTAGTTCTGTGAGCCAGTCATCAGATTCTTGTCTTGATACGTGGATGGGCCGCGAAGCGCTGGCCGAGGCCATGATTCCGGTGATCGGCCGGCTGTACCGTGAGAACAACGTGGTGACGAGCATCCACGGGCGCAGCCTCATCAACAAGTCGTCGATGAACATCCTGAAAGCCCACCGTTTTGCGCGCCGGATGAGCAAGGACGAACTCCTGCTCGAAGAAACCGCGCCGCTACTGAACACCCTGGCCGAGCTTGAACTCGGGGCCGCTGCGATCGACATCGCCCGCCTCAACGAGAAGTACAAGGCCCAGGCCCCGGGAACGCCCCTGGAAGCCTTCCTCCGCGCCGAACTTGCCGAGGTTGTCGGGCGCCGCGGCGCGGACGACCGGACCAGCACCGACGTCGTGCTCTACGGTTTCGGCCGCATCGGCAGGCTCCTTGCCCGCCTCCTGATCGAAAAGGCCGGCGGCGGGCACGGCCTGCGCCTGCGCGCGATCGTGGTCCGTAAGGGCGCCGAGAATGATCTCGTCAAGCGCGCCAGCCTGCTGCGGCGCGACTCGGTGCACGGTTCCTTCGAAGGCACCATCCGCGTGGACGAGGCCGCCAATACGATCACGGCCAACGGTGTCCAGATCCAGGTCATCTACTCGGACAATCCCGCCACCATCGACTACACGGCTTATGGCATCAACAACGCCCTGGTGGTCGACAACACGGGCCGCTGGCGCGACGCCGAGGGCCTGTCCCAGCACCTGCAGAGCAAGGGTGTCGCGCGTGTCCTGCTCACGGCTCCGGGCAAGGGCGATCTGAAGAACATCGTCCACGGCATCAATCACTCCTCCATCGAGGACTCGGACAAGATTGTCACTGCAGCCTCCTGCACCACGAATGCCATCACCCCGGTGCTCAAGGCACTCAACGACAAGTTCGGCGTCATCCACGGCCACGTGGAAACCGTGCACTCGTTCACGAACGACCAGAACCTGATCGACAACTTCCACAAGGGTGACCGGCGCGGCCGCTCCGCAGCGCTGAACATGGTCATCACCGAAACCGGTGCCGCCAAGGCCGTTGCCAAGGCACTGCCGGAACTGCTGGGCAAGCTGACCGGCAGCTCCATCCGGGTCCCCACCCCGGACGTGTCCCTGGCCATCCTGAACCTGAACCTTGAAAACGGCACCACCAAGGACGAGGTCAACAACTACCTTCGCGAGATGTCCCTGCACTCGGAACTGCGCAAGCAGATCGACTTCATCGACTCGCCCGAGGTCGTCTCCACGGACTTCGTCGGCTCCCGCCGAGCAGGCATCGTGGACGGCCTGGCCACCATCGCCAATGACAAGAACCTCGTGGTCTATGTCTGGTACGACAACGAATTCGGTTACTCCTGCCAGGTAGTGCGCGTCATGGAGGAAATGGCCGGCGTGAACCCGCCGTCGTTCCCGGCACGCAGTGTCGCTGTGGGCATTGAGCCCAAGGCAACGTTGGAGCCCGCCGGCGTCTAGCCGGCTCTGGAAAGGGCCAGGAAAGACACAGGGGTTTCCCGGCTGATGCGCTGGTATCAGCCGGGAAACCTGACCAGAATGGACGCATGGAAAGCGAAAAGATTCTGGACCACGAAACAACCCTGGAACACGCCCTGGACGTGGCGCGCGCCAACCTCAAAGAAGCCCAGCGCCTGTTCGACCAGGCCAAGGCCGCACATGCGGCGGGTGATATCTCCGAGGACCGCGTCATTCAGTTGGGGTCCCTTTTGGAGCTGGCGGCCGAAGACCTGAAACGCGTCACCAAGGAGCAGTAAGCCCGGCCCGACTTGTCCTCCACACTGTGGATATCGTCGTCGGCTATCAGTGCCTCATCTAGTCTCAAGGGACGTATTCCTCCCCGAAAGGACGCAATCCCTTGAGCACCACCTGGGCCGCTTATCGGCGCGCCCGCCGCCAGTCCCGGCAGGCCTGGGTGCTGGTGATTCTCATCATCGCGGGTGGACTTGCCGGCATTGGGTGGTTTTTCACCAACGGCCAGTTCGCAGTTGGCGAGGATCCAGTCAATGGACCAACGGAAGCTCCTGTCTTCGACCCGAAATGGATGAAGCCGGTGGAAGCTGTTCAGCCGGTACCCGTCGGTTCGGCCGTTGATGCCTTGGAGGCGCTTCCCGTGAAGGGGCGTGCAGCGAAGGACAACTACGACCGCAACGAATTCGGCCAGGCTTGGCTCGACGTCGACCGAAACGGCTGCGATACGCGGAACGACATCCTGAGGCGGGATCTTACGGCAGCGGAGTTCACGGCGGGCTCCAAATGCAGGATCGCTTCCGGGGAGCTACGTGAGCCCTACATCGGCCAGGAGATCCATTTCCGCAGGGGCTCCGAAAGCAGCTCGGCCGTACAGATCGACCATGTGGTCGCTCTAGGGGATGCCTGGCAGAAGGGTGCCCAGCAGCTCACTGCCAAACAGCGCCAAAGCCTCGCCAATGACCCCCTCAACCTCATTGCCGTTGACGGTCCTGCCAACGTGAAGAAAGGCGCGAGCGACGCCGCGAGCTGGCTCCCTGCCAACAAGGGCTTTCGCTGCCATTACGTAGCCCGGCAGGTTTCCGTCAAAGCCGCGTACCGGCTCTGGGTCACCCAAGCGGAGAAAGACGCCATGAGGCGCGTCCTGGACTCGTGCCCCGGTCAGCGGACCATCAGGGCGACGTAGCCGCCTGAGGGCGCGGGCGCCCCCGTCAAGCGTGGTTGCTCCGCGCTGGGGGAAACACCAAGTGGCCGTGTCCAAGTTGCCAGACCCCGCCGTCGTCGATCCTTTCCAGCACCACCCGCTGAAGCGAGGTCTCGCGGGGGAGTCGATCAAGGTTTTCCATGCCCCGCTGCCGGAAGGTGAAGTAGACAGCGTCGCTCGGAGCGTCTGAGCAGCGGTCCAGGGTGAATCGGCGGGCAAAAGCTGCGATATTGCTGTCCGGCAGTTTCCGGGCCAGATAGGGATCCAGCATCCAGGAGTCGCAGCTCGCCACGGAGACCGCCTTGTCCGGGAAGTATCGGTCAAAGAACTCCCTGGCCTGGCTGAAGCTCGTGTCCACGACGGCAGGGGAAAGGCCGCCATCCTCGGGGATGTGGACACCCAGTACCCAGGAGTCGCTTGCGGCGGCGGAGCCTCCCGCGTCGCCGCGGACAAGGTGGAATTGCAAGCGGCCGATCCGGAAGATGTTTCCGGCCATGTGGAGGGTCAGCCACGCCCACGTGTCCAAGCCGAAGCGTCCATGAACCCTTCGGTTGATTCGAAGGTTCAGTCCCGCGTCGGCCAGGATCGCGGCGGAGGATTCCGGCGGGATGCCAAGGGACAGATGATGGCGGTGGACTACAGGCGCGAAGCGCAGGAGCGCCCCGATCCAGTCCGTTTCCGTGCAGCCATCCGCGGCGGCAGACTTGCTTGGAAAGGCGCCCAGGCGGGCGTGAAGGCTGGCAAGGGCCTGTCGCGTCCCGTCTCCTGGAGGTGACGCCAGCAGCGAGGCACACGCAAAAGCGTCCTCGCCGTGGATGTCGAGAAGCTTGAACAATTCGTCCTGCTCGGTGCCGGTCATCGCTCAGTGTCCGAAAGGATCCGGGTCAACACCCGGCATCCAACTCAGCCCGGGCACTCCCCAGCCGTTCTTTTTGGCCTGCTTCATGGCCTTCTTGGCGTAGCGGTCGGCCAGACGGTCCACATAGAGCTTGCCGTCAAGGTGGTCGAATTCGTGCTGCATGACCCTCGCGAACCAGCCTGTCGCCACGAAATCCACCGGTTTGCCGTCGCCGTCGAAGCCCTGGACGCGGGCCCATTCGGCCCTCTGCAAGGGGTAGTGCTCCCCGGGGAATGACAGGCAGCCTTCGACGTCTTCCTCGGGATCGGGAAGGGCGCCGGGGATCTTGGAGAGGGTGAGGACCGGGTTCACCAGAACGCCTTCGTCCGGCGCGTCGTCGTCGTTCGCGTATTTGAAGATGAAGATCCGCTTGCCAACCCCTACCTGGGGTGCGGCCAGCCCGACGCCGTTGGCGGCTTCGTTCGTCTCGAACATGTCGGCAATCAAGGTCCGCAGCTCGTCGTCGAACTCTTCCACCTCGCTCGCCCGGCGGTGAAGCACGGGCTCGCCCCAGATGGTGACTGGCAGGACGGTCATGTCAGGTGTTCCTCTGGTTCTCGGGTCTGGAGCGGATGCCGAAATCGGCCGGGACAAAGCAAAGGCCGCACTGGATAACCAGTACGGCCTTTGGCTGCGATCGATAAACTGCTACCGATCTCATGAGGGTGAGCGACGGGGGTTGAACCCGCGACCTCCTGGACCACAACCAGGCGCTCTGCCAACTGAGCTACGCCCACCATGAGCCTTTTATGCTTTCGGAATGACCCGTTAGCTGCGAAGGCAACGACAAAAACTATACCCCGTCTTAGGGGATGGTTTTGCCACTTTTGACCGTTTGGCTGAAATTTCCCGAAAAGGTGCCGCAGATCACGTGCTTTCCGGGGCGGCTGCAATCTGCTTGGAAATCTTCTGTGCCGTTGCCGTATCAGGACCAGGAGCCGGGACGAACACGGCCTCGCGGTAGTAGCGCAGTTCGTCGATGGAGTCCTTGATGTCACCAAGCGCGCGGTGGCCGCCATGTTTGGCGGGCGACTGGAAATATGCACGGGGGAACCATCGGCGCGAGAGTTCCTTGATGGTGCTGACGTCGATGACCCGGTAGTGGAGGTGTTCGACGATGTTGGGCATGTCCCGCGCGAGGAACATCCGGTCGGTTCCGACTGAGTTGCCACCCAGCGGTGCCTTCTTCGGATCGGGTACCCACTTCTCGATGTACTCCAGAACGATCGCTTCGGCTTCGGCCATGGTCTTGCCGTGCGGGAGCTCGTCCAGGAGTTTCGAACGGGTGTGCATGTCGCGGACGAAGTCGTTCATCTGTTCAAGCGCGGCATCTTCGGGTTTGATGACGACGTCGACCCCATCACCCAGGATGTTCAGCTCCGAATCGGTGACCAAGGCCGCGACCTCGATCAGGGCGTCGTTTACAAGGTCGAGACCGGTCATCTCACAGTCGATCCAGACGATGCGTTCATTAGTAATAGGCACCCGCCCAGCCTACCGTTCGGGCGCATGGGAACGGTGGCGGGGCGCTCCGTTCCGCGCCTGCGGCTTACCGCGGCTGCTAAACTGGGCCGTTGTCGAGCGGTTGTTGCCTGCATCGATGAGCTGGACCAATGTACGTAGGGACTGGAATATCATGACGGCAGGCGGAACGGGCGTGGGCACCTCAAATAGCCGGGATGAGGCAAAGGAACCCGCGGCGCCGTCAGAGAAGGCTGCCGCGAGTCTCTATTACCCAAATGCCGCGCACATCAACACCGGCACCTCCGGCCAGATCAAGGCCTACGTGGCAATCTGGCAAGGATTTTTTGGATCCCTGATGATCTTCGTCGGCTCGATCGGTGCCGGCTGGATCGCCAACGGCTCGCCCATGTTCAGGCACCCCCTTGTCATCGCCCTGCGCACGGAGGGCTGGGGCGTAACGACCTCCACCATCCTGCTGACGGCCGGGGCCATGCTTTTGGTCAGGTCATGGTTGAGGCTCGGGCAAAGGCTCAAGGACTGGGGGCCAGGCTCGCTCAGATCGGTGGTTGTCGCTGTTGCGGCGTGGGCGGCGCCCCTGATGTTTGCCGTGCCCATCTATTCGCGCGACGTGTACGCCTACACCGGCCAGGGCAGGCTGGTGCTGGAAGGCCAGAACCCCTACACCGCGGGGATTTCCTCGCTCAGCAACTGGTTTTCGCTGGGCGCTGATCCTGCCTGGGCTGAAGCCAAGACGCCGTACGGACCCTACTTCCTGTGGCTTGCCAGGTGGGTGGTGGGCATCACCGACGCCCAGCCCGATTTTTCCGTTTTGCTCTTTCGCGTTCTTGCGACTGTGGGAGTGCTGCTCTGCGTGGTGTATGTTCCCAGGCTCGCCGAACTGCACGGGATCAATCCCGGCCGCGCTCTGTGGATCGCCGTGGCCAACCCGCTCTTTCTCATCAGCTTCGTCGCCAGCGCCCACAACGATGCCCTCATGGTGGGCCTGGCGGTGGCCGGAATGTACTTTGCAGCCACCGGGCGCCACATCACCGGGCTTCTGCTGGTCACGGCTTCCATCGGCATCAAGCCGATCACAGTGCTTCTCTTGCCTTTCATAGGCCTCATGTGGGCGGGGCCCGCTGCGGGTTGGGCCCGCAAGTTCCTGTTCTGGGGCGCGACGGCGGGTATCAGCTTTGCCGTCCTGGCAGTGAGCGGAATTCCTTACAACCTTGGCTTTGGATGGGTCTGGGCCATCCTCGATCCGACGCCCGGCTACACGGGATACTCGCCTTCGGGCTTCCTGGGCCAACAGGTCGAGGTGATCGCCAATCTCCTGGGCCTGCCCGGATCCACCGTGGCCACCGGGCTCCGGACCCTCATGAAGTGGGCCGGAATCGGGCTGGTGGTGGTACTGATGTTCCGCGGCGACTATTCACGGCTGGTGCGACGCGCGGCCCTGGCGTTTGCCGCCGTCGTCATGCTTTCTCCGATTATCCAGCCGTGGTACATCCTGTGGTTCATCCCGCTGCTCGCGGTCACGGGCATCAGGGACGACTGGCAGATCAAGTCCCTCTATGTCGCCGTGACATTTTTCGTGGCCTTCGGCGCCCAGGACCAGATTTCGGTGCTGTCCTTCGTGGAACTGAACGTCAAAGTGTCCTCCCTGTCCTTCCTGGTGGCCCTGGGATTCACCGTCTACCTGATGGTGTTGGACGTGCACACGCGCAGACTGCTGATCCGTTCCACCCCTGCGCAACTGCTCCGCAGGCTTGAGCAGCGGCTCAGGCGCTCCGAATAGCGGTTCTTGCGCTGGACTTGCGGCCTAGTTCCAAGGTCCGCTGTACGGACCACCAGAGCAGGACAACCAGAAGCACGTTCCGCGTGGTGAGCACTGTTGCCATCACGGGGTTGGCATGGATCAGCGGCGTGTAGAACAACGGGTAGATCACAAAGGTCGTCATGGCGATCCCCATCAGGAGGGCGGCAGGAACCCGCCAGCGATTCCAGTCGTGGGTCAACCCGGCGATAACCACTGGCGCAAGCCAGATGATGAATTGCGGCGAACCCACCTTGTTGAACACGATGAACGCGGTGGTCATCATGAGGGCGCCCTCCAGAAACAGCTCTTCCGGTTCGGCACCCCGCCGAAGCGCCCAAAGCAAAAGGGCAGAGCCGGCGACGGCGGCAAGCACCAAGAGCGGCTGCATCATGAAGGCCGCCACATTGGCTCCCGGTCCGTACACCTCGGTGGAATTGATGGCGACGTTGTCGGCGATTTTGGAACCGCCGATGTTGAGCACGCTCAACCAGACCCAAGGGGTTGAGAACGTGGCTTCAAGTTGCATGCCGCGCTCACCCTGGTTGGTCAAGAAGTCGAGGATATGCGGGAGGCCGCCCGAAAGGTAGGTGCCCAGTGCGACGGCGGCAGTTACGGCGGCGCCGCACGCGATGATCCGCAGCCTGCGGTGGCTCGCGATGATGATGGGTACCAGGACGGCGGCCGGCCAGACTTTGATCCACGTGGCGATGCTGAGGAGGATGCCCGCCGCTACGGGCCGCGTGGCGGCATACAGCAGTGCGACCAACACGATGGGTGCCGTGATGCCTTCTACGCGCGCGAAGCTGAGGTAGCCCATGAATGCGGTGAAGAACAGCCACCACCAGGCAGGGGCAATCCCCGTTGTCCTGCGCGGACCGCGGGTCAAGATGAACAAGCCGGCGGCATTGAGCGCAGTGATGATCAACGTCCACACCAGCAGGTATGGACCCGGGCCCGCGATGTTGGCGAGGAAGATCGGAATCTGGGCGAGTACCGGGTACACCCAAGGGCTGATGGCTCCGTGGAGATCCGCAGGGTTGTAGCCGGTCATCGCCCACTGGCGGTACTGCTCAGTGTCGCTGAACGTGTTTCCGGACAGGAAGAAACTTGCCATCCAGCCGAGGAAATACAGATGGATGGCGGCGAAACCCCACCAAACGCTGGAGGGACGGCCGAACCAGGCGACGGCGGCAGGCGGCAGGGCGGCGTCGCGCACGCGGGCCAGCGCAGCAAAGAATCGAACGGAAATCTCAGGACTCCTTGGCAGCGGCGGCCGGTTCGTTGGCCGGGATCTTCTTGCCCAAAAGGTATAGGCGGCGTACGGACCAGCAGAACAGGACCACCAGCAGGACATTGCGCACCGTCAACACCAGCGCCATCCAAGGGTTGTTGTGGCTGAGTGCGTCATAGAAGAGGGGGTAGATGAAGTATGTGGCCACCCCAATGGCGATGAGCATCGCCGCGGGAACCCGCCATTCCTTCCAGCTGTGGGCAAGCCCGACGGCGACGGCAGGCGCCAGCCACACCATGAACTGGGGTGATCCGACCTTGTTGAACACGACGAAAGCCGTGGCCATGGTCAGGGATCCAGCCAACAACAGTTCGGTGCGGTCCGCCCCGCCGGTTCGCTTGCCGTTGTGCAGTGCCCAGAAGGTCAGGGCGGCCACCAGGATAGCGGCCAGGACAAGAAGGGGCTGCATAAGGAATGACATGGAGGCCGTTCCGGGGCCATCCACCTGCATCGAGTTGATGTCGGTGTTCATGTACATTCTCGAGTCACCCACATGGAGGACCGAGAGCCACAACCATGGAGTGGTGAAGGTGGCTTCCAACTGCATGCCACGATCGCCTTGCTGGGTCAGGAAGTTAAGGAGCTTCGGCAGTTGACCTACGGCCGCCGTGAGGGCGATGACCAGAACGCTGGTCAGAATTCCGGCGGCCACCACTTTGGTTCTCTGCTTGACCACGGTGAACAACGAAAGCATGACGGCGGCCGGCCAAACCTTCATCCAGGTGGCAACACTCAGGAGGGTCGAGGCAATGAAGGGGTGTGACACCCCGTACGCCAAGGCGATCAGCACGATGGGGGCAGTCAATCCGTCCACCCGGGCGAATCCCAGCCAACCCATGATGAAGACGAAGACCAGCCACCACCATCCCGCCGGGATAGCCTCGCGACGGCGGCCCCGTCCCGTGAGCTTGGCGAGAGCGACACCGTTGAGCACGGTGATCATGAGTACCCACAGAAAGAAGAACGGACCGGGTCCGGCCAGGCCCGCGATCGCCATCGGCACCAAGGCGAGAACGGGGTAGACCCAAGGACTTGGGCCGCTGCTGAGGTTCTCATCCCGGAACCCGGCCGAGGTCCAGTCCCGATAGATGAAAGTGTCGCTGAAGGCCTCGCCGCGCAGGGAAAGGATCAGGGCGAACACGAGGAAGACCAAGTGCACGACGCAGAAGCCTACAAGCAGGCCCTTGGGAGAATTGAGCCTTACCTCCACCGAAGAGGGAAGAACACGATGGCGGAACCGTGTGAGCGCGCTGAAGAATGAGTCCGTGGAAATGGGAGGATCCTTGTCAGGTAGTTATCGTCACAGGTGCCGTAAGAGCCCCATCCATCCTATCTCAGGCCACTTTCGCGGGCAGACCCATGGTCCGGTTGGCCCCGGGAAGCCAGGGGTGGCGATGCTACAGTTGCAATAATCCATGGCAGCCGGCAGTGCCACTTTGGCCCGGATGCGGCAGGGAACCGGACAGGATTTTGTTTGATGGTGACGTCGAAGTTTCGTGAGCGTGAGGTGGGGAGTTCGTTGGCTCATCCAGAGGCGCTTGGCGATTCCAACGCCCCGGTACACGGCACTGTGATAGCCAAAGCGGCAAGGACGGCGATCCTCCAAGGGTTCGTCGGGTCGTTGCTCATGGTGGCAGGCTCGGTCGGGGTCGGCTGGATGGCGACAACCAGCGGTTCCCTTATCCGCACGCCCCTCTTCATCATGGCCAGGACATCCCCGGTTGGCGTGATCGTCTGCACCGTGATGCTCTGCCTCGGTGCACTCCTGCTCCTGCGCTCTTGGCTGCGCATTGCCCAGCGGATCGGCGGATGGAACCCGTCCTCGCGTCCTGTGCTTCGGCGAGCATTGTGGATGTGGGCAGTCCCGATGATGTTCAGCTTGCCGTTGTTCAGCAGGGACGCTTATGCCTACATCGGCCAGGGCCGGCTCATGGAGCAGGGCCTGAACCCATACACCAACGGCATCTCGGCCCTGAGCAACTACTTTTCACTCGGGCCCGACAAATTGTGGACGGAAGCACCGACGCCTTACGGTCCGTTATGGCTCTGGATCGAACAGGGTGCCGTGTGGGTCAGCGCCGGCGTCCCGGAGCTTGCGCTGATTCCCTTCCGCCTGGCTGCCCTGGCCGGGGTGATCCTGCTCGCTGTCTACGTTCCGCGTTTGGCTGCGGTCCATGGCGTGAACCCGGATCGGGCGTTCTGGCTTGGGGTCCTCAACCCGGTTCTCCTGATCAACTTCATTGCCAGCGCGCACAACGACTCCTTGATGTTGGGACTGGTTGTTGCCGGACTGTACTTCGCCTCGGTCAAACGACCCGTGCTTGGAATCGTGCTGATCACGGCCTCGATCGCCATCAAGCCGATTACTTTGATTGCCTTGCCTTTTGCCGGGCTGCTGTGGGCCGGTGCCCGTGCGGGCTGGGGCCGCAGAATGCTCTGCTGGATGGCGACGTTGGGCTTGTCCTTAGGGCTGCTGGCCGCCGCAGGATTGGTGAACGGCCTGGGATTTGGCTGGCTTGGCGCCCTCCAGACTCCCGGCGCCGTCTGGATCTGGTACGCGCCGGTGGGATTGCTGGCACATACGGCCGGATTCGTCGTCGGACTTTTCGGGGGTCCGGGCGTTCCCGTGACGGACGTTATCCAGACTGCCGGAACGGCAGTTTCGGCGCTGGCCATCGTCTGGCTCGCCGTACGGACGCCCGGCCGCGGCTTGGGTATGCCCGCGCCGCTCGACGACGAACCCGAGTTCAACAAGACTGTGCTTCGCCGGATGGCCTGGGCTTTCGCCGCCGTCGTCGTCCTGGCGCCGGTGATCCAGCCTTGGTACATGGTGTGGCTGCTGGTGTTCTTTACCGTGACGGGCATCGCGGACGGCGCCCAGCTTCGGACGGTCTTCTATTTGACGGCGTTCTTCACCCTTATCGCGCTGACGGACCAATTGAGTGTCTTCCAGTGGATCCCCATTGAGGTGGTGCGCGGAGTGGCCATCGCCATCGCGGTCTCCTTCATTGCCTACCTGGTGTTCTTTGACAAGAAGACCCACGTGCTGTTCCGCCCGCGTCGCGGAATTTTGAAGCTCAAGCTCAAACCGAAGTCCTGAACCGGAATCAGCCGAGGTGTTTCATCGCTTCACGCAGGGATAACGGGCTCAGCCTGGCCCGTCGGGTTTCCACGTAGCTCCGTACCCACTGAGGATCGGTCTTGGCGTACTCCCGCAGGGTCCAGCCGATTGCCTTCCTGATGAAGAACTCCTTGTCGGCCAGGTTGGCGTCAAGCGCCGTGGCGAGAAGTTCTTGGTCCGTGGCCGTCTTTGCCTTGAGCTGGGAGGTGATGGCCGCGCGACGGATCCAGAAGTCCGGGTCGCTTGCCCATGTCCGCAAGAGCGGGGTCAGCGTGCTCCGGTGATGTTGCAGGAGGGCACAAATACGGTCGGAGACGCCGTCGACGAAGTCCCACCATGCGCCTGTCCGGATGATTTCTTCGTAGAGCGGCAACATCTCCCGATCCTTGGCCACGGACTTGAGCGAGGTCAGATCGATGGCCGCATAGCGTTCTTCCCGCCATGTAGCTTCCAGCCAGAGCAGCCGGACATCGTCACGAAGTTCGGCAGGGGACCCGAAGGGGAGTTCCTTCGCGGTCGCGAGGACGATGTGACGGACTACCGGGACCCTGACACCGAGGGAAGGCATGGATGACTTCATGTACGCCTGTGCCGCTTTCGCACGGTCCGGATCTGCCTCTGCCTGCAGGCGTTCCCGGATGATGGCGATTCTTCGGTGTTCCATACCGCGACTTTAGGACACTCCTGCGCAGGGTTCGGACGCGCCTTCCGGTTGACTGGGACGATGACGCCCATAGAGTGGGTGGAAAGAGTTCGTCCGGCGGCCGGTCCGGCCCCTTGTTCCTCATGCTTGGAGGCCTCCGTGTCTATGGTGAAGACGCCAGAAGAGATTGCGCTCATGCGCGAAGCCGGAAGGGTGGTTGCCAACACGCTTTCGGCGGTTCGTTCGCACGCCGGGGTTGGTGTGTCTCTCAAGGAACTGGACGAGGTTGCGGCCGCTTTCATGGAGGCTGCCGGAGCCAAGCCGGCGTTCCTGAATTACCGTCCGCGGTGGGCGTCCACGCCCTTTTCAGGGGTCATTTGCACGAGCGTCAACGACGCCGTGGTGCACGGCATCCCGGACGGATATGTGTTGCAGGACGGCGATCTGTTGAGCGTCGATTGCGGGGCATTCGTGGAGGGTTGGTGCGGGGACGCGGCAGTCAGTTTCATTGTGGGCACTGCGGATCCGGTGGACCAGGAGCTGATCGATGCCACGGACGCCGCCCTCGCCCGCGGAATCGAGGCGGCCAGGATTGGAAACAAGATGGGCGACCTTGCGTATGCCATTGGTGGAGAAGCCAAGCGCAGCGGCTACGGGATCCTTGCCGATCACGGTGGGCACGGCATTGGCCGGACCATGCACGCCGAGCCGAGCGTGCCGAACATCGGACGGCCGGGCCGCGGCGTGAAGCTCGTGGAGGGCCTGGTGATCGCTATCGAGCCGATGTTGATCCTAGGCGGAAGCGATGACTACTACCACGACGACGACCAGTGGACCCTGCGCTCCGCCAACGGCCGCCGTGCGGCGCACAGCGAACATACCGTGGCGATCACCGCGGACGGCCCGGTGGTCTTGACACTGCCTTGACGGTGTTGCCTCGGCATGCGGGCCGCCGGAAATCAGCGCCCTAGGCGCATGACCGCCCTTCCGGGCACCGCCGTGGAAACTGTGGAGAAGCCAGCCGCCTCGAACAACTTCACAGTTCCCTGGTAGAGATCGGCCGGACCGGCCTTGGGGCGCAGCGAGGGATCCACCGGGTAGCCTTCCACGATTTCAGCGCCATGCGCGAAGGCATGCCCGACGGCGGCCTGCAGCAATGCGGTGGCCACCCCGCTCCGGCGGTGGCCGGGAGAAACCACGAAACAGCTCACGGACCAAACTCCCGGGCCTTCCGGGGCGCCTGCTCCTGCGGCCTTGAGGACGTGGGATCGTTCGATACGCGGATAGCACTGGCGCGGTTCGACCGCGCACCAGCCCACCGCTTCGCCGCCCCGGAACGCGAGGACGCCAGGTTCGGGGCCGTCGTCGAATTTGGCTTTGAGCTGTTCCTTCCGCGTCTTAGGGGGAGCCGTCTTCCAATCCTGACCGGTGAGGGCGAACCACCGGCACCAACAGCGCGAAGGCTCGCCGTGGACGCCGAATAGCCTTTCGACATCGGGCCAGCTTGCGGGGCCCGTGATGATGGCTTCGGAGTTGTGTCCCATCCAACCAGCCTAGATACCGAATGAGCTGGCCGTCTCGGTTGTATGCAGACAAAGAAAAACACCCCGGTCCGAAGACCGGGGTGTAACCGATGACCCGACTCATCCATGAAGGATGTCTCGACTCATCACAAAGTGCCCCAGGAGGGAATCGAACCCCCGACCGTCGGATTAGAAGGCCGCTGCTCTATCCTCTGAGCTACTGGGGCGGGAACGCACCCAAGTGTATCGCTGGGTTTGGCTAGCCAACAATTCAGGAGGATTGCCCGGCCTTCAGGACCGGGCAGGGGATTCGTACTACGCCTTTGAAAAATACAGGCGAGGTCGGAACATCGTAGAAGTCGGTATCGGACGCAGGTGCACAAAGACTGCGCCCGGTGAGGATGTGCTCGGCCCAGACAGGACCATTGTTTCTCGACGTCGAGGGCGGGAAATACATGGACGCCAAGAGGAGCGAGAAACCCGTAAGCGCCGCGATGGGTGCAGCACGCCCAAACCTTGCCAATGCGGAGGCAAGCAACGGAATCGTGGCGAGGACGAACATCGTCGGCACTACCGAGTACCTTCCAAACACGAACCTGGCGGGCCAATCCGCAGCAGAAAAGGTTGCGTAGTCCAGGTACGGTGCCGGGTTCGAAACGACGCAGGCAACCCAAATAACGGCCGACGCGGTGATGAAGAAGCCCGCCAGCCATTTCTCCCGCGCCGAGCCCAGGACCAGCACAGCCACCGGGACGGCGAGGACGAGGAGGGAGGCCACGATCATCGGGGCAGCTCCGAAGTTCACGATTTGTTGCATGACACCGGACGCAGTGCCGTAAACGATGGGTCCTGCGGTGTTGATGAACCACCCGTAAACGGGGGACCACGGGTCAAGCTGGTAGCTCGCGCCGCCGCTTGTTCGAGGATGCGTCACCGTCGCAATAACCTGGCAGGCAAGACCCAGGCTGAGACCCGCACGGGCGGCCCACATGTTTTTGTCTCTTAGCCGGTAAAGGAAGAGTGGAACAAAGACAATCGAGATAATCTCGGTCAGGGAGGCGAGGGCTGCGACGACAAAAAGCACGCCGCCTTCCAGTTTTGACTTTGCCGGTTTCATCAATAGCCACGGAGTAAGCCAGAGCAGGTACCAGTGCAGGTTCGCGAAGTTTCCAAGGGTCTCAAACGCGCCGACATTCACGAAAATGGGAACTGCCGCCCAAGCTACGCGGATCCACGTGTTGCTGGTCAAGGCTTGGGAGCAGTGGTACGTCATGAGGGCGACGCCGGCCACAGCCGCGCACGCCAACACGGTGAGCGCTATGGCGTAGTCCTCAAGTGCGAAGAACCGGACAACTACATCGGCTGCGAGGCGGGGGACGACGTGGAGATAGCCTGCGTACGGCCGGATTGGCGTGAAAGTCCGGGTCGGATTCAAAGCGTCCGTGAGAAATACCGCGCCGTCCTCCGCCCACACGACGCCTTGGGCCGTTGGTGGGATCCGCCAGAACGACACCAGTGTCAGCAATATAAGGGCGCCAACATAGCACGCACTTCTAGCCAGAATAATTTTCACGATCTGTCCCCCAAAGAGCAGGCCCGAGACTGGGCGAACGTACCCAATTTAGATGGCGGTTCCGTAATTTCAAAAAGCGCGGCCGGTCTCGGTGGCCGGCGCCCTATTCAGGGAGCAACTCGTCCTCCACAATCCGCCCAAGACCAGGGCTATCCACATACGTGAATTAGGTACTGCCGCGGAAGTTCGCGGCACGTGAAGCTGAAAGAGCCAGACAGGCAGCTCAACTCACGTTAGGACAAGACCATGAATGACATCATCACTGTCCGGGGATTCGTTGCCACGGAACCCAAAAGTTCGACGACACCTGGCGGAACGGGGACGGCCTCGTTCCGGCTGGGCTCCACGGCGCGGAGGTTCGACCGCGCGAACGATGTCTGGGTGGACGGCAATACCAATTGGTTCAGCGTCCAGGCGTTCAGGCATCTCGCGGGAAACATTGGATGCAGCGTCAAGAAAGGCCAGCGGGTCATCGTGGTCGGGAAACTCAAGTTGAGGCAATGGGAACACGAGGGCAAGATCTACCACGTTGCCGAAATCGTCGCCGAGTCGGTGGGGCACGACCTCATGTGGGGCTCGGCGAACTTCATCCGGACCACCAGTAGCACCAGCCCGCAGAGCCTGCCAGCAGCCGCTGAGGTGGGGCCGGAGAACCCGTGGCCTTCGGCCGAGGAAGAGGGTGAGGACGGCCCTCATGACGACGAGGACGGCAGTGCCGCAGCCGAGCGGGAAGTCATTCTTTCGGCCGGAGAAGGCGATGAGTCGGTTCTCGTTGATACTCACACCGGAGAGCTTGTGGACGCCCGGGCTTGAATGACGCGAGGCCTGAAATAGCGCCGGCGCTTGAAACAGGGGATGCTGCGGACAGCCGCGGATGCGATGTGGCGCAGCGGGTAGTGCGCCGCATGGCAGAATGGCCGGGTGACGAGCAGGGGAAAGCGGCAAAAACCATCAGGACGCCGCCACGCGGCCGGAAGCCCGGGTTCGCTGCTTGCGGTGCCGCTACTCGTGGCCGGGCTGGTGGCCGGCTGCACGGCGCCTGCCCCCGTGGTGTCAGGAAGCACGGCGGTCTCATCGCCTGCCCCATCGAGTGCGGCCAGTGCCACTCCCGCTGTCACACCCAGTGCCGGGAGCCCGTCGGCATCGGCATCGGCATCAGTATCGCTCAGCCCGGGCACTGCCGCCCTGAAGCAGACCATGGAGTCCGTACTCAAAACCATTGCCGCCGCAACCCCCAAACCGGCACAAGATGCATTGCGATCGCAACTCGTTTCGGCCGGCATCCCAGACTCTGCTGTGGAGGTATCCGCGAGCAAGACGCCGACAGGACTGGATGTCGACGCCATCGAGGCCGCGGCCAGGCTGGACAGGGACTGCGTCATGGGCGAGATCAGGGCCGGCCAGGTTTCCGTGTCGGTCTTGCCAGTGTTGGCCAGCGGCAAATGCTTCGTCGGGGATTCCCGCTAGCAGGGCCGAATGTGAGTTATGCCTTGCCACCCATTAGATTTAACGGCATGGCGGAATTCATTTATACGATGACCAAGGCTCGCAAGGCCGTTGGCGAAAAACTAATCCTGGACGATGTCAGCATGTCGTTCTTCCCTGGCGCGAAGATCGGCGTCGTTGGCCCGAACGGAGCCGGCAAATCCACGATCCTGAAGATCATGGCTGGTATCGACACACCGTCGAACGGCGAAGCCCGCCTCAGCCCCGGCTACTCCGTGGGCATCCTCCTGCAGGAGCCGCCCCTGAACGAGGAAAAGACCGTCCTGGGCAACGTCCAGGAAGGCGTGGGCGAGATCTACTCGAAGATCCAGCGCTTTAACGCGATCTCCGAGGAAATGGCCAACCCGGACGCCGACTACGACACCCTGCTGGAGGAAATGGGCCACCTTCAGGAAGCCATCGACGCTGCAGATGCGTGGGACATCGATTCCCAGCTCGAGCAGGCCATGGACGCGCTCCGCTGCCCGCCGGGCGACTCCGACGTGACTGTCCTGTCCGGTGGTGAGCGCCGCCGCGTAGCGCTCTGCAAGCTCCTGCTGCAGAAGCCCGACCTCCTGCTCCTTGACGAGCCCACCAACCACTTGGACGCAGAAAGTGTCCTGTGGCTGGAGCAGCACCTCTCTTCCTACCCCGGTGCCGTCCTCGCCATCACTCACGACCGCTACTTCCTGGACCACGTCGCCGAGTGGATCTGTGAAGTGGACCGCGGCCGCCTTTACCCCTATGAAGGCAATTACTCCACGTACTTGGAGAAGAAGCGCGCCCGCCTCGAAATCCAAGGCAAGAAGGACGCCAAGCAGGCCAAGCGCCTCACCGAGGAACTTGAATGGGTCCGCTCCAACGCCAAGGGTCGCCAGACCAAGTCGAAGGCTCGTTTGGCCCGGTACGAGGAAATGGCAGCCGAGGCTGACCGCACCAGGAAGCTCGACTTCGAGGAAATCCAGATTCCGCCGGGACCGCGTCTGGGTGGCTTGGTCCTGGAGGCGAAGAACCTGCAGAAGGGCTTCGAGGACCGGACGCTGATCGATGGGCTTTCGTTCACGCTGCCCCGTAACGGCATCGTCGGCGTCATTGGTCCTAACGGAGTCGGCAAGACCACGCTGTTCAAAACCATCGTCGGGCTGGAACCGCTCGACGGTGGCGACCTCAAGATCGGTGACTCGGTCAAGATCTCCTACGCCGACCAGAGCCGTGGCGGCATCGACCCCAACAAGACCCTGTGGGAGGTCGTTTCAGACGGCCTGGACTTCATCCAGGTCGGCCATGTTGAAATGCCGTCCCGCGCCTATGTGGCGGCCTTCGGCTTCAAGGGACCGGACCAGCAGAAGAAGGCCGGGGTACTCTCGGGTGGTGAGCGTAACCGCCTGAACCTGGCACTGACCCTCAAGCAGGGCGGAAACCTTCTCCTTCTTGACGAGCCCACCAACGACCTCGACGTCGAAACCCTCAGCAGCCTTGAGAACGCCTTGCTTGAGTTCCCCGGCTGCGCCGTGGTGGTCTCGCACGACCGGTGGTTCCTCGACCGGGTTGCCACCCACATCCTGGCCTACGAAGGCGACGAGGAGAACCCGTCGAAGTGGTACTGGTTCGAGGGTAACTTCGAGTCCTACGAGGAGAACAAGGTGGAGCGCCTCGGTCCGGACGCTGCCAAGCCGCACCGTGTCACGCACCGCAAGCTGACCCGCGACTAAGCGAATTGCTCCACAGAAGGCCGGCGCCCTGGATATTTCTCCGGGGCGCCGGCCTTCTTTGCTCGATGATCCTGGCTGGGTTGTGGCTGCGTTGTGGCTGCGTTGTGGCTGCTACGACGGGATCCGGAGCATGCCCTCTTGCGCCACCGTGGCGACATGCTGGCCATCGCGGCTGAAGATCTTGCCGGTGGCAAGTCCGCGGGCGCCTTGGGCGCTGGGGGACTCCTGCACGTAGAGCAGCCACTCGTCCACGCGGACGGGGCGATGCCACCACATTGCGTGGTCAAGGCTCGCCACGCTCATGCCTGGCGTCATCCAGCTCAATCCGTTTTTGCGCAGCACCGATTCCAGGATGGTGTAGTCGCTCGCGTAGGCCAGCGCAGCCAGATGAAGGTTGGGATCGTCCGGCATCGGGCCAAAGGTCTTCATCCAGACGGCATTGCTGGCTACCCGGTCCTTGGGCGCTTCCACATAGATTGCGGGATCGACGTGGCGGACATCGAAGGGCCGCTCGAAGGACATGTGGCGTGCGAGCGGATGGTCGTACTTCTGCAGGAGTTCCGCTGTGCTCGGCAGCGTTTCGGGGTCCGGGATTCCGGCCGGCATGGAGGACTGGTGTTCCACGCCCTCGGCTTCGGTCTGGAAGGAAGCGATCATCGACAGGATCGGTTGACCTTCCTGGTAAGCGTGCACCCGCCGGGCGGAGAACGAGCGTCCGTCACGAAGCCGTTCAACGCTGAATGTGATGGGCTGGTTGGCGTCCCCCGGACGAAGGAAATAGCCGTGCATGGAATGGACGGTTCGATCCTCTTCCACCGTGCGCATACCGGCCACGAGGGACTGGGCGAGTACCTGCCCGCCGAACACCCGGTGGCGTGGCTGTTTCTGGGAAGGCCCAAGGAAGATGTCCTCGGCTGTCCTCGCGCCGTCGAAGTCGGCCAGGGACAACAGTTCGATGAGGGTGGATGTGGGGTCCTCAAGGGCAACCTGATGTTCCAGGCCGGCGTGCGCGTCAGTCATGGTTCGACTCTAGACGCCCCCCTGACCCCTCTCAACCGCGGACATGCCGGTAGAGTCGATGATGTGTCCGACGTACTGACCCAGTCCTTCCATTTCGTCGATCCCCGTGATCTGGCGGATCTCCGCACTTATGTCACGCGTGCCAAGAGCATCGACGATGGCGCCATCCGGCTGCAGGCCTCCGGACGCGTCCTGGCTGCATACGTGTGCGTCCTGAGGCCGCGCATCCTGGGCGAAGCGACGCCGACCATTCTCGGGCTTCGGACCATCGCCCTCGCCGATGACGCGCACGCGGACGTCACGGTGACCCTGTCCTCGGTCCTGGACCGCTTGGCGCGTTCCGGTGCCGACGACGTCGAGCTTCCGATCCCGCTGTCGACCGTTTCCGAATCGTGGGCAGGAGTCGGGGCGCCCCGCAGCGGCTGGGAGCCGCTGGGTTCAGTGCCCGACGCCGATCTCAAGTCTGTCGCGAATGCCGGCATTGCCGAGGTGGCCGGGATTGTTCCGGATCAGCCCGGCGCGTTGATTGTCAACAACACCAGGGCCGCGGTGTGGGGACGGGAGATTCCGGGACTCGACGGCGTGCCCGCAGGCGCGGCGTTCGCGGCCTTGGCGCTCGGTTTCCTTGGCGACGGCGAACACCGGCTCTTCCGCAACGGCCGTTGGTTCCGGCTCAGCGGGAGCCGGGGCCACATCTTGGCACGATCCGGATCAGGCCTGGGCTTCAAAGCCCGCTGAGATTGGGGCAGGCCCTTTCGTGTCGCGTTCCGCGCCACGTAGGGACCCTGCTGCCCCACTCTGGGCAGGCCCTTTCGTGTCGCGTTCCGCGCCACGTAGG
>NZ_JBIYDB010000034.1:0-47028 GCF_044908325.1 Arthrobacter sp. GAS37
GGCCTTTATATTTTTATAAAAACTACCGTTTCCGGTATTTAAAATGTACTTATAAAATCCGGGGGTCCGCAAAACCAACCCCCCCCCCCACCACTGTATTTAAGGCAGGAGTCCCTTACCAGGCAAGCGATTGGGCCCTGCGTCGGATCTCAGTTTTGCGCCCTTCACGGAGCGCGTCGACAGGGCGGCCACGCAGCGACTCGTCCGGAGTGAAAAGCCACGCGATGAGCTCCTCATCCGTGTACCCGGCATCGCCAAGCACTGCGATGGTGCCCTTCAGGCTATCCACCACATGACCGTCCTGGATAAAGAGTGCAGGAATCGAACGGATATTGCGTTCGCCCACTCTCACAGCCACCACTGCACGCTCATCCAGAAGACCGTGGACCTTGGTGATTGAAACGTTCAGCAGCTCTGCCACATCGGGCAGCGGCAGCCATTCGGAAACGAGGCTTTCTATATTACTCACGGATCAAGATTGCCACGCCCGCGCACTTTGCGCCTAGCCGGACGGACGGTACGGGCGGAATTTGCGTCCCCGAATTGCCCAAGAATCGAATGCGCCGGGATTTCTTGTGCGGAATCGAAAAATGTGAGAGATTCACATTGACCACATTTGCATCACTACTAACTTTAGTAACACAGGCAACAGCGGCATTCCCAACATCCGCTGCTGAGATGAGGATTGCTCCCATGACGACGCCCCGCTCGCCCAAGAAGACAACGAGCATGCCCATAATTGCGGCCACCACAGCGGCGCTGCCCGCCGTCATGCTCTCTTCATTGGCACTCGCCCAACCGGCAACAGCGCTTCCGGCGGTACAAACCCAGAAGATCCCCGCATCGCTGACTGCGGCCATGCAGGCCCAGGCCGCGGCCGCAAACGTCATTCCCGCCTCCGCGGTTGCCGCGACCATCCCGGCTGCCATGCAGCCCATGGCACCGGCGGCTCCGGCTACGTACACCATCGTCCGGGGCGATACCATCAGCGGCATCGCGGCCCGCTACGGGCTGAACACCAACACTGTCCTGCAGCTCAACGGGCTCTCGGGCAACACCATCATCTACCCGGGACAGCAGATCAAGTTGTCCGGTTCCGCGGGTGCTCCAAGTGCCCCGGCACCCGCGCCAAGCCCGGCACCCAGCCCGGCGTCGTCGTCGGCTGCCAGCTACACAGTCGTGTCGGGCGATACCCTGAGCGGCATTGCCGCCCGCCACGGCGTGGCGCTGTCCGACGTCTTCAGTTGGAACGGCCTCAACGGCCGATCCATCATCTACCCGGGACAGAAGATCAAGGTCGGCCCGGGAACGAACGCACCGGCGCCCGCGGCACCGGCTCCAGCGGCACTCGTCCCTGCTTCCGCTCCGGCGGCCCCGGCAGCGCCGGCACTTGCCAACACCGGCTCGTACACCATCAAGTCGGGTGACACCCTTGGTGGCATCGCGTCCCGCCTTGGCGTGTCCTTGTCATCGCTGCTCTCGGCCAACAAGCTGTCCATGAGCACCATCATTTATCCGGGGCAGAAGCTCGCCATCCCGGGCGCTCCTGCGCCCTCGGCTCCGGCCCCGGCTCCGGTCAGCGCCCCCTTGGTTCCGAGCACGTTCCTGGGCTACACCTACCCGGAGGCGGTGGTCAGTTCAGCCAACGCGAACAAGGCCCTGCTCAATGCGTCCCCGGTCCCCAGCACCGCCCAGATGAAGGGGATCGTCGCCGATACCGCGCGTCGGATGGGGGTGGACCCGTCGTTGGCCATGGCGTTCGCCTTCCAGGAATCCGGCTTCAACCAGCGTGCGGTCTCTCCCGCCAACGCCATCGGCACGATGCAGGTGATTCCCTCCTCCGGTGAATGGGCTTCCCAACTGGTGGGACGCAAGCTCAACATCCTGGACCCGTATGACAACGTGACCGCCGGCGTCGCCATCATCCGGGCCCTCGTCAACACCAGCAAGGATCTGAACACCGCCATCGCAGGCTACTACCAGGGCCAGTACTCGGTGAGCAAGCACGGCATGTACGACGACACCAAGGCCTACGTCGCCTCGATCCTGGCCCTCAAGAAGAACTTCAGCTAAGTCACGGCGAACAACACGGGCCCGGATCGCATGTCGATTCGGGCCCGTGTTTTTGCTCAACTAGGATCGTAGGGTGCAGGAACAAGTTTCGGACCAACTCCTCGGATCCCTCGTGGACGGACGCTACCTGGTGCGATCGCGCCTCGCGAACGGCGGAATGTCAACCGTCTATCTCGCCACCGACGAGCGTCTCGACCGCGACGTGGCGCTCAAAGTGCTGCATCCGCACCTGGCCAACGACCAAAATTTCCTGGACCGCTTGCAGCGCGAGGCCCGGGCCGCGGCGAGCCTTTCCCACCCGCACGTCGTAGGGGTCCTCGACCAGGGACAGGATGGCCACATTGCGTACATCGTCATGGAGTACATCAAAGGCCACACTCTGCGCGACGTCCTCAACGAGAAGGCAGCGCTTCCGCCCCGGCTGGCCTTTGCACTGATCGACCCCGTCATCGAAGGGCTCGCGGCCGCCCACGCGGCGGGGCTGATCCACCGCGACGTCAAACCGGAGAACGTCCTGATCGCCGACGACGGACGCATCAAGGTGGGCGACTTCGGGCTCGCCCGGGCGGTCACGGCGACAACCAGCACCGGCGCCCTGATCGGCACGGTCGCATATCTGGCTCCCGAACTGGTCCTCGGCAAACCCGCGGACGCCCGGAGCGACATCTACTCCACCGGCATCATGCTTTACGAAATGCTTACCGGCGGGCAACCTTATGCGGGCGACGTTCCCGTCCAGGTTGCCTACCAGCACGTCAACTCGGCCGTCGCTCCGCCCTCGCTCGCGGTGCCCGGCCTCGCCGCCGACGTGGACGAACTCGTCCAGTGGTGCACCGCGAAGGAACCTGAAGAGCGTCCCGTGGACGGTTCTGCGCTCTTGTCGGAACTACGGCATATCCGCACAACCTTGAGCGACGCGCAACTGGACATCAACCCGCCTGCCGCCAAGGCAGCAACGTCCGAAGGGCAACAGGAAGCGGCCGGGGCAACCGCGATAGTCGCCCCTCTCCATTCCGAACGTACGGAGCCCCTGGAACGGATAGGCCGCCCGACGGAGATCATCTCAAGCCAGCGCAATCCAACCACGGTGCTTCCGCCGTCGGGATTCTCCCCCGCCGCCGCGGCATTCGACGTCCAGGTGCCACAGGACCGGGAATCCCAAACACCGGCCGGAGCCCCGCCAAGCAAACGCGACATCAAGCGGATGGAGCGCCAGGAAGAAAAGGACCGCGCCCGGGCCGCGGCCACGCCGTCGCGCTCCTTGCGGGAAGGCAACCCGCGCCGCCGGGCAGTGATCTGGACGATCGTCGTGATTGTCCTGGCGATCCTGGCCACCGCGGCAGGCTGGTTCTTCGGCATGGGGCCCGGCTCGCCCGGAACCATACCGGACACCAAGAACAAGACGGTTGCGGAGGCACAGCAGCTGCTGAGAACCGCCGGCTTCCAATCCGAGCCAAAAGACGTGTTCGACGACGAAGTCACGGCAGGGTTGGCGGTCGGAACGGAACCCGCGTCCGGCCAGGTGGTTCGGAAGTTCCAAGCAGTGTCGCTCTTCGTCTCGAAGGGTCCACAGTTGTTTCCGCTTGCCGCGATGTCGGGCTTGACACTCGACCAGGCAAAGAATGCCCTTGGTGTGGCCGGAATGACGCTCGGCAAAGTCACCGAGCAATATGACGACAAAGTGCCTTCAGGAACGGTCATCTCCCAGTCCCCGGCACAGGACACCGCGGTCCGCCACGGCACCCCGGTGGCATTGGTGGTTTCCAAGGGACCGCAGCCACTCCCCGTACCGGATGTCCGCGGCATGACCCAGCAAGCAGCCGTCAAAGCGATCAGCGACGCCGGATTCACCGCGAAAATTGCGCCGGAACCCGTCAACGACAAAAAGGTCCCCGCGGGAGCCGTGGTCAGCCAGATCCCTGCCAACGGCACCTTGATCCGCGGCGACTCCGTCACGTTGACCCTGTCCAAGGGTCCGAAAATGGTGCACGTCCCCAACTTCATCGGCAAGCAGGCGGACGCCGCCCGCAAAGCCTTGGAGCAGCTCGGATTCGACGTCAAGATCAACAACATCCTGGGTGGCTTCTTCGGCACTGTCCGTGACCAGAACCCCGTGGACAGCGATGCGCCGGAGGGCTCCGTCGTCACCTTGACCGTAGTGTAGGACGTACCCGTACGGGAAAGGCGATCCGGAATGTTCCGGATCGCCTTTCCCGTATTCGGGCGTGCTGCTGGACTTCCGCTTGGTGGGGACTACCGCTTGGTGAGGGCTCCAGCCACGAGGAACGCCATCTCGAGGGACTGCATGTGGTTCAGGCGGGGATCGCACACTGACTCGTAGCGGTCCAGGAAGGCATCCTGGTCAATGGGATCGGCGCCGCCAAGGCATTCCGCGACGTCGTCGCCCGTCATTTCCATGTGCAGGCCACCCGGTACCGTGCCCAGGGCGTGGTGGACTTCGAAGAACCCGCGGACTTCGTCCACGACGTCGTCGAAGTTGCGGGTCTTGTACCCGTTGGGCGAAGTGACCGTGTTCCCGTGCATGGGGTCCGTGACCCAGAGGACCTGTGCGCCGGAGGCCGTGACCTTCTCGACGACGGCGGGCAGCTTCTCGCGGATGTTCTTGGAACCCATCCGGGTGATGAACGTGAGGCGGCCGGGCTCGCGGTTCGGGTCCAGCTTGTCAATGAGCCTCAACGCGTCGTCTCCGGAGGTTCCGGGACCGAGCTTGACGCCGATCGGGTTGCGCACGCGGGACAGGAAGTCCACATGCGCATGGTCGAGCTCACGCGTGCGCTCACCGATCCAGAGGAAGTGCCCGGAGGTGTCGTAGGGAAGTCCCGTGCGGGAGTCGATGCGCGTCAGGGCACGCTCGTAGTCCAGCAGGAGTGCCTCGTGGCTCGCGAAGAACTCCACGCGCTTGAGGGCTTCGAAGTCGGCACCGCAGGACGCCATGAATTTGATGGCACGGTCGATGTCCCTCGCCAAGGACTCGTAGCGGGCATGGGCGGGGTTTTCGGTGAAGCCCTTGTTCCAGAGGTGCACCAGGCGGAGATCGGCGAAGCCGCCCTGCGTGAAGGCGCGGATGAGGTTCAGTGTGGAAGCCGAGGTGTGGTAGGCCTTCAGCATGCGGCTGGCGTCGTGGGCGCGGGACTCGGGGGTGAAATCGTAGCCGTTGACGATGTCGCCGCGGTACGCAGGCAAGGTCACGCCGTCGCGCGTTTCCTCGTTCGACGACCGGGGCTTGGCGAACTGGCCGGCCATGCGGCCCATCTTGATGACCGGCATGGCCGCACCATAGGTGAGGACAACGGCCATCTGCAGGATGGTGCGGACCCGGGCACTGATCTTGTCAGCCGTGGCGTCCTCGAAAGTCTCGGCGCAGTCGCCGCCTTGAAGCAGGAATGCCTTGCCCTGGGCCGCGGCGGCCAAACGCTCGCGCAATATGTCGACTTCACCCGCGAAGACCAGCGGCGGAAGCACGGAGAGTTCTTTGACGGAGGCATCGAAGATGCCCCTATCGGTCCAGGTGGGTTGCTGCGAGATAGGCAGCTGGCGCCAATCGTCCAAGCCGGGATAGTTTGCCGCGCCACTTTGCGCGGTGCTGGTCAGGGGGCTGCCCAGGGAACTGGTCAGGGGGCCGGTCATGGACGGTGCGGGGTTCGCGGATAGCTCAGTCACTCTCCAAGACTAGTTGCCTTGCCCGCTGTTCGGGGCATGGCTTCCGTAACCCTTATTCGCCGGTCGTCACACTTTCCCGGCCACTGCACCGTCGCCGTCCGGCCCTGAACCGTTGCCGGGCGGGCGCCTGCCCTCGTCACCGGCGTCGGCTGGATTCGCTTCGCTTCCGCCCGCCGGCTCCGGAAGCTGCCCGGCCAGTCGCTGCTTGACGACGGCGGCGTATTCATCCACGTATTCCTGCCCCGAGAGCCGCATGAGTTCGTACATGATTTCGTCGGTCACGGCGCGTTGAACGGAATGGTCTTCTTCTTGGCCGTAGTACCGGCTGAAGTCCAACGGTTGCCCGAAAATGATCCCGATCCTGCGGATGTTGGGCAAACGCTTGCCGATGGGCTGGACTTTCTCGGTGCCGATCATCGCTACGGGAACAACGGGCACCCGTGTTTGGAGTGCAAGTTTGGCGACCCCTACTTTGCCCCGGTACAGCTTGGCATCGGGACTTCGGGTGCCTTCCGGGTAGATGCCCAGCAGGCCGCCCCCGGCCAGGACGTCCCTGCCGGCCTGCAAAGACAACTCGGACGCGGCCCCGCCCGAACGGTCCATCGGCAATTGGTTGGTGAGCCGGAAGAACATGGCCGTAAGCCTGCCTTTGAGTCCGGTACCCGTGAAGTACTCGGACTTGGCCAGGAAACTGACGCGCCGGGGCACCATCACCGGCATGAAGATCGAGTCTGAAAAGGACAAATGATTGGAAGCGAGAATCGCGGCGCCAACGTGGGGAACATTGTCGAGGCCCTTGACCCAGGGGCGGAACAGCAATCTGAGAAGCGGACCCAAAAAGATCCGTTTCATGACCCAATAGAACACTTTGGTTCCTCTCCGGGGCGGCGTCTGCAAGGCGTCCGGACGGTCCCGGCCCGCACTCAGAAGCCACCATACTCCAGTGAGAATTGTCCCGAACAGTGACACGATGGACTCATCACGGAAAGCAGTGCCGCCAACAGAGTAGCCTCGGAGTCATCATGAACACTCTCCCCGATCCCTCGCCGTACACCAGCGACTTCACCGGTAGTGGACCCAGCATCGGCGTCGTGATGAGCCACGGCTTCACGGGCAGTCCGCATAGCATGCGCCCTTGGGCCGAGTACCTGGCGGCGGAAG
Source organism: Arthrobacter sp. GAS37 (assembly GCF_044908325.1). NCBI lineage: Bacteria > Bacillati > Actinomycetota > Actinomycetes > Micrococcales > Micrococcaceae > Arthrobacter > Arthrobacter sp. GAS37. The sequence goes on from NZ_JBIYDB010000034.1 coordinate 6,916, forward strand.
GCTACGCTGTCCGCCTCCCTCTGCTTCCAGGCCACGGGACCACGTGGCAGGACATGGCCACGCGGCACTGGCAGGAGTGGCACCAGGCGGTGGACGCGGCGTACCTCGAGCTCGAGGCCGAGTGCGACTTCGTCTTCGCCGCCGGCTTGTCGATGGGAGGGACACTGGCTCTGCGGATCGCGGCTACCCGGCCCGTGGCCGGTACCGTCGTCGTCAATCCGGGACTGGTGATCGATGATCCCCGCGCCGCCGTGGTCGGCATCCTCAAGCACGTCATGAAATCCACCCCGGCCATTGCCAACGACATCCTCAAACCCGGGATGGATGAGGGAGCATACCCCCGGACACCGGTCGCCGCCGCCCATGAGTTGAAAAAGATGTACAAGGACACCGTCACCCTGCTCCCCCGGATTTCCGCACCGGTGCGCGTCTTCCGTTCCTCCGTCGACCACGTGGTTTCGGATCGAAGCATCAAGCAATTGAAGGAGCGGGTCACCGCTTCGATGGAGTTCAGCACCTTGGAGAACAGCTACCATGTGGCCACCCTGGACAACGACGCCCTGGAGATTTTCCGGGGCTCGGCCGAGTTCATCAGGAAAACGATGGCAGGACTGACAAGCAGTTCCGCCCCTGCCAGCCAGTCTGCCGCCGAGCTTCGGGATTCACCCCATGAATAGGCCAGGGCCTGACTCCCCCGACCAGAGCGCCAACAAAGACGACGACGCCGTCTGGCTCGATTTGGTGGCCCGGCTTGAGTCAATGCCTTCCTCGGCCCTCGACGAGGCGCCGACGGCGGAGGAACCCGGCAACGATTCCGGAACAGAGCCGGATCCAGGGCCGGACGACGTTCCAGGCCGCTCATCGTCCCGTTCCTTCCAGGACTTCGACCCTCTTGGATTGTCCAAAAGGGGCGCTGCAGAAGAACCCGCAAGCAGCGGGGAGGGCAGTGGAGCGACCGGTCCACGCGACTACGACGTCGAGGACGAGAACGGCTTCGTCCCGGAGGACCCGCCGAGCCTGGCCGGCACCGAACCGCTGACCATGCTCGCCTGGATCGGAGCCGTGGGCGGCCCGCTCGCCCTGCTGTTCACCGCGATGTTCTGGCGCTCGGCGCCGCTCCTGGCAGTGATGGGCATCCTGGCGACCTTTCTGGCCTCAGTGGTTTACCTCATCATGAAGCTGCCCCAGGAAAAAGACGAGAACGACGACGGCGCCCGCATCTAAGCGGACTGTCGCACTGCGCATCCCCTCGCGGCGGAGCCCGTACTAGCCGCGCGCCCTGCCGCTGACCCGGGACAGGTCGGCAGCACCGATCATCCCCGCCCGCGGTCCCAGCGCCGCAAGCTTGATGGCTGCCGCGGGACGGAAACCGCGGCCGGTGAGGTTCCGGGTGAACGCTGTGCGCGCAGGGCCTACAAGAAGCTCACCGGCATCGCACAGCCCGCCGCCGATAACAAACGTCCCTGGGTCGAGCGCAGCCGCCAGGTTCGCCAGGCCAAGCCCGAGCCAGTGCCCCACTTCTTCCAAGAGCTCCCTCGAAGCGGAATCTCCGGCTTTTGCCCGCTCCGTCACGGTAACGCCCGTGATGTTCTCGGCCGAGCCTCCGGCCGCCTTGAGCAGTTCGTAGGCAACCGGTGAATTCCGCAGGGCCAGCTCCCGGGCTTCCCTGCCGAGCGCGTTGCCGGAAGCATATTGCTCCCAGCAGCCGCGGTTGCCGCATTCGCAGCGATGCCCGCCGGGCACCACGATCTGGTGGCCGAACTCCCCCGCTACGCCGAAACGCCCACGCTCCACCCGTCCGTCCATGACCATGGCACCACCGATGCCGGTGCCGAGCGTGATGCAGACGAGGCGGCTCTCCCCAAGACCAGCGCCGAAGCGCCATTCAGCCCAGGCAGCAGCGTCGGCATCGTTGGTGACGAGTACCGGGCGCCTCAGCAGGCTCTGCAGGTTTTCGCGCAGCGGCTCATTACGCCAGGCAAGATGCGGGCTGAACAGCACCGTACCGCCGTCGAGGTCCATCCAACCGGCGGCGCCGATCCCCACGGAGGCAATCCGGTGGCTTCTGCCCAATTCCTGGACAAGCTCGACGATCACCCGCTCTACTGCCCGGGCGTCATTGCCCGGCGTGGAGCGCCGCGCTTCCTCGACCACACGGCCCGAGGGATCCACAACTCCCGCTGCCACCTTCGTGCCGCCGATGTCGATCCCGATCGCCAGCCCCCTGCGGCCGAGATGGGAACGGCGCGCGGCCCATGGCACCGACTCCCAGCGCAGGCCGCCGTGCGTGGAGCCGGGGCGCCGGCCGGTTGACGCCGAACCGGACCAGGAAATCTTCCGAACTCTTGCCGGGTTCTGGTCGTTGGATGAATTCAGTGGCATGTCGCCATCCTATTCCGAGTGCCGCATATGTACTGACATGCAGGACCTGCGGACGGAGCGCCCGCACGCCTGCATTGGCGGAATCTCACGCTTCACGTAAAGTTACTCATCAGTAACTTGAGTAAGGTGAATTGCGCCACACCCATTACCTGGCCGTATAGAGTTAGAGCAGCCCCGCAATGGTCTGTTGATATCGAAGGAGCTATCGTGCGTGAATTCAGTGTTCCGCCCCTGGTGAATGTTGCCCCCGAAACCAACATCACGGACCTCGTGGTCCGTCAGGCCGCCAAGCCATCCAACCCGGCACTGTTTGCCAAGCTCAACAGCGCCGGCCAATGGCAGGACATCCGGGCAAAGGACTTCCTCAAGGACGTATCGGCTCTGGCCAAAGGCCTGATCGCCAACGGCGTTGGTGTGGGCGACCGGGTGGGCATCATGTCCAGGACCCGCTACGAATGGTCCCTCGTGGACTTCGCCGTCTGGTTTGCAGGCGGCATTTCCGTGCCGATCTACGAAACGTCATCTCCGTCGCAAGTGGCCTGGAACCTCGGCGACTCCGGCGCAGTCGCGGCATTCGCCGAGACTTCGCACCACGAGGACGTCATCCGCGAAGCGGTCACCGCCGAAGGCCTCGGCTCGGTCGGCCATGTCTGGCAGCTTGAAGGCGGCGGCCTTGACGCCCTTCGCAGTGCCGGCAGCGGTGTCAGCGACGAGGAACTCGAGGCGCGCCGCAGCAGCGCGGAACTAGCCGACGTCGCCACGATCATCTACACCTCCGGCACCACGGGGCGCCCCAAGGGTTGCGAACTCACGCACGGCAACTTCGTGGAGCTCTCGGAGAACGCCTTGGCTTCCCTCGGCGATGTCGTCAACGAAAACGCCAAGACCATCATGTTCCTTCCTCTGGCCCATGTCTTTGCCCGTTTCATCTCCGTCCTGGCCGTCGCCGCCGGCGCCCAAGTGGCTCACACGCCGGATATCAAGAACCTGTTGGCGGACCTGCAAAGCTTCCAACCGTCCTTCATCCTGGCTGTTCCGCGCGTCTTCGAGAAGGTCTTCAACTCGGCCCTCACGAAGGCGGAGGACGGTGGCAAGGGTGCTATCTTCCACAAGGCCGTGGACACCGCAATCGCCTACTCGAGGGCGCAGCAGTCGGGATCCGTCGGGTTGGTGCTGAGGCTCAAGCACGCTGTATTCGACCGTTTGGTGTACGGGAAGCTTCGCGCTGCGATGGGTGGCCACGTCAGCCACGCCGTCTCCGGTGGCGGCCCCCTCGGCGAGAGGCTGGGCCACTTCTTCCACGGCATCGGCTTGCAGATCCTCGAAGGTTACGGCCTTACAGAGACCACGGCACCCATTTCAGTCAACACACCGTCCCTGATCAAGATCGGCACGGTGGGGGCCCCGCTCCCGGGCAATGCGGTCAAGATCGCCGATGACGGCGAAATCCTCGCCAAGGGCGTCTGCGTCATGAGGGGCTACTTCAAGCGGGATGACCTCGCCGCGGAAACCTTCGTCGACGGGTGGTTCCGCACCGGTGACATCGGCGAACTGGACGAACAGGGTTTCCTCAAGATCACCGGCCGCAAGAAGGAAATCATCGTCACGGCCAGCGGCAAGAACGTCGTGCCTGCCCTGCTGGAGGACCAGATCCGTGCAGACGCCCTGGTGTCCCAAGTCCTTGTCATCGGCGACAACCGGCCCTTCATCGGCGCACTGGTCACCCTCGACGAGGAAGCCCTCCCGGGCTGGCTCGAGCGCCACGGCCTTCCTGCGTCCACTACGACGACGGATGCCGCGGACAACGCCCTCGTCCGGGCGGCCGTCCAGGAACTGATCAGCCACGCAAACCAGTCCGTATCCCATGCGGAGGCGATCAAGTCGTTCCGGATTGTGCCGGCCGACTTCACCGAGGCTTCCGGCCACCTCACGCCGTCGTTGAAGGTCAAGCGCGCCCAGGTCATGAAGGACTTCGATGCAGTGATCGAGGAAATGTACTCGGCGCCCAAGGCGTCCTGACCCGCCTCACCCCGACGCTTTAGGAAACCAAAGAAAGAAGGTCCCGGGCTTTACAGCCCGGGACCTTCCTTCATGCGTGCTCCACGGACGAGCTAGCCGCTATTCGACCACGATCAACAGATCGCCGCCCTGGACCTGCTCCACGTTGTTGATGGCGAGGCGCGAGACCGTGCCGGCCACCGGCGTCGTGATGGATGCTTCCATCTTCATCGCCTCAATGGTGGCGACAGTGTCGCCGGCTTTGACGGCGTCGCCTGCCTTGACGGTCAGGGTCACGGCGCCGGCGAACGGCGCTGCGACCTGGCCGGGCTGGGACGCATCCGCCTTCTCCGCAGCCTTCACGTTGCTGACCACCGACTTGTCACGAACCACCACGGGGCGGGACTGGCCGTTGAGCTTGCACATGACAGTGCGCATGCCCTTTTCGTCGGGCTCCGAGACTGCCTCCAAGGAGGCGATCAGGCGCACGCCCTTTTCGAGCTCCATGACGTGTTCGGCGCCGAGCTGGAGACCGTACAGGTAGTCGCGGGTGTCAAGCACCGACAGATTGCCGTAAGTGTCTACGCTCTTGAGGTAGTCCTTGGTCGGGCCCTCGAACAGCAGCCGGTTCAGGGTCCTCTGGCGGGACTTGGAATCGCCCTTGAGCGCTGCACTGTCTTCGGCGCTCAGCTCTACGTCGCGGACCTTGATGCTGCGGCCCTGAAGCGCTTTGGTGCGGAACGGCTCCGGCCATCCTCCGGGAGGATCTCCCAATTCACCCGACAGGAAGCCGATGACGGAGTCCGGGATGTCGTAGTTCTGCGGGTTCTCGTTGAAGTCCGCAGGATCTGCATGGATTCCCACGAGGTGCAGCGCGAGATCGCCCACCACCTTGGACGACGGCGTCACCTTGACCAGGCGGCCCAAGATACGGTCCGCGGCGGTGTACATGTCCTCAATGGCCTCGAAACGCTCGCCAAGGCCCAGCGCGATGGCCTGCTGGCGCAGGTTGGACAGCTGGCCACCCGGGATTTCGTGCTGGTAGACCCGGCCTGTGGGACCGGGAAGCCCGGACTCGAACGGCGCGTAGACCCTGCGGACCGCTTCCCAGTAGGGCTCCAGTGAGCTGACGCTGGCCAGGCTGAGCCCGGTGTCGCGCGGGGTATGGGCCAAGGCGGCCACAAGGGCCGACGCAGACGGCTGGCTCGTTGTACCGGCCAGGGACGCTGACGCGACGTCGACGGCGTCTACGCCGGCTTCCACGGCTGCCAGCAGGGTTGCCAGTTGGCCGCCTGCGGTGTCGTGCGTGTGCAGGTGGACCGGAAGGTCGAAGCGTTCACGCAAGGCGCTCACAAGCTTGGCTGCGGCTGCCGGGCGAAGCAAGCCGGCCATGTCCTTGATGGCCAGGATGTGCGCACCGGCGTCGACGATCTTCTGGGCGAGGTCCAGGTAGTAGTCGAGGGTGTACAGGTTCTCGCTCGGGTCGAGGAGATCGCCGGTGTAGCAGAGTGCCACCTCCGCTACCGCGGTGCCTGTGGCCCGCACTGCGCGGATGGCCGGAGCCATCTGGTTGACGTCGTTGAGGGCGTCGAAGATGCGGAAGATGTCGATGCCCGTTGCCGCGGCCTCGTTGACGAATGCCTCGGTGACTTCCTCCGGGTAGGGCGTGTACCCGACCGTGTTGCGGCCACGGAGCAGCATCTGCAGGCAGACATTGGGCAGGGCCTTGCGCAGGGCGGTCAGCCGGTCCCAAGGATCCTCCCCGAGGAAGCGCAGGGCGACGTCGTAGGTGGCACCACCCCAGGCTTCGACCGAGAGCAGTTCGGGCAACAGCGCGGAGACCGCGGGGCCGGCCGCGACGAGGTCGCGGGTACGGACACGGGTTGCAAGGAGCGACTGGTGGGCATCGCGGAAGGTGGTGTCCGTGACGGCCACGGCCTGCTGCTCGCGCAGCGCCTTCGCAAATCCTTCGGGTCCCAATTCCTGCAGCTTCTGGCGCGAGCCGGCCGGTGCGACGATCCCTGCAATCGACGGGAGCTTGGCTGCGGGGTCCGTGTGGACCTTGAGTTCGCCGTTGGGCTTGTTGACCGTCACATCGGCCAACCAGGTCAGAAGTTTGGTTCCACGGTCGGCGGAGACGTGGGACTTCAGCAGTTCGGGGCGCTTGTCGATAAAGTCGGTCGCCACGTTGCCGGCAATGAAGTCGGGGTCGGCAAGGACGGCCTGGAGGAAGGGGATGTTGGTGGACACGCCACGGATCCGGAACTCGGCCAGGCCGCGCCGGGCACGGGCCACTGCAGCCGGGTAGTCGCGTCCGCGGCAGGTTAGCTTGACCAGCATGGAGTCGAAGTGGGGGCTGATCTCGGCACCCGAGTAGACCGTGCCGCCGTCGAGACGGACGCCGGCGCCACCCGCGGAACGGTAGCCGGTGATCTTTCCGACGTCGGGCCGGAAGCCGTTGGCGGGATCTTCCGTGGTGATGCGGCACTGCAGGGCGGCACCCTTGATGGATACCGTCTCCTGGCTCAAGCCGAGGTCTGCGAGGGTCTCCCCCGATGCGATGCGCATCTGTGCCTGGACGAGGTCCACGTCCGTGATTTCCTCAGTGACCGTGTGCTCAACCTGGATGCGCGGGTTCATCTCGATGAAGACGTGCTGGCCGGCCCGCTCGCCCTCGGTGTCCACCAGGAACTCGACCGTTCCGGCGTTAACGTAGTTCAGGGCCTTCGCGAAGGCCACGGCATCCCGGTAAAGGGCCTGGCGGATGGACTCGTCCAGGTTGGGGGCCGGAGCGATTTCCACGACCTTCTGGTGGCGGCGCTGCAGGGAGCAGTCGCGCTCGAAGAGGTGCATGACATTGCCCTCGCCATCGGCCAGGATCTGGACCTCGATGTGGCGGGGACGCAACACGGCCTGCTCCAGGAACATGGTGGGATCGCCGAACGCAGCGTCCGCTTCGCGCATGGCCGCCCGGAGTGCTTCCGGAAGGTCCTCGCGGGTCTCCACCCGGCGCATGCCGCGGCCACCGCCACCAGCGACGGCCTTGGCGAAGATCGGGAATCCAACCTCGTCCGCTGCGGCAATGAGCTCATCGATGTCGCGGGACGGCGCACTGGACTTCAGAACCGGTACGCCGGCCTTGCGGGCGGCCTCGAGCGCGGCGACCTTGTTGCCGGCGAGCTCCAGCACCTCGGCCGGAGGGCCGATAAACGTGATGCCTGCCTCTTGGGCTGCCCGGGCGAGGTCCGGGTTTTCGGACAGGAATCCGTAGCCCGGGTAGATTGCGTCAGCACCCGCTTCTTTGGCGACACGGACGATTTCGTCTACGTCCAGGTAGGCACGGACCGGATGACCTTCCTCTCCGATCAGGTAGGCTTCATCAGCCTTCTGCCGGTGGATCGAGTTGCGATCCTCATACGGGAAGACCGCTACGGTCTTGGCGCCCAGTTCATAGCTAGCGCGGAAGGCCCTGATCGCGATTTCGCCGCGATTAGCCACCAGAATCTTGGAAAACATGCTTCTCCTGCATCATTGCGGGTGTAACGGTCGGTGGTCACAGTGTGTAAGACCTCCATACCCAAACACAAATCTTTGTGGTGACAGTCACATGGGGATTCGTCACGAGCAGTGTACCTTCGCGCACGGTGCAGTTTCACGTGCTAAAAGACGATCGAGTAACAGGCGGCCCAAACCGTTCAGGGCCGATAAGGCAGGAATCCGCGGCCACTCAACATATGATGTTGAAGGGCAGCGGCAGAGCCCCGGTTCCGGCAACGCCGGAACAACAAGCACCGCGACACGGCAACCGGCGTTAGGTTTTGGGTTTTCAAGTGCAAGTAGTCAGCATCAGCAGCCTCAAAGGCGGCGTGGGCAAGACATCCGTAACCACTGGGTTGGCCTCGGCCGCACTGGCCGCAGGGATCCCCACCCTTGTCGTGGACCTGGATCCCCATGCCGACGCCACGACGGCGCTTGGCGTCCAGGCCGGGGACCAGCTCGACATCGGCCGCATGCTGAAGAACCCCCGCAAGGCGAGGCTCTTGGACAACGTGGTCAGCAGCGGCTGGGTTGACCACCCCCGCGGCAATGGCGGAGGGACGGCCCTTGATGTGGCCGTCGGGTCCGCCTACACCGGAATCTACGATCGGCCGGATCTTGGGCGCCGCGATCTCCGCCGCCTGTCTGCGGTCCTTGCACCTGCCGAAAAGTACGAGCTGGTACTCGTCGACTGTCCGCCGTCCCTCAACGGCCTCACCCGCATGGCGTGGAGCGCGAGTGACCGCGTGGTCCTTGTCGCCGAACCAGGGCTCTTCTCGGTAGCCGGCACGGAACGCACCATGCGCGCCATCCAGCTGTTCCGCCAGGAGTTCGCTCCGCAGCTGGCTCCTGCGGGGATCGTTGCCAACCGGGTCCGGCCCGCCTCGTCCGAGCACACGTTCCGGCTTGCAGAGATGGAATCGATGTTCGGCGAGCTTTTGCTGGCACCGCATATTCCGGAGCAGGCGAACTGGCAGCAAATCCAGGGGGCCGCCCACGCCGTGCACAACTGGCCTGGCGACTCCGCCAAGAACACCGCCAAGCTGTTTGACTCGCTTCTGGAGAACATGTTGTCCTCGAACAACGGCACCCGGGAACGCCGCAAGCGCTGACGGGAGTCTGCAAAGCAGCAGCTATCCAACTTCGAGAAAAACGACGAAGCCGCCTTCCTGTTGGAAGGCGGCTTCATTGGTCTTCAGTGGCCGCTCGCGGCGATCCCGACGGCAGTTCAGCCTGTGCGGCGCGCGGAACGGCGCTTGCTGAGTTCGTCGTCCGGAAAGGACTGTTCTATAACGTGCTCGCTCGGCAGCGCAGCAAGGCTGCCCTCGACTTCGCGCCATACGCGGCCTACGGCGATGCCGAAAACGCCCTGGCCACCCTGCACCAGGTCAATGACTTCGTCCGCGGAAGTACATTCATAGACACTCGCGCCATCGCTCATGAGCGTGATTTGCGCCAGGTCCTCTACTCCGCGTTCACGCAAATGTTCAACGGCAGTGCGGATCTGTTGGAGGGATACACCTGTGTCCAGGAGGCGCTTGACGACTTTGAGAACCAGGATGTCCCGGAAGCCATAAAGCCGCTGCGATCCGGAACCGGCGGCGCCTCGCACAGCGGGTTCAACAAGTCCTGTACGTGCCCAGTAGTCCAGCTGGCGGTAGGTGATCCCTGCCGCCTTGCACGCGGTGGGACCACGGTAGCCGGCATCTTCATCCAGGACCGGAAGGTCCTCGGTGAAAAGCAGACCCTGGGCACCGCTTGCGGGTACAGCAACGCCTGTCGAGGCCTGCTTTAGCTCGCCTGCTTCGCCTTTGGGACTCACGTGACCCTCCTTGTCAGAAGTTCCCTTGGGGATGGTGCATACGGCGGCTAACACGAAACGGGAAAATGCACTCGTGTAATTTCAACGCGGCCGCACCTTTCAGTGTGACTTGCGCGGGTCCTGTACGCAACGGGAACTTGATATCTTCGACGTTAGGCGTGCGGGGGCCTCAGGTCAAAGACGTCCGGGGCATTTTCAGATCGTGTCGAAACTTTCACCCTCAACTTTAACCTTAGGCTGCCTTCAGCCTTCGAAATCCTCTGGCTCCACGTCGTCCAGGAACTCCCGGAATCGGCGCAATTCCCGTTCTTCGTCAACTTCGGGGCCCGGCTCGGTGTCTTCGCCCTCGTCGTGTTCAGTGATCCGGACGCCGGCTTCATCCATCACGGCGTCGGCACACCAGATGCGGCATTTCGCCCGCAAAGCTAGCGCCAGCGCGTCGGAAGCGCGGGAACTCACCACCGTGCCGTCGTCGAACTGGAGCTGACCGTAGAAGATGTTGTCCTCGACCGCCACAATGTTCACGCTGATGATGGTGTGGCCGAGTGCCTCAACGACGTCGATCATCAGATCGTGGGTCATGGGCCGGGGCGGCACCACTCCTTGCTGGGCCAGGGCGATGGCACTGGCTTCGGGTGTGCCGATCCAGATGGGGACATGGCGTTCCCCGTGCATCTCCCGCAGGAGGACCAGAGGCTGGTTCGAAGGCAGTTCAATCCGCACTCCAACGATCTCGACCTCAATCATCATGCGTCCATACGGGAGATACGGTCCTGCACCAAGGCTCGATGCAGGCTGAGGCAGAGTTCACTGATTTCCCGGGCGGCTTCCGCAGCCCGGGATTGCGATGCCGCATCCTTGCGGGAGGTCAAAGGAGCGACCACCCGCTCCACCAAGCCGAATTCGCGCTCGGCCGCCGCTTGGAACGGACGGAGGTGCCGCGGCTCAAGTCCGTGGCTTTCAAGTTGGACACAGGCACGCGCCACTTGCAGGGCATGTTCGTCGAATTTGCCGTTGACATGGCTGATGAGTCCGAAACTGAGGAGGGACTGCAATAGCGGGACGCTGGCCCCGGATTCCGTCCGCAACTGTTCCTCGCTCAGCGCACGTGCGCGGCCCTGCAGCTCAGCCGCAAGTTCGTCCGAGACAATCCGAGGGGAAACCGACACCCCCGGCGGAAGGTTTTCGGGACGCTCGCCACGGTCGATCGCGTCAAGGTAATCCTTGATGACCTTGAGGGGCAGGTACTGGTCACGCTGGAGGGCCAGCACGAAGCGCAGGCGCTCGACGTCGCTTTCGGCGTATTGCCGGTATCCGGCAGGCGTGCGCTTCGGATTGATCAGTCCCTTTTCCTCAAGAAAACGGATCTTCGACGCCGTCATGGTGGGAAAGTCGTCGCTGAGTTGGGCGAGGACCTCCCCGATGTTGAGGACCTGCGGTCCTCGCCGTTCCGGCTGGGGCATTGCCACAGGCGTACCCGGAATCAGTCTTGGCCTGCTGCGCGGGCAGGGCTCAGGTAGTAGGTGAGGCGGAACTTCCCGATCTGGACCTCGCTGCCGTTCTTAAGCAGGACGTTGTCCACCCGGTCCTGGTTGACGTAGGTGCCATTGAGGCTTCCGGTGTCCACCACTTCGAAGCCCTCGGGGGTGCGTACGAATTCCACGTGTTTGCGCGAAACCGTCACATCATCCAGGAAGATGTCCGCATCCGGGTGGCGGCCAGCGGTGGTGGTGTCCGAGTCCAGGAGAAACCGTGCACCCGCATTGGGGCCGGTGTGGGCAATCAGCAAGGCCGAGCCGGGAGGCAATGCCTGGACCGCGGCGCGCTCCTCGGCTGCCAGCGGCGGGCGGGCATCCGGCTCGTGGTGGCGCACTGGCGTGAGCTGGATTGAGGTGGTCTCCGAGGTTGGCTGTTCTACAGCACCGTGCTCGTCCCGGGCGTGGTTCCGCTTGCCGCCAACCATGGAAATCCTCCTCATCCGCCGGCAGTTGTCATCAACTGCCGGTTACGCAACTGCCCGGTTCCCCCGGGCCAAACAGGTCGCTGGCCCGCCGCCGCCGCTCCCCTGTTCCGGGGAGAACCGACTTGGCGGGCCAGATACCATTTAGCCTACCTGTTGTTCGTACTCTGATGCACTGAGAAGGGTCTCGATGGCGTCAGCTTCCGAAAGCTTTACTTCGAACAGCCAGCCGTCACCGTAGGGATCCGAGTTGATCAGGGCAGAGTCGGTGTCGAGAGCGTCGTTGCGGGAGACAATTTCGCCGCTGACCGGGGCGTAGATGTCGCTCACGCTCTTCGTGGACTCGACTTCACCCACGACGTCGTTGCCCTTCACGGTGGTGCCGGGCTCGGGCAGCTGGGCGTAGACGACATCGCCGAGTGCATCCTGGGCGAAGTCCGTAATGCCGACGCGCACGACGCCGTCTGCATTCGGGGCACTCACCCATTCATGTTCGGCGGTGTAGGAAAGATCGGCAGGAATGTTGCTCATGAGTCGCCTTTCATCGGGACATTTCGGACCACGACGGCGGCCCGGTCATCCGGCCACCGCTGAAAGTATAAGCACATCCAAGCCCCCTCCCCACAGGTGTCTGGAATGATTGGAAGCAGACTCGAGCCGCATAGTCCTGCAATGCCGTCAAAGGAGCGCGATCATGCCGGAACTGCCCGAAATCACTGCCTTGACCGATTTTCTGGACGAGCAGCTATCCGGGGCGCAGCTCACACAGTTACTGCTGCCATCGGCGTTCGCCCTGAAAGTAGCGGATGTTTCCCATGAATCGCTGATCGGGCGGACGGTCGAGTCCGTCGGCCGGCGGGGAAAATTCCTCGTTTTCGAGATCGCTCCTGCCGCTGAAGCGCGCGAGGGCGAAGACTCAGCAGAGCCCCTGTATTTGATCGTCAATTTCGCGAAGGCCGGCTGGCTCACATTCTCGGATAAACAGCCCGGAAACGACGCAACTGCGGCGGGCGGATACTTCGCCGCGCAATTGGGCTTTTCGAACAATGGCAGCGATTTCGGCATCACCCTTACCGACGTCGGAACGTGGAAGGGATTGGCCATCTTCATCGTTCGCGAGCCGGAGGAAGTCCATGGCATTGCGGAGCTTGGGCCGGATCCCCTTGACCCCGCCTTCGGCCTGGACGAGTTCAGCCGGCTTTTCACGCACCGGCAGCAGATCAAGGGAATCCTGAAGAACCAGAAGCTCATGGCGGGTATCGGGAACGCCTATAGCGACGAAATCCTCCACGCAGCCAAACTGTCTCCCGTCGCCCCCGCTTCTTCGTTGGGCCCGGACGCAGTGGTGCGCATCTTCACTTCGATGCAGGACATTCTCAATGGAGCCGTCCAGGAGTTCTCGGGCAAGAAACCGAGCGAGCTGAAGCCGGCCAAAAAAGCCTCGATGCGCGTGCACGGCAGGACCGGCGAGCCTTGTCCTGTCTGCGGGGACACCGTGCGGGAGGTTACGTTCGTGGGGACTTCGCTGCAGTACTGCCCAACGTGCCAGACCAACGGCGAGATCCTGGCCAGACGCGGTTCGAGCGACGACTGATTCGAAGAAACCCGCGTTTCGCCTAGGCGACCGGCGACTCCTCAGGTTCGCGTACGACGTCGGGGGCTGCTTCCGGCGCGGAAGCAGACTGCGCCGCTCCCCCACGCCGGGCCGCTGCCGCGGCGGCGATCATGACGATCAGGGCCGCTACAGTGATGGCGGCGCCGGCCCAGATAGGCGAGGTGTAACCCAAGCCCATGGTGATGGTGACGCCGCCCAGCCAGGCGCCCAGGGCGTTCCCCAGGTTGAAGGCGCCGATATTCGCGCCGGACGCGAGGGTAGGCGCGGTGGTGGCAAAGTGCATGACGCGCATCTGCAGGCCCGGCACGGTAGCGAAGCCGAAGCCGCCCATGGGTGCGAGCGAGAACAGGGTGGCCACCGGGCTCGCGGCGGTGAGTGCGAAGAACACAAGCACCAGCACCAGGCCTGCGAGGATGACCACGAGGGTTTTGTCGATGGACTTATCGGCCGCTTTGCCGCCGGCGATATTGCCGACGAACAGCCCGGCGCCAAACAGGACGAGGAGCCAAGGGACCGCGTGGGGATCGAATCCGGAGACATCGGTCAGGGTGAAGGCGATGTAGGTGAAGGCACCGAACATGCCGCCAAAGCCGAGAATTGTGACGATGATGGACAGCCACACCTGAGTGGACTTGAAAGCTCCAAGCTCGCTGCGGAGGCTGCTGGCGACGGCCCCTTCCCTGGTGCGCGGGACCATGAGGGCGATGCCGATGAGGGCGACAACGCCGATGATGGTGATGGCCCAGAAGGTGGACCGCCAGCCGAGGTTCTGGCCAAGGAAGGTACCGAAGGGAACACCCAGCACGTTGGCGGCGGTGAGGCCCGTGAACATGATGGCAATGGCTCCGGCCTTTTTGTGGGCCGGGACCAGGCCGGCCGCGACCACTGAGCCGATACCGAAGAAGGCTCCGTGACAGAGGGCAGCGACAATGCGACCGATCAGCATGGCCGGGTAACTGTCCGCGATGGCGGACAGGAAGTTACCCGCAATGAACAGGACGAGGAGCCCGATCAGCACAGGCTTGCGGGGCAAGCGTGTGACGGCCGCTGTAACCAGGAGTGCGCCGACAACGACGCTCAGCGCATAGCCGGTGATGAACCAGCCGGCGGCTGCTTCGCTGACTCCGAAGTCGGTGGCAATCTCGGGTAAGAGGCCCATGATGACGAACTCGGTCAAGCCAATGCCGAATCCGCCGAGGGCGAGGGCGATCAACCCTGCGGGCATGTTGTTGCTCCTTTGTGGGGATGGATTCCCGTGAGACTGGAAGTGCGTCGCCGAGAACCGTAGAATATTAGTTGCAGACGCTGCATATATAGTTGCACACGCCATGTAATTGCGCAAGCAACTACTTTCGTGCGTCTGGTTTCTTCATCGATCGGCAGGAGTTTCGGGAGACATGGGCATCAAAGACGACGCCGTTGAGGTGCGAGCGCAGGGGTGGCGGACTCTCGCGGCGCTCCACGGCAACATCGAGGCAGCACTGGAGAAAGCGCTGCAGTCGGCCGCGGATCTTTCGGTGGTCGAGTACACGGTGCTTGACGCCCTGAGCCGGCAGGACGGATGGCACATGCGGATGCAGCAGCTCGCCAGGGCAACAGCACTTTCCAGCAGCGCCACAACGCGTTTGGTGAACCGGCTTGAAGACCGCGCGCTGCTGACCAGGATCCTGTGTGCGGACGATCGGCGCGGGATTTACACGGAGCTTACCGAAGCGGGCCAGAAACTGTTGCTGGCGGCCCGGCCGGTACACGACGAAACCCTCGCGGAGTCCCTGACGGCCGCAGAATCGGTGCCGGAGCTTGAGCCCCTGGTGAAGGCGTTGGGGGCGTTGCAGGGGACTTAACGCGCCTTGTTTTGTGGGGCGCGGCGTTGGTTGGGCCTGCCGTCGGGCGGCGCGCGTTGGCGCGTTAGACCTTCTTGACCACGCTTGACTTGAGCTGCATGGGGCCGAAGCCGTCCACCTTGCAGTCGATGTCGTGATCCCCCACGCCGTTCACGAGGCGGATGTTGCGCACCTTGGTTCCGACCTTGATGGCGGTAGCGCTCCCCTTGACCTTGAGGTCCTTGATCACCGTGACAGTGTCCCCGTCTGAGAGGACATTGCCGACGGCGTCCTTGATCTCCGTTGAGTCGGCTTCCGCTTCGTCAGAAGCCGTGGGCGACCATTCGTGCGCGCACTCGGGGCAGACCAGCAAGGCACCCATCTCGTAGGTGTATTCGCTGGCGCATTCGGGGCAAGGGGGAAGTGTATCGCTCACCGTCCAATGATAGTTGGGGGCGGGCGTGCTTCGACCTCCGCGCTTGGCTCGGCCTCGCCCTGTCTGATTCTGCTCGATCATTCCATTCGAGGGAGGTCTCCTGCCTTGCGAATCCAAGGCTTCGGGATTTATCGATACGAATGATTGAGCGAAACCCGACGCCACCCCCAAAGAAAGACCGAGGCACGGACCGACCGGGCCTGCTCGACGATCTTCCGAGCCCTCCCTGACATGGACGATGCGCATCTCGTTTGACGACTCTCATTTTGACCCAGGACACCGGAATACACTCGTCCCGTGTCCGTTTCCGAGTCGTCGATCGGTTTCCGCGTCACGGGTCCTTTGCAGCGTCGACCCGCGATCAGGCGGCATCTTGGAACAAGCAAGCAACTTAAACGCAAAAGTCCCGGGAACCTTTAGGTTCCCGGGACTTTGCTATCGATACCTTGGCTATCAATACCTTGCGGTCGGGCTGACAGGATTTGAACCTGCGACCCCTTGACCCCCAGTCAAGTGCGCTACCAAGCTGCGCTACAGCCCGTCAGTCCTGCCGTTCTCCGCCTAGGTTTTCACCCAAGCAGTCCGGCCGAACCACCTCAAAAAGCTTACACGATGTTCGAGGTTCCCAATGACACCATGGCGGGTGTCATCTGTGATGCGCGTCTCAATTAACGCTTCTTGCCGCGCTTTTCACGGACGCGCATGTTGACCTCGATCGGCGTGCCATCGAAGCCAAAGGTTTCGCGCAGCCGGCGAGTGATGAACCGGCGGTATCCGGGGTCCAGGAAGCCCGTGGTGAAGAGCACGAACTTCGGCGGACGGCTGGATGCCTGGGTGCCGAACAGGATGCGGGGCTGCTTGCCGCCGCGGACCGGGTGCGGGTGGGCAGCCACGAGCTCGCCCAGGAACGCGTTGAGGCGTCCCGTGGGGATGCGCTTGTCCCAGCTCTCCAAGGCGAGGTCCAGTGCGGGCACCAGACGGTCCTTGTGCCAGCCGGTCTTGGCGGAGATGTTGACGCGCGGAGCCCATTCAACGTGTGCCAGGTCCTGCTCGATTTCACGCTCAAGGTAGCGGCGACGTTCGTCGTCGAGCAGGTCCCACTTGTTGAACGCGAGGACGAGCGCACGGCCCGACTCGATGGCGAGCTGCAGGATGCGGACGTCCTGCTCGCTGAGCACCTCGTCTACGGCCAGGAGGACGACGGCGACCTCCGCCTTTTCGAGCGCGGCCTGCGTACGCAGGGAAGCGTAGAAGTCTGCGCCCTGGGCCATGTGCTGGCGGCGGCGGATGCCTGCAGTGTCCACAAAGCGCCAGGTGCGGCCGCCGAGTTCGATGAATTCATCCACGGGGTCGCGGGTGGTCCCGGCGAGGGGATCAACGACGACGCGCTCGGAGCCGGCCAGCTTGTTCAGCAACGAGGACTTGCCGACGTTCGGACGGCCGATGAGGGCAATGCGGCGGGGACCGCCTGAGCGCTCGACGCCTTCCACGGTGGAGAACTCGGGCAGGGTGTCCATGACGTGGTCCAGGAGGTCGGCAACGCCGCGGCCATGGAGGGCGGACACCGGGTACGGCTCGCCGAAGCCAAGGCCCCACAGGGTTGCCGAGTCGGCTTCCTGGGCAAAGTCGTCAACCTTGTTGGCCACCATGATGACCGGCTTCTTGGACTTGCGCAGCATCTTCATGACGCCTTCGTCCGTGGCAGTGGCGCCAACGGCGGAGTCCACCACGAAGAGCACGGCGTCGGCCAGTTCCACGGCCATCTCGGCCTGCTCGGCGACCCGGGCGTGGATGCCCCTCGCGTCGTGCTCCCAGCCACCGGTGTCCACCAGCGTGAAGTTGCGGCCGTTCCAGTGTGCCGAGTACATGACACGGTCACGGGTAACGCCCGGGGTGTCCTCGACGACGGCCTCGCGGCGGCCGAGGATGCGGTTGACCAGCGTGGACTTGCCGACGTTGGGGCGGCCAATGATGGCCAGGACCGGGTCCAGCTTGAGGGGGCCGTCTTCGCCTTCGTCGTCGTAGAGCCCGCTCAGCAGCGCGGCGTCGTCCTCGTCGAGGTCATAGTCTTCCAGGCCTGCCCGGAGGGAGGCTGCGCGGAGTTCGGCTTCGTCGTCGTCCAGGGCGGCGAGGTTTTCAGCCACCTGGTCGGTGCCGGTGGGCGTGTATTCGTCGTCGCCGGCTCCGATGTTGCCGGATTTGTGAGTCGTATCGCTCATTGCACTTTCCTTAGTGGTGATCTGCCGGCGTCCCGGCTACTTCTTCTTGGCGGTGCTGCATTGGCTGTGGGCCGGTTCATTTAGTCCCCCGGAAGGGACTGACCGGTGGTCTTGACGGCATCCTGGACGTGTCCAGCCAGCGCAGCGCGGATCTCCGCAGCCGCCCTGTCCATTGAAACACGCCCCGACTCGCCATTTCTGCGGGTCACATTCAAGGGGGCTCCGAAACTGACGTGCAGGCGGCGGCGCAGCCCCGGAATGGAATCGCGATGTTCGTCTGCGATCCGCGTTCCGAGGATGGCCACGGGAATCACTGTGGCCCCGGACATCAGCGCGAGCCATGCGACGCCGTTGCTGATGTTGCCGGCGGTGCCGCTCCCCCGCGTTCCTTCAGGGAGAATCCCCACGCAACGACCGGCGTCGAGCACTTGCTTTCCGAGTTGGAGCGCCGCACGGTCGCCGGAGCGGTCGATGGAAATCTGCCCCGAGGCACGAAGCACCTTTCCCAGGAAACCCCTGAACATCTCCTTCTTGACCAGGATGTGCATGGGCCGTGGAGCCGCGCCGAACATCACCGGCCCATCCAGGAAGCTGATGTGGTTGCCCGCGAAAATGACCGGGCCGGACTTGGGAATATTGGAGCGTCCCGTTATTGCGGTCCGGTACAGGACGTGGTCCAACAGCCAGCCAACAGGCCGGCTCCACATCATGGTCCAGCGTGCCGGGAGCCGGGCTTCAGTCACCGTAGATGACCTTGCCCACAATGCTCAGTGCCGTTTCGACCGTCTCTTCGAAGTCCAGGTCCGAGGAATCCAAGGTCACGACGCCGTCGGCCGCCTGGGTGAAGTTCACCACAGTGGAGTCCTTGGCATCGCGGTGGATCACTTGGGCGGCGAGTTGCTCCTGGCTCTGCGTTCCGCCCAACTGGAGGCCGCGGCGCCGCAGCCGGGCTTCCTCGCTGGCGGTCAGCAGCATGCGGACCTCCGCATAGGGCGCGACGACGGTGGTGATGTCCCGTCCTTCCACCACCATGCGGCGGTGGTGCTGTTCGATCAGCTGGCGCTGGCGACGAATCAATTCGTTGCGGGCACCCAAGGTGGTTGCCACCGAGCTGACAGCCGAGGAGATCCTCGGCTCGCGGATTTCCTCCGTGATGTCCACTCCGGCAACACTGACGTATTCGGCGTTGGCGCTGGTGCTAAGTTCCAGCGGCAGATCCTTTGAGGCCTGCTCGACGGCGGCACCGTCGGCGAGGTCGATCCCGGTCTTGAGGCAGTACCAGGTCAAAGCACGGTACATCGCACCGGTGTCCAGGTAGGCGAGCTTCAAGCGCCGGGCAACTTCCTTGCTGACGCTTGACTTGCCGGAGCCGGACGGGCCGTCGATGGCGACAACCAGCGGCTTTCCCGGACGTACAACGGTCTCCGGGCCGAAAAGTTCACGTTTCATTACTGGAGTACCCGCCATCCACGGTCGGTCAAGGCTTCAACAAGGAGGTCATGCTTGTTGGGCATAACGGAAAGTTCCACCATGCCAACGTTCTGCCCGGACGAGTGGTCCAAGCGGAGGTCTTCAACGTTGACGCCGATCTCACCGATCTCCGTCAACAGCCTGGCGATCTGCCCGGGCCGGTCGTCTACCAGAACTGTAAGCCATGAATATGCCTGCGGGGGTCCGCCATGCTTTCCAGGGATCCTGGCCTGCCCGGCGTTGCCCTCACTGATGAGCTGGGCAAGATCCAGGCGGGCCCCGGGTGCCGTGGGATCCTCCAGGGTACCGATCAAGCGGTTGAGGTCTTCACGGACACCATGGAGGATATCCACCACCTTGGCCGCGTTGTTGCCAAGGATCTGCACCCAAAGAGTGGGATCGCTGGCAGCAATCCTCGTGGTGTCCCGCAGCCCGTTGCCGGCCAGGGACAGCGCGTGAAGCGGTGTTCCCTGCAAGCGACTGGCGAGAAGCGAAGACATCACCTGGGGCAAGTGCGATACCAAAGCAACCGCTTCATCGTGTTCCTCCGCGGTGAACTGGGAGACTATTGCCCCCAGGTCGCCAGCAAGGGAACGTGCAGTCTGAAGCGCGTCGGCGCTGGTCTCGTCGGACGGGCAGAGAACCCAAGGCATGGACGTGAAGAGCTCGCCGCGGGCAGCGACGGGCCCCGACTTCTCGCGCCCCGCCATCGGGTGCGTCCCGACGTAACGGGACATGTCCACTCCACGGCCCCGGAGCTCGGCCTGGATTGCCAGCTTGACGCTGGCAATGTCCACCACAACGGCCTCCGGGTATTCACCCAGGGCGCGCTCGACGACGTCGGCCGTCACATCCGGTGGCGCAGCGACAACAACCAGTTGGGGCGGGTTCTCAAGCTCGGACAGAGGCCTGCCCGCACCGATATCCACGGCCACGGCCTGGTTGGTTGGCGACGGGTCCGAAAGGAACACGGAGACACCCCGGCCACGCAGGCCGAGACCGATGCTGGCTCCGAGCAGGCCGGTGCCGAAAACGACCACCGGGCCGTCAAGGTGGCCCCGGCCGTGCGAGTGGAATGCCGACATGCCTTACAGTCCTACGGAGGCCAGAAGGTGTCCGACTTCCTGCTTGCCGAGGTTGCGGATGCTGCCCTGGCGCTGGTCGCCCAGGCCGATGGGACCGATCTTGACGCGCACGAGACGAAGCACGGGGAAACCCACGGCTTCGAACAAGCGGCGAACAATGCGGTTCTTGCCGGAGTGCAGCACAACCTCGATCAGCACGTGGCCGGGAGTGGAATCCACGAGCTTGAAGGAGTCGACGGATGCGATGCCGTCTTCGAGCTCGATGCCGGCCTTCAGCTGCGCACCGACGCCCTGCGGGAACGGACCACGGACCTGTACCAGGTACGTCTTGGGCACCTCATAGGAAGGGTGCGTCAAGCGGTTGGCGAGTTCGCCGTCGTTGGTCAGCAGCAGCAGGCCCTCGGTGGCGACGTCAAGACGGCCGACGTGGAAGAGACGCTCGCCCTTGTTCTTGGCGGACTTGAGGAAATCGCTGATGCAGGGACGGCCCTCGGGGTCTTCCATGGTGGAAACGACGCCCTTGGGCTTGTTGAACACCATGTAGAGCATGGTGTCATCGAGCTGGATGCGAATGCCGTCGACGTGGATCACGGCGGTCGCGGGGTCGACGCGCATGCCAAGCTCGGTGGTGAGCTGGCCGTTGACCTCGACGCGGCCTTCCTCGATCATTTCCTCGCACACGCGGCGGGAAGCCACGCCGGCCTGGGCCATGACCTTCTGCAGGCGCACGCCATCGGCGTCGTGCTGCTCGGACTGGGCCACCTCGCCGCGGCGGCCGCGGGGCTTGCGGATCGGGCCAAGGTTCTGGCCGAAGCGCTCACTGCCGAAGGCGCGGGAAGCGTACTGTTTCTTGTTGCTGGCTTTGGGCTTCAACGCACCTGGCGTGCCCGGAGCCTTGCCGAATCCGGGCTTGTTCGAGCCTGGCTTGCGGGGGGCCTTGGCCGGCCTGGAATCTTGGCGGCCGGCCTCTTCACGGCGCTCGTAGCCTCCGGCCGAGGTGGGGTTGTCCGGATCAAAGGGGCGTTCTTCACGCGGACGAGTGGGCTTGAAGGGGCGCTCTCCGCCCGGGGAGAAGCTGCGCTTGCTCCCTCCGGAGGCGCCACCGGCACGGCTTGCGCCACCCCGGCCGGCACCAAAGCTGCTGCCTCCTGCGCGGCCGGCACTGCTGCGGCCTGCACTGCTGCGGCCTGAGTCTTGCGACTCGTTGCGTCCGGAATTGTTTCGTCCCGAACTATTACGTGGTGAACCCTGGCGTCCCGCCTGTGTCATGACCCGTCCTTTTGTTATGGTGGCCGGCTTGTTCTTTCTCAACGTAAGCCAGCCGGACAGAGGATATCTGTCCCGTGTGTCTGCCCGCTACTAGCCGGGCGTTTGTAGATCCTTGCAATATCAAAAATTATTGAGTTGTTCCCGCGACTACATGCGTTCGGCGTCGAAGAACTCCTCGATGCCCTCCAGCCCCGGAAGGTGGGGGGACAATTGAGGCAGTTCCGTCACCGAGCCAATGCCCATGCGCTCCAGGAAGTACGAGGTGGTCCGGTAAAGGATCGCCCCCGATTCAGGATCGGTACCCGAGTCCTCGATCAGCCCGCGTTGGACCAGGGTCCGAACGACTGAATCGACATTGACGCCGCGGATGGACGACACCCTGGCCCTGGAAACCGGCTGCCGATACGCGATGACCGCCATGGTTTCAAGGGCTGCCTGCGTCAGCCGCGCGGTCTGGCCCTCGAGAACGAACCTGCCCACGACGTCGGCAAAATCCGCGCGTGAATAGATCCGCCACCCTCCGGCAACGTTCCGCAACTCAAAACCCCGGGGTGCAGCGCTGGCACTTGCATCAGTGTGCAAGTCATCAGCGTCCCTGCCCGGGGCTTTAACAGTATAGCCGCTATACTCCTGCCGCAGTCCCTCCAGCAAATCCTCGACGACGGCGACCGTCACGTTGAGCCCGGCAGCGAGCTCTTCCGCCGTGGCCGGTTCGTCGATCACCATCAGGACGGCTTCCAGGGCCGCGCGGGCGCCTCCGGGTAGGGCTTCAAGCTCGGCGAGGCCGTCCCCGCCTGTTTCCTGCTCGCTCACAGCGGCTCCTCTCCTTCGTCGATCTGCTCGTACTCGTCGCTCAAGTTGTCGCTGCTCCATCCTTCGGGGCGCCCTGTCCACCGGACAGTGAGTTCGGCGAGCGGACCCGGCTGCTCAAACGCCACCACACGGTCACGGAACAGCTCGAGGAGTGCCAGGAACCGGGCCACGACAACGAGCGTGGACTCGGCGTCGGCAATCAATGCCCTGAAGGATTGCGGCTGGCCGCGCTGCAGGCGGTACCCGATGATCTCGGCTTGTTCCTTGACGCTGACGGGTGTTCCGTGAAGGTGGTCGAGCCCGACTTGCTCGGGCGTGTTGTCCTTCGGCGCCAGGGTCTTGGCCGCAAGCGCCGCGAATTGCTCAGGAGTGTGGCGCCAAATCAGTTCGGGCAGCATTGCGGCGAAATGCCCTTCCAGCGCAACTTGCCGGGGGAAGCGCCGGGCTTCGGACTCCAAGGTGCCGGACATGATCGCGGCCACCTGTTTGAAAGCCTTGTACTGCAGGAGCCGGGCGAAGAGAAGATCCCGGGCTTCCAGCAAGGCGATGTCCTCGGCATCTTCGACTTCGCCGGCTGGCAGGAGCCTTGCGGCCTTGAGGTCCAGAAGGGTGGCGGCGATAACCAGGAATTCGCTGGCTTCGTCCAGTGCCCAGTCCTCGCCCAGTTTCTGCAAGCGCCGGATGTACTTGATGAACTCATCCGTCACGGTGGCCAGCGCAACTTCCGTGATGTCCAGCTTGTGCTTGGAGATCAGGCCGAGCAGGAGATCGAACGGGCCGGTGAAGTTCGCCAACCGGACCTCGAAGCCGGCCTTTCGTCCGGAAGGCGACGCTCCGGCGTCGTCCGCTGTGCTTGCAGAAGAGTACGACGGCGGCGCGTCGCCCATCAGGGCGGGCGCGCCTTCAGCGGTGAGTGGCTCTGCCACGCGGGCTAGGGTGCGCCGCCGCGCGAAATCAGTTCCTTGGCCAGGCGGCGGTAGGCGTCGGCACCGATGTGGTTTCCGGCGTAGCTGGTGATGGGTTCCGCGGCAACCGTAGCGTCGGCGAACTTGATGGAACGTTTGATGACGGTCTCGAAGACCTTGTCCCCGAACGCCTCCACGAGCCTCGAAATGACTTCACGGCTGTGCAGGGTGCGGGCGTCGTACATCGTGGCGAGCACGCCGTCCACCTGCAGGCGCGGGTTCAACCGGTCCTGGACCTTTTCGATCGTTTCGACGAGCAGTGCCACCGCGCGGAGGGCGAAGAATTCGCAGATCAGCGGGATGATGACACCGTGCGCAGCCGTCAAGGCATTGACAGTCAGGAGGCCCAGGGACGGCTGGCAGTCGATGAGCACCACGTCGTAGTCGTCCTCGACGCTCTTGAGCGCGCGGTCAAGCACTTGCTCGCGGGCGACCTCGTTGACCAGCTGGACCTCGGCGGCGGAGAGGTCGATGTTCGCCGGCAGGAGGTCGATACCTTCGACGCCGGTCTTTTGGATGGCGTCGCGGATATCCACTTTGCGGTCCATCAGGACGTTGTAGACAGTGAGGTCGAGCTCGTGCGGGTTCGTGCCCAGGCCCGCGGAAAGAGCCCCTTGGGGATCGAAGTCAACAAGCAGGACGCGCCGGCCGAATTCTGCGAGCGCAGCGGCGAGGTTGATGGTTGACGTGGTCTTGCCCACGCCACCCTTCTGGTTGACCATGGCGATGACGCGGGCCGGGCCATGGGAGGCCAGCGGCGCGGGCTCGGGGAAGTCGCGGTGCGGGCGGCCCGTTGGCCCCATGACGGCGTCTTCCAGATCGAAATCCGTGCCCTCCAGCGTAGTCGTTCCCCGTTCGCTGCTCACGTATCTGTCCACTCTCTCCACGACGGTCATTTCCTGCGGCTGTCTCCAGCACCAGCACTGCTCCCCACCTAGGCTACAGCGCCAGACACGGCATTCTGCGGAACTTGACATTGCCCGCAGTTTGAGCCTTTACCTTCTAGCTGAGGTAGAAGGTTGGGCCGCGGTGCCAATAAAACGCAAGCAAGGCAGGCCCCCATGACGGGTTCCTGCCTTGCCTGCGTGGATGCTTCCAAACAGTGTGCCGGACTAAGCGGCCACGGCCTCTTTCACCTCTGGTTCAGCGTGGTGGCTGATCATGGTCAGCTCGTCGAACGGCTTCGCACCGGACAGGACGTTGGTGACCTGGTTGCGGTCGATTTCCTTGACCCACGTACCGATCAACACGGTGGCGACGGCGTTGCCCGTGAAGTTGGTCAGGGCGCGGGCTTCCGACATGAAGCGGTCGATGCCGACGATCATGCCGACGCCGCCCAGCAGTTCGGGCCGGTGTGCCTGCAGGCCTGCGGCGAGGGTGGCCAGGCCGGCACCGGAAACCCCGGCCGCTCCCTTGGACGCAATGATCATGAAGACCAGCAACGATACCTGCGCACCGAGGTCCAGCGGAATACCCATGGCGTTGGCGACGAACAGCGAGGCCATGGTCAGGTAGATGGCAGTTCCATCCAGGTTGAAGGAGTAGCCGGTAGGCACCGTGACACCGACAACCGGCTTGGAAACGCCGAGGTGCTCCATCTTGGCGATGAGCCTCGGCAGCGCCGCTTCGGAGGACGAAGTGGAGAAGATGAGCAGGTACTCGCGGGCCAGGTACTTCATCAGCTGGAAGATGCTGACGCCGGCAACAACCCGCAGCAAGGTGCCCAGCACGACGACGATGAACAGCGCGCAGGTGATGTAGAACGCAACCATCAGGGTGAGCATTCCGAAGATGGCCTTCACACCAGTGGCACCGACCACTGCGGCGATCGCGCCGAAGGCACCGACGGGAGCCAGCCACATGATCATGATGAGGATGCGGAAGACGAGTGCCTGCCCGTGCTGGATGGCCTTGAGCACCGGCTGGCCCTGGGAGCCCATGCGCTGCAGCGCGAAGCCCACCAGGATGGCGGCCAGGAGCGTCGGCAGGACGGGAATGTCTCCGGGGATGATGCCCAGCAGGAAATCGGCGGTGCTGTTCGTGGCAGCCTTCGCATTGGGGTCGTACGGGATCAGCTTCAGGCCCTCGCCCGGGTGGATGATGTTGCCGACTACCAAACCGATGGCGAGCGCGAAGGTGGACATCACCAGGAAGTAGATCAGTGCGAGCCCGCCGACCTTGCCGACAGTGGCAGCCTTGGCGATCGATCCGATGCCCAGGACGATGGTGCAGAAGATGACCGGGGCGATCATCATCTTGATGAGCTTGATGAAGCCGTCACCCAAAGGCTTGAGGGATTTACCCACCTCGGGGAAAAGCAGGCCGACGACGGCGCCCAGCACAACTGCGGCGATCACGGCGATGTAGAGGTAATGCGACTTGTCCAGCCCCTTGCGCCCGGTCTTGGCGGGTGCAATCTCTCCTCTTTGAGAGGTCATGGCTTTGCTCCTTATAGATACTCTGGAAAGCGCCGTGGTCCCTTCAAAATGTCCCTGCGCCGCTCTGCTGTGATACCCATCATTAGGCGCGGCGTGACATGTATCACTGTTGCGTTCATATTGGTCACAGGATTGCCCGCAGAAAGGAGTACGTGATCCGACGCTGGAGCATTGCCCGGAGACTCTTTGTGGCGAATCTACTGTTCGTCCTCGCGCTCACCGCCATCGTGGGCACGGCGGCTTTCCTGGATGCCCGGGACCGGGCCTACAACGACGCCGGCCAGCGCATGCAGGCGGTGGCCGCCGCGATCGCAGCCAATCCCCTCGTGCTTCAAGCAGCCGGTACGCCGAATCCATCCGCCATCCTGCAGCCCTATGCCCAGGTGGTGACGGCCAATGCCCATGCCGATTTCATCACCATCATGGCGCCGGACCGGACTCGCTGGACCCATCCGAACCCCGACGAGATCGGCAAACCCTACATCGGCACCATCGATCCTGCCCTCCACGGCCAGACCTTCACCGAAGTCACCGCCGGTACGCTCGGCCCGTCCGTCCGAACCATCGTTCCCGTGGAGGATTCCTCCGGAAAAGTCCAGGCCCTGGTGGCCGCGGGTGTCACAGTGCGGACAGTGGACGTCGCAGTGTCTGCCCGACTCACGGCGATCATCGGCATCTCCCTGGCCATGCTCGCTGGAGGCTCCCTCGCCTCCTGGCTGCTGGGCCGATACCTGCGTTCGGTCACCCGGGGCTGGGGACCGGAGCAATTGGCGCAATTGTTCGCGTACTACGAGTCGGTCCTGCATTCGGTCCGCGAAGGCGTGGTGCTGATCGACACCGGCGGCAGGGTGGTCATGTACAACGACCAGGCCGCGGAGCTGCTGGGACTGGAACCGTCCGACGTCGATCCCGCCGCGGAGGCCGCCCCGCGCCTTTCGGATCTGCCCCTGGATCCCAGCCTCCACCGCCTCTTCGAATCCGGCCGGACGGCACACGACGAAATCCACCTCACAGGGTCCCGGATCCTTGTGGTGAACCAAGCGCCCGCCGTCGGGCCACCTGGAATGAGGGGCCGGCAGCGACCTGCCGTGTTCGGGACCGTAGCCACGCTCCGCGACAGGACGGAAATCGAGTCCCTGGGCAGTGAACTCGAAACCATGAAGACCCTGTCCGACGCATTGCGGGCCCAGACCCATGAGCACGCCAACCGGCTGCACACCATCGTGTCCCTCATGGAGCTCGGGCGGACCGCCGACGCCTTGGACTTTGCCACCAAGGACCTTGAGCTGAGTCAACAACTGACCGACCACCTCGCGGCATCGGTGGACGAGCCTGTCCTGAGTGCGCTCATCATGGGGAAGTCCGCCGAGGCGCACGAACGCGGAGCAGAGCTGACTGTCATGGTGACCGGCGGGGACGGCCTCCAGGGCCTGGCCGTCCAGGACCTCGTGACCATTTTGGGAAACCTGCTGGACAACGCACTCGACGCCGCCACTGCCGCTCCCCCGCCGCGCAAAGTGGAACTGGGCATCGAATCCGGACCTGAAGGAACCACGTTCACGGTGGTCGATTCCGGCCGCGGCATCGATCCCGGCATCGTGGACGACGTCTGGCAATACGGATTCAGCACCAAGGCCGCCGGCATCGGACAGGCCGGCCAACCCGGGGCTCCTTCCCGCGGCGTGGGCCTGGCCCTGGTGCGGCAGGCGGTGCAGCGGCTTGGCGGTACGCTGTCCATCAGCGAATCCACGAGCGCCTTGGGCGGTGCGTTCTTCCGCGTGGCGCTCCCCGCGCCGGACTCCAGGAAAGAAGCCGAATGACCGAAATCCGCGTTCTCGTTGTCGAGGACGAACCCATCGCCGCCGATGCCCATGGCGTCTACGTCGGACGAATCGACGGCTTCACTGTTGCGGGAACGGCCCCGGACGGGCAATCTGCCCTGCGGCTACTCAACGAATTCGCCGTTGCCGGGCAGCCAGTGGACCTCGTCCTGCTGGACATGAACTTGCCGGATCTTCACGGACTGGACGTCGCCCGCCGAATGCGCGCTTCGGGGCTCCTTGCGGACATCATCGCCATCACCGCCGTCAGGGAAGTGAACATTGTCCGCAGCGCGGTGTCGATCGGCGTGGTGCAGTACCTCATCAAGCCGTTCACGTTCGCAACGTTCGCGGACAAACTCGCCAGCTACCGCACCTTCCGCGAACAACTCGCCGCACCGGCGTCGGGCGCTCGGGCAAGCGGAGCCTCGCAAAGCGATGTGGACCAGGCGTTTGCCAGTCTCCGCGCACCCACCGAAGTCCCACTGCCCAAGGGCCTTTCCGCCCATAGCCTGGAGTCCGTCAAAGACCTCCTGGCCAGCCTTGGCCGGGCCGTGTCCGCGAGCGAGGCAACTGTCGCCCTGGGGATGTCCCGGGTTACCGTTCGCCGCTATCTCGAGTACCTGGCCGACGCCGGGATGGTCACGAGGAATGCGCGATACGGCACCCCCGGACGGCCGGAAAACGAGTACCGCTGGAATCGGACTTAGCACCCCGCCGTCCTTTGCGTTGCGAGGCCCGCTCTGCGTCCCAAGTCCCCTAGAGAGCGCGCAGAGTGTAGGTTCTCGTTCAAACTGTCTAACGCCCGACGCGCTGACCTGTGGAGACACCGGGCGCAGGTGTGATGATTTTCGCTGCCGTGGCAAAAGTCGACTCAACTAGACAGGTCTCGGGACGTTACTTGCGACTCACTGTGAGCAGGCCAGTTCGAGTGTCCCCGCGATCTTCGATGAAGACATCAGGACTCTGACCGTGGCCCTCAAGGAATCACCGGGCATGTAGGAAGAACTCCCGCGTCCTATTCGCACACGATGCCGTCTTCATCCGAGCGTTCAGCGCCCTGGTTCCCGCCCGTTCCTGATTGGTCTATGTTCCGGGTTGCGGCCATTTCACGCAGGCTGAGATGTGGTGTCGGGCGGGCTCCCAGCGTGCTTCCTCCGCTGACGTCAAGGGTGGCGCCCGTGGTCCGGGAGGCGTGAGCGGAGAGTAGGAACGCAACGGCTTCGGCAACGGTCTCGGGGTCACTGATTCCGCCGAGCACGGCGAAGGTGGACAAGTACTCACGGACCTGGTCGATACGGAACGCATTATGCCCGTTGTCGGTGAACCCGGGAATTACGGTGTTGATCCGGATCGCGCGTGTTGCGAGCCATTCTGCTGCGTTCATTGTGAGGGACTCGATCGCGGCCTTGCTCATGGCGTAGACGATGTCGCCAGGACTTGAGAAGTGTGCGCCGGCAGAGGATATGTTCACGATACTGCCGCCTGGGTGCATACGGGTGGCGAGCCGCTGTGTTAGGAAGAACGGGGCCTTCACGTTGAGTGCAAAGTATTCGTCGAACTGAGCCGGCGTCGCGTCGGAGAACGACGGGCCCAGGAGCTTCGCGGCATTGTTGATGAGTACATGCAGAGCCTGCGTCGGCTGCGAACGGAGGAGATCGTCGACCGAATCCACAAGTTGACCCACTCCTTCCTCGGTTCGTAAGTCAGCTTGCACGATCGAGCATGCGCCGCCGAGTTCCTGGACTTCACGTTGAAGTTTCGATGCCCGGTCGGAATTGCTCTCGTAGTGAGCGATGACTACTGCGCCACCAACGATAAGCCGCTTGACGATTGCCGTGCCGATGCCTCCGGTGGCGCCGGTGACCACGACGACATGCTGCGGATGCTCAGCCATGTCGGGCC
The DNA here is from genome assembly GCF_044908325.1 of Arthrobacter sp. GAS37. NCBI lineage: Bacteria > Bacillati > Actinomycetota > Actinomycetes > Micrococcales > Micrococcaceae > Arthrobacter > Arthrobacter sp. GAS37. The sequence continues at coordinate 36,473 of NZ_JBIYDB010000034.1, forward strand.
CAACAGGGGCGGATGCTGCACTTCGGACTGCTTTCGGCGCGGATCGCATCACCCATCGCGGAGATCCACCGAGGTTTCGCTTCTGACCAGCATGAGAATTGTGTTGAGTGTGGCCTCAAGCCTCGCGGGCGCCTCGGTCCAGGCGTTGCGGGACGCCAAGAGGTCCTTCGTTCCCATGCCCGCAGCGACGATGAGCCAAACGGTCTCGTCGAGATTGACCCTGTCATGAAGCAGCCCCTTGTTCTTGGCTTCATCGAGTTGTCTGAACACGAAGTCACGCCAGACGGCGAACGGATCGAGTCGTCGTTCGGGAAAGTGTTGCCGGGACTCACCCGCCAGGCGGACTCCAGCCCTGACGACAACATCGTTGGCCAGATCATCGCCGATGGAACGAAAGACGAAAAGCAGGCGTTCGATAGGATTGCTGGTTCGTCGGGCTGCTTCCCGTTGATTTCGTCGCATGCATTCACGTTCGTAATCCAGGACAGCTGCTCCCAGCGCGTGCATCGTGGGGAACCATTTCTCGATATTCTCGATCGGCACCTGAACGATCGACGCGATCCGCTCAAGTGTGACGGTGATGTAGGGTTCCGCGGCGAGCATCTCGGCGGCGGCTTGGAGAGCGGCGCCGCTCGATGATGCGTCGTGCCCGAAGGCGCCGGCACCGCCCGGATAGCCATCGGAGTGCTCACCCAACACGTTATTCGATCTGCTCACAGCTGAGGGCCTTCCTCGTAGGCCAACGCTGCCCGTGCCGTTACCCCGGATGATGCCTTTGAGTCGACTAGCACATCGTGGAGTTGCCGGCCGGTTCGGGCAACGGGGCGGTCGCGAACGAGACGCGTGGATGTATGAAGAGATGCGGGCACCCGTGTCGGACGAGAAGGGAGTCTGAGCTGCATGGTGCGCATCCACAGATTGCCGGCGGCTGATCTGCTCGTCTGCGCTGACTCGTAGATTGCAACCTGAGTGAGCTGTCCCATGGTGACCAGGTAATCGACGGCCGTCAGTGCGGGCCAGAAGGCTGACTCCAACCCTCCCGGTGTCCGCGCGTCTGAGGCCGGGCTGGAAAACTCATGCTCTGCGCTAAGAGTTTGGTGGGGTGCTTCGTAGGCGGTGAGCAGTGTTCGCGACGCTGTGTTCCTATAGAGCCCGCCATATACCGTGCTGCCACCGGGCGGCGACCCGTCTGTTTCGCTTCGCGTGTCGCCGGTTGCATTCCGCGTGGACAGGGTCAGTCGGGCGCGGATGTTTCCGACCATCGCGGTAACCAGAAGTGTGTGCCCGTGAACGTCGATTTCGACTGCAAGCGGCACCCGGTCCAGTTCAAGCCAGGGCACGCTGCCGGATCTCAAGTCAACATTCTGAACCCAGCAGTTTCCCAGCACCCCTGGGAAGTCGACCGGGTCCGATTGTTCAAGGAACAGCAAGGGAAGAACGATCGCGTCGACGGAACTCAGGTGTGCCACGCGGGCACTACCGTCTGGGTTGGTCGACCAGTCCCGCGGATACAGAACCGAACCTACGGCTTCGAGTGGGTGCCCTGGTCTACTGCGGCCGGAGGCTCCCACCAGGTGTGACACCCGGCGGTAACCCGCAGCGAAGTAGCGGCCGTTCGCCGGCCCAAGAGCCTCCTCGATGAAAACCCCAATCATGCTGCTACGTTACAGAGCTATCTGTATTTTTAGAAGCAATTTCCCGGCTGTCTGCGCCGAGGGCGCTTGATAGGGTTACGCAGTGACGAATAATCAAACAGGGCGCCCTTTCGTCCCGGGCATTACGGAAGCTCTGATCCAGGCCGCTGAGCGCATCATGGTAACCGATGGTTTCTCCGGACTCTCCATTGACGGGCTCGTCACGGAGGTGGGCACGACAAGGCCTACGTTCTACCGCCGGTACCCCAGCATCGCCCATCTCGCTTTCGAGGTCATTGCGGCCCGTTTCGGAACCGGCATGCCGGTCGACACCGGTTCACTATACGGAGATCTCCTGAAGCTCCAGCGCGAGGATATCGCCATGTTCGCTTCTCCGCTTGTCCGAAACAATCTGCCAGGACTTCTCGAGTCGGTTCGCACGGACCCGAGGGTGCGCGACAGGTACCGTGACGATTTCGTGGGCCCGCGTCGCGCGAACGTGGCCAGAGTGATAGCTGCAGCCGTCGAACGCGGGGAGTTGGCCGACCGGAACGTCGATGTCGATATGGTGTGTGACCTTCTTGTTGGCCCTATCCTGGCTCGCACCTTGCTGCCCGTGGCGGTGTCCGCCGATGACCGGCTCGCCCGGCAAACCGCACAATTCGTAGTGGGCTACCTCCAATCGACGGTCGTGGAGTGACGGAATCCTACTAGCAGCAGATCACGACCGATCGCACTGTTGGCTTGACACGGCTGGGCTTCTCTTTGCGGCGCCGAGGGTGATGTGTCGATCGCTTCGTCCGGATACTGAGTCGTCATGTGTCACGACGATGACGGCTTTGCCGGCCTCGGCCAAGGTTCTGGTGAGGGCCAGGACATGGTCTCGGTTGACGTTGTCGAGGGAGCCTGTTGGTTCGTCGGCGAGGATCATCTGGCAGGGTTTGAGGATGAGGCGGGCGATGGCGAGACGTTGTTGTTCTCCGCCTGAGAGTTCGTAGACTTTGCGATTCGGGTCAAGGTCGAGGCCTACCCGTTCCATCGCGATTGCGCGGGATCCGCTTTTTTCCTTGCGTGTTCCCGGGGTGTAGATTTGTGCGATCTTGAGGTTTTCGGTCACGGTCGCGTTGTCGATGAGGGCGTAGTTCTGAAAGAGATATCCAAGGCGCAGCCTCCGGAGTAAGCGTGCGCTGCGGCTACCCGGGTGAGGGGCACGGCGGCCGAATAACTTGATCTCGCCCCTGTCAGGCTGATCAAGCAGGCCAAGCATGTTAAGGACGGTTGTCTTCCCGCTTCCGCTTGGACCTGTAATGGCGACGATTTCGCCTGAGTGCACCTTCAGACTCAGGTCCGAGATGATTTCATGGCCGCGGAAGCCTTTGTGGACGTTCAGGAGTTCGCATACGACGTCGGACATTAGAGTTCCCCTTTCAGGATGTTGGGAGTGCGCCGCCGTTCTGTGAGCCACAGGACGCCGACAGCGACCAGGCCCTGAACGGCGCTGACGGCAACAGCCGCGGTGAGCGTGGAGAGCGGCCCGGTGTCGGCATAGGAGAACGGCCGGAAACCGGCCAATACCAGCCCGGAACCGAGCCCGGCCTGGACAGCCCACACAATTGCTCCAAGCTTGATGAACTCGCGGTAGCGCCTCCATGTTGACAGGCCGAACAGGCCACGGACAATGATCTTGCGCGCGAACCGCTCGAACGCGATCGTCAAAGTCTGCGCGGTGACAATGACCAGCAATACCACCAGAGCGGCCAGCACGATCGTGGTGTTGCGGAGGCTCTCCTGGAGGTGGCCGATCCTGGCGAGCTGATATTCGTTGATGGTCACCAGATGACGCAGGTTGTCGTCCAGGCTCAGTCGTTTGAGGAGTGGCTGGAGGGCGGTGATCGTGGCCTGGGAGCTCCCTTCTACCAGCGGGACCTTCAGTCCGGCACTGGCGTCACCCGTGACGGCGTTGAGCCGGTCCACGCCCAGGCTGTTGGCCCGGGTGATGACTTCAACGATGGGGTCCTCCACCGAGCCGCCGGAGGATGCGGCGACGTCGGGGTTGAATGTGAAAATTCGCTGGCCGTTGTCCGTCCAGATGATCCGCACGCGGAGATCCTGCGCTGTCGCGCTTATATTGCGGTGGAAGATCGTCTTCTCGGCGGAGAGTGCGCTATCGCGTTGGGCCCGGAAATATGCAGTGATCTCTTGTTCCTGGGAGCGGAATTGCTCGGGCACGAGCAACATCCACGACGATTCACTCTCATCCACCGTGATCGGCTGGCCGTTTGTGTCACGGATCGGGTATGTGCGGAGGTAGGCAGGATTTACCTGCATCGATCGGTATTGGCCGGCCTGTTGACTTTGCTGGAGCGCTGTCTTTGAGAATGCGCCGGCGTAGACATACAGGGCCCCGCGGGCGCTGAGTGCGTCGTAGAGGTCTGTGGCTTGAACGATGGATGAACCGGGCTGGCCGGTCTGCAGGTCCACTGCATCGTTGCCGTTGCTCACCGGAGCGAAAACACCGTTCCCGGTTGTCGAGGTCCAATGTTGCAGCGATTCGCGTTCATTGTCAATCACGTCCACGTTGGACCAGGCGCCCGCAGCGACCACTACGAGGGCCGCCGAAGTCACAACGGACAATGCGATTCCTGCACCAAACAATGCTCTGGTGTCACGTCGGTTCTTCAACGCGTCCGAGGCTCGCATCCTTGCCACGTAGGGTATGGTCAGCAAGCTGGTGGCAGCGAGCAAGCCCACGGCAATTATCTGGTCGAGGACCACAACTGCTGCGAATCCGCTGTCCGCGCCAGGCAGAAGGGCCGAGATGGAAACGAGAGCGACGCCGGAAGCCGTGCTGACGATGATCACTGGCCGCCCTGTGATCGTCCACCACACCCTAGTCGCACCATAGCCAAGCAAGCGCATCGCGCCAGCTCTCTTTGCCTCGTATAACTGTCGATAGACAGCAAGCACCGCGGTGAGGAGAAGCCCGGCGAAAACCGCGAGTTGCAAGTAGACCGGCGGGACATTTGTCGGGACAACCAACTGCGGATTCGGTGCGCTCAAATCCGAGGCCACGAAGGTCCGTCCGGCAATGTGAGTGGTGAGCGCGGCAGCTGCAGCGTCCATAAAGGCCGCGCACCCGGCGGGCCCGCACTCGGCATAGTAGGTTCCCGGCGCAGGCATCGTGTCGAACGCTGTCCGTAATGGACGGAATGAGAAACGCTCTCCCGCCCCCAGGACACGCAGAACACCAACCGTGTTCGGGCTGGTGTCCGATGACGCGACCGAAGCGTCGCCTTCCTGCGACTCTTGGACGGTAAGGAATCTCCCCGATGAGAGGGCGGTCCCGTCGAAGACCCGAGTATCCGGCTGGGTCAAAAGCACGTACTGAGTCACGAACGCGTGGTCGTTTTCATCCACCCCGACCACCGTCCTGAAAACGTTGCTGCGGGTGGCTTCGGCTGCGCTTCTCAACGCGGACAGCACTGCATCAGGATCCGCTGCATCGCTCGGGACTGAAAACGCCTTTCCGGCATCAGCTGCCGCGCGCGCTACAGCCGTGCGTTCTTCATTGATTCCGTTGACGACGCTCACACCAAACGTTGCAGCGCACACTACGATCACCAGTCCCAGCAGGACATGTTTCATCGGCCCACCACACCTTCAACTCTTCGACATTTCCGTTCGCCGCCTACAAACAAAGGGGTCGGCGGGCCCAAAGGGGACCCGCCGACCGACAACCGCTGTGACGGCATCTGCACATCTGGGACGGCTCTACTCAGTAGGTATTCCAATATTGGGCGGCATTCTCGCCGGAGCCGCACTGGGTATCAGCGTTGGCCCAGTTATTGGCATTGGCATAGACCTTGACATTGTTCGGGCCGCCAATAGCTGTAGCGGAGTGGTACGCGGTTGGGTGAACGTAGTGAGACCAGACGTTCTTGAACCACGGTGGTTGGAACGCGGTCCCATAGTTCCAGGTGCCGCCTCCGACGTTGGTGATCGTTCCTGCGAGTGCGGGAGCAGCTGCGCCGATCGTCAACACACCGACCAGGGCTCCCCCTGCCAGCAGACGCTTAACATTCATGATTATCCCCAATCTTGTACCGGCCAGAGTTGGCCCTTACAGAGTAATGATTCGCTTCAGCCGTACCGATTGACGGCCCATTTCGATACAGGCTAGTGTGTAACTGAATATAAGGCGGAGTCAATAGTTGAGCTCATCGGCATCCAGTTCCAGATCGTCGAACCGTCTCGCAGGACAAGGGCGGCAGCAGGGCGATCGGCCCCACCCCATCGCCGCCAAACAACAACCGTTCAAGGACTAACTCCACCCTCGCACTAGCCGCGGTGCGCGGCCGTCTCGCAACGAGGATGCATGCGCGGATGCTATGTATACATGAGTCGGAAACTATTCCCCTTTCATTGGCCAGAACTAGGCCTGTTCGCGGTTTATGTATACACTGAGGGCATCTGCTCAGTGAAGGAGGGTCCATGCGTGCCAGCGACAAAGCCTATGCGGCCCTGCGAGAAGACATCATTGAGTGGCGCCTGGCACCCGGAACGGTCCTCGCGGAAGTGGAACAATCCGAACGCCTGGGCGTGTCCCGCACACCTGTCCGGGAGGCGCTGAGCCGGCTCAGCGCGGAAGGGTTGACGACAGCGGCAGGCGGCCGCGGCGTCGTCGTCACCGACATCTCGCTGGAGGACATCGACGAACTGTTCGAGTTGCGCGAAACCCTGGAAGGCAAGGCCGCCGCCCTCGCCGCGGAGCGCGGTGAACGCCCCGTGTTCGCCCAACTCCACGCAGAGCTCCTCCGGGCCCCGGAGATGCTCAACAACAGCGACCCGGCCCGGCACGACTATTACGCCCTGGTGGGAAGGCTCGACGAAGCGATCGACGAAGCCATCTCCAATTCCTACCTCGCCCAGGCCATGCGCAGCCTGCGCGTCCACCTGGTGCGGGTCCGCCGCCTCGCGGCCGACGACGCCGAACGCCTCCACGCCGCCGCGGCCGAGCACGCCGCGATCGCCGAAGCCATCGCGGCAGGCAACCCCCGGCTCGCCGAAGCCGCCACCACCCTTCATCTGCACCGCAGTCTTTCCCACGTCAAAGCCACCCACACACCTCACTAAAGGAGCACCATGGTGAAGAACAACCACGTCCGCGTCTACAAGAGCGAAGAGAACCTTGCCCGTGAGGAGCAGCTGGCGCACAAGATCGCCACGGTCGCCGCCGACCCCGTCGACGTGACTCCCATGGTCACCGAAATGATCATCAACCGGATCATCGACAATGCCTCCGTTGCCATTGCCTCCCTGAACCGTGCCCCGATCATCGCCGCCCGGGCGCAGGCCCTGACCCACGCGCCCACCACCAACGGAAAGGGCTCCTCCGTTTTCGGAATCAGCGACAAGGTCTCCCCCGAGTGGGCCGCCTGGGCCAACGGCGTCGCCGTCCGCGAACTCGACTACCACGACACCTTCCTGGCCGCCGACTACTCCCACCCGGGCGACAACATCCCGCCGATCCTCGCCGTGGCCCAGCACGTCGGCTCCAGCGGCAAGGACCTGATCCGAGGCATCGCCACCGGCTACGAAATCCAGGTGAACCTGGTCAAGGCCATCTGCCTGCACAAACACAAGATCGACCACGTAGCCCACCTCGGCCCCTCCGCCGCCGCCGGCATCGGCACCCTCCTCGGCCTGGACGTCGAAACGATCTTCCAGTCCGTCGGCCAGGCCCTGCACACCACCACGGCCACGCGGCAGTCCCGCAAGGGCGAAATCTCCACCTGGAAGGCCCACGCCCCCGCGTTCGCCGGCAAGATGGCCGTCGAGGCCGCGGACCGGGCCATGCGCGGCCAGACCTCCCCCGTGCCGATCTACGAAGGCGAAGACGGCGTCATCGCCTGGATGCTCGACGGCCCGGACGCCTCCTACGAGGTCCCGCTGCCCGAAGCCGGGGAGCCCAAGCGCGCCATCCTTGACACCTACACCAAGGAACACTCCGCCGAATACCAGGCCCAGGCCTGGATCGACCTCGCCCGCAAACTCCACAAGGAGCATCCCGAGGCCACGGACCCGGCCAACGTGGAATCCGTCCTGATCAAGACCAGCCACCACACCCACTACGTGATCGGCTCCGGAGCCAACGACCCCCAGAAATACTCGCCCACCGCAAGCCGGGAAACCCTGGACCACTCCATCCCGTACATCTTCACCGTCGCGCTGCAGGACGGCTCCTGGCACCACGTCGACTCCTACAGCACCGAACGCGCCGGCCGCCCCGACACCGTGGAACTCTGGCACAAGGTCACCACCGTGGAAGACCCCGAATGGACCCGCCGCTACCACTCCCTGGACATCGCGGAGAAGGCCTTCGGCGGCACCGTAGTCATCACACTCACGGATGGAACGGTCATTACCGATGAGATCGCCGTGGCCGACGCCCACCCGCTCGGTGCCCGGCCCTTCGCCCGCCAGCAATACATCGACAAGTTCCGCACCCTCGCCGCCGGACTCGTCGAGGAAGCCGAGATCGAACGCTTCCTCGCCGCCGCCGAAGCCCTCCCGGACCTGGGCCCGGGCGAGCTGGACCAGCTGAACATCACCGCCGCCCCCGGGGTCATCGACCTCGCCGCCGCGCCGAAGGGGCTGTTCTAGATGCTCTATTCCAAGACAACGCCGGAGCAGAAGCGCCTCGCCCTGCGCGAGATGCTCGCTTCGGGGACCATCGCCCAGTTTCCCGGCGCGTTCAACCCGCTCTCGGCACGCCTGATCGAGGAGAAGGGCTTCCCCGGCGTCTACATCTCCGGTGCCGTCCTCGCCAACGACCTCGGCCTGCCGGACATCGGGCTCACGACGCTCACCGAGGTCGCCACCCGGGCAGGCCAGATCGCCCGCATGACCGAGCTCCCGTGCCTCGTGGACGCGGACACGGGATTCGGCGAGCCGATGAACGTGGCCCGCACCATCCAGGAACTGGAAAACGCCGGACTGGCCGGTTGCCACATCGAGGACCAGTTCAACCCCAAGCGCTGCGGGCACCTGGACGGCAAGAACGTGGTCGACGTCGACACCGCCGCCAAGCGCATCCGTGCCGCAGCCGACGCCCGGCGCGATGCGAACTTCCTCATCATGGCCCGGACCGACATCCGCGCCGTCGAGGGCATCGAAGCCGCGCAGGAACGTGCGCGGGCACTCGTCGAGGCCGGCGCCGACGCGATCTTCCCGGAAGCCATGAAGGATCTCAGCGAGTTCCAAGCCATCCGTGATGCAGTGGATGTGCCGATCCTGGCCAACATGACCGAGTTCGGCAAGAGCGATCTATTCACCGTGGAACAGCTCCAAGGGGTCGGCGTGAACATGGTGATCTACCCGGTCACCCTGCTCCGCATTGCCATGGGGGCTGCAGAGCGTACGCTGGAAACGATCAAGGCCACAGGAACGCAGGAGGCGCAGGTGGAGAACATGCTCACCCGTGCGCGCCTCTATGACCTCGTGGACTACGAGGCTTACAACCACTTCGATACGAGCGTTTTCAACTTCCAGATTCCTGGGCTCAGCCGGTAACTGGATCAACCAAGGGATGCAGGCGCTCCGGCTGTTCCGGAGTGCTTGCCGATGAACGAAGGAGTTCAGCATGGCTGCTGAAGAGATCAAGAAGGGCCTGGCCGGCGTCGTGGTTGACTACACCGCGATCTCCAAGGTCAATCCGGACACCAACTCGCTGCTGTACCGCGGCTACCCCGTGCAGGAACTCGCCGCCAAGTGCAGCTTCGAAGAAGTCGCCTTCCTGCTGTGGAGCGGCGAGCTGCCCACGCCGGAGGAACTTGCAGAGTTCACAGCCCGCGAGCGCGCGGGCCGCGCCCTTGACCCCGTAGTGAAGCAGGTCATCGATACGCTGCCGACTACAGCACACCCCATGGATGTCTGCCGGACGGCCGCTTCGGTGCTCGGAGCACGGCACCCGCTGGCCGAGGTTTCCACGCCCGAGGCCAACATGACCAAGGCCATTGACCTGTTCGCCGCCATGCCGGCAGTGGTCGCCTACGACCAGCGCCGCCGGCGCGCGGACGGACAGGCCATCGAACCCGTGGCACCGCGGGACGACCTGGGCTACTCCGCGAATTTCCTGTGGATGACCTTCGGCGAGGATCCGGTGGACGAGGTCGTGAAAGCGTTCAACGTCTCGATGATCCTTTACGCCGAGCACTCCTTCAACGCGTCCACCTTCACGGCCCGTGTTGTCACCTCGACCCTCTCGGACCTGCACTCCGCGGTCACCGCGGCGATCGGCGCCCTCAAGGGTCCGCTGCACGGCGGCGCCAACGAGGCCGTCATGCACACCTTCGAGGAAATCGGCATCCGCACCGAGGAATCACTTGAGGAAGCCGCTGGCCGGGCGAAGACCTGGATGGAACATGCCCTGGCGCAGAAGAAGAAGGTCATGGGATTCGGGCACCGCGTCTACAAGCACGGTGACTCCAGGGTGCCCACCATGAAGGCCGCACTCGACAAGATGATCGCCCACTACGGCCGGCCCGAGATCCTGGGCCTGTACAACGGTCTTGAACAGGCCATGGACGAGGCCAAGGCGATCAAGCCCAACCTGGACTACCCCGCGGGGCCCACGTACCACCTCATGGGCTTCGACACCCCGACCTTCACCCCGCTGTTCGTGGCCAGCCGCATCACCGGCTGGACCGCACACATCATGGAACAGACCGCCGCCAATTCCCTGATCCGTCCGCTCAGCGAATACAACGGCGTGGACGAACGGCACCTGCCGTAGTTTCACCATGTACGACGGCGGGGGGGGGGGGGGGGGGGGGGGGCCCCCCCGGGCGCGGCCCCCCCCGCGCGGCAACACCCGCAAGGAGGGGAGGGGGGGGGGGGGGCCCAGGAGCGGGGGGGGTGGAG
>NZ_JBIYDB010000035.1:0-46687 GCF_044908325.1 Arthrobacter sp. GAS37
CTTGGCCTTGATCCACTCGGGCTTGCGTTCGACCGGGACGGCTTTGTTGCGTTGTTCAACGCGCAGCAGCTTACGGCCTTCAGGTGCCAGGGTCATGAGGAACTCCATAATTCAGGTGGCGCGGACGCACCACGATGATTCGGTTCCTCCCCGCTCTGTATTGGACCTGAGAGTTTCCGCGTCTCCGCCTCTCGGCTGGACGCTTGCACCGTCGGTGAGTCCGGTTGCCCGGGCTGCTTTCCAGAGTTGCCTTGCCGCGGCGGTACATGGGCCTGAGAGATTCCTGGGGAGGATTTGCTCCTACGGCGCCTGCTGAAACGTACCGGCAGGGCTCTCCCGCCGCAGATCATAAGCACGTGCCGCCTTTCGGTGACACGTCTCACATGGTATCCGGTGCCTGTGCGGCACGCAAAGGGTGGCTGTCGCAATTGTCGCGGGTTCTGGTTGGCGCAAGGTCTAGCGGGCGCCTTGGGAGGACCATACGGAAGCTCCGAGTTCCCGTGAAATTGTCCACGCGGCGTCGCGGAGTTCGCGGACGGTGGCCTCGCTTGCCGGCCACTCGCTCGCGGGGAGCACAACCGACAAAACGGCGATGACGGTCCCGCTTTCATCGTAGACGGGGGCCGCGATGGAAGCCTCGCCAATCACCGCTTCCTCGTATTCCAACCCGAGCGCGTTTTTGCGCACTTCCTCAAGCTGGGATCGGAGGACGGCAGGGTTGGTGATCGTTTCGCCGGTAAATTCGGCCAGCGGTTTGCTGAGCACGTCATTTTCGAACTCGGGGTTGTAGGCGAGTAGTACTTTTCCGAGAGCAGAGGCGTGGGCGGGTAGGTTGAGTCCTGTTTCCGGCATTTGCTCTGTGCCGTCGGGGCGGCGGTCGTGATGAATGATCAAAACCTCGCCGAGAAGGTTCACACCCAGTCGCGTCGCGTAACCGGTCCGTCGAGACAACTCGTGCATCCACCGCATCGCGCGAGCCCGGACGTCAAGCGTGTCGAGGTACACGCTGGAAAGTTTCAACAGCGCGGGCCCGAGCATGTAACGGTTTCCGGAACTTTCCTGAGCGACCAGCCCGTGTGCCTGCAGCGACTTCACCAGACCGTGGACGGTGGACGGCGGAAGCTCCAACGCGGCGGCCAATTCGGAAATTCCAAGGCGCCTGGCGCCTTGAAGGAGCCCGAGGATCTTCGCGGCACGGTCAATCGACTGGATCACAGCCCCACTCTCCCATCATCAATTGGCTTCTCCGTTCGACATGTCAATTTAACCCCTTGACAACCAGGGATCCTAAACGGCATGATTCGATAATACCGAATCAGAGTCGACAATGTCGAATCCGACTCTTCGGCTAATTTCATCCACCGTTCAAAGGAGAACTTTCGTCATGGACGAAAACCGCATGTGGCAGCGCGTCGCTGCCGAGTTCCTGGGGACCGCGTTCCTCGTGTTCGTAGGAGTAGGATCCGTCCCGGCCCTCGCCATCGCCCGCGGCAATGCGCCGTTTACCGGTTCGGAGCTGGGCTTCATCTCCCTGTCGTTTGGTGCAGTCGTCATTGGCACCGTCTACGTCTTCGGTTACATCTCGGGAAACCACATCAACCCCGCAGTGACCGTGGCGCTGGCCGCCACAGGGAAGTTCCCGTGGCGTGACGTGCCGGGATACCTCGCAGCCCAGGTACTGGGTGCTGTTGCAGGTTCCCTCGCGATCATTGCGGTCCTCGGCCAGAAGGCCAGTGAGCTGGGCCTCGGGGTGGCCGCCTATGGTGACATCCCCGTCTGGCAGGCTTTCACCGCTGAATTCATCGGCACGTTCATTCTGGTCTTCACGGTCTTCGGCGTGATCCACCGCAAGGCCGCACCGGGTTTCGCCGGGATTGTCATCGGCTTCATCGTGTTCGCCGCAATCATCCCCGTCGCGCCCGCCACGGGGGCATCGATCAACCCCGCCAGGACCACCGGGCCGATGCTCGTACAGTTCCTGATGGGCGGAACCGTTCACTGGGAGCAATGGCCTGTTTATGTTGTCGCCGAACTTGCCGCGGGCGTCGCCGCGGGATTGTTGTTCGGGCTCATCTCGCGCACCCAGGCTGACCGCACCTCGCTCACCGAGGCGCTGACCGAGCAGGAGTCCCGGGCGTGAACAAGCTGATCAACTCCCCGCAGACTCTGCTGGCAGACGCCCTGCGCGGTGTCGCCGCCGCGCACGGCCAACTTTCCGTTGATTTCGAGAACCGCATCGTTTTCAGCACCGCACCACGGGAGGGACGCGTCGCACTGGTCTCTGGAGGTGGCTCGGGCCATGAACCGCTGCACAGCGGGTTCGTCGGCGCCGGGATGCTGGATGCCGCGTGCGCCGGTGAGATCTTTACATCACCGACGCCCGACCAGATTCTGGCCGCCGCCACCCGGGTGGACACCGGGGCGGGGGTGCTCTTCGTGGTGAAAAACTACACCGGCGACCTGCTCAACTTTGAAATGGCCGCCGAACTCGCCCGGGAGCAGGGAATCGAGGTGGCCACCGTTGTCGTCGCAGACGACGTCGCGGTGGAGGACTCCACCTGGACAGCGGGCCGGCGCGGTGTCGGCACCACGCTGATTCTGGAAAAAGTTGCCGGCGCAGCAGCTGCCCGCGGCTGGTCCCTTGAGAAAGTACACGGGCTCGCCGAACGGACCGCCCATGCCGGGCGTTCCATGGGGGCAGCACTCACCAGCTGCACTGTTCCTGCCGTCGGCAGGCCCAGCTTCGACCTCCCCGAGGGCGAAATGGAACTCGGCGTCGGCATCCACGGCGAGCCAGGACGCAAGCGTGTGCCGGTGATGTCGGCCGCGGAACTCTCGCACGCGTTTGTCGAGTCGATCACCACCGACTATGACCTCGGCGGCAAACCGGTCATCGCTTTGCTGACCGGCCTGGGAGGAACCCCGCTGATCGAGCTCTACGCAATGTTCGCCGAGGTCTCCGACCGACTCAACGAACGCAATATAAAGGTAGCGCGCTCGTTGGTCGGCAATTACGTCACCAGTCTCGATATGGCGGGCTGCTCGCTGACTCTGGTCGGCGTAGACGACGAAATTCTCGATCTATGGGACGCGCCGGTGAACACCCCTGCCCTCCGCTGGCAGGATTGACATGTCTGAAGCACTTACGATCGGTGCGCTGCAGCAGTGGCTGTACCGCTTCGCGTCCGAAATCACGAGAGAAGCAGACTGGCTGACCGAGCTGGACTCGGCGATTGGAGATGCTGACCACGGGACCAACATGGTCCGCGGCACAGCCGCAGTGGTCACCAAGCTCGATGGCGGGGCGACAGGCACCGTACAGGAACTGCTTAAGGCCGTCGGCATGACCCTGGTGGCCACCGTCGGTGGGGCCAGCGGGTCCTTGTACGGCACCTTCTTCATTGAAATGGCCCGAAACAGCCCCGCGGACGTGCAATTGAACGGATCTGAATTGGAGAACGCACTGCATGCCGGCGTCAACGGCGTGATTGCACGGGGACATGCAACGGTTGGCGACAAGACCATGATTGACGCCCTCGAACCGGCCGTCACGGCACTGTCCCAGTCCCTGGCTGACGGCCAGCAACTGCAGTGCTCAATTGCGGCCGCCGCCGCTGCGGCGACGACCGGCCGGGACTCCACCAAACCGCTCGTCGCACGCAAAGGCCGGGCGTCCTACCTCGGTGAGCGCAGCGCCGGACACATCGATCCGGGAGCCGCGTCAGCGGCCATCCTGCTTGCAGCGCTGGCCGCCAGCATCGGGGAAGGAACCGCATGATCGGCATCGTACTCGTCTCACACAGTGAAGCCCTCGCAAACGCCGCGATGGATCTCGCCCTGCAAATGGTTCACGGCGCGCAACCTCCCATCCGGATCGCCGCGGGCGTGGCCGGAGGTTTCGGCACCGACGCAACAGCAATCGCGTCCGCAATCGATGACCTCGCCACCATTGAGGGTGTGCTCGTGATCACCGACCTGGGATCAGCGATCCTTAGCTCATCCCTGGCCTTGGAGATCCGCAGCAGCACCTACGAGGTCTTGATCAGCGACGGCCCCTTCGTCGAAGCAACTACGGCTGCAGTGGTCAGCGCAACGGCAGGAAGTTCGCTGGCCGACGTTGCCGCTGAAGCGAGCAACGCCCTCAGCGCAAAGAAGACCCAGACCGTCACCGGAGCAGGCGCTTCAGTCGCGGAAGACACCGATCCGGAGAACCCCGCCGCCAGCGCAGAGGAACGTCTGATCAATCCGATGGGCCTGCACACCCGCCCGGCAGCCCTACTCGTGCAGACGGCCGGGGAGTTCAGTGCCGACATCGAACTCACAAACACCACCGCCGGGCGAGGACCGGTCAGCGCATCCAGTGTGATCGGTCTGCTCTCCCTCGCGGCGAGCAAGAACGATCAGCTCCGCATTGATGCCAACGGCCCCGACGCCAGTCGGGCCGTGAACGCCTTAAAGCAACTCGTCCTCCAAGGGTTCGGCGAGCTGTCCTAGCCTCCTTCCCCAACGCCTTCATCCCTCTCTTTCCGCTGTCCTATTTACAGAACCGGAGTACTTCCATGCCCACATCCGTGCGTCGACACATCGTCAACAACCCCCACCGCGTCATCGACGAAGCCCTGGACGGTTTCGCCCTGACCTATCCGGAGCTGGTGACGTTCAACAACGAACACAACCTGATCTCCCGCAAAACCCTGACACCCGGCAAGGCCGGACTTGTCTCAGGAGGAGGCTCCGGCCACGAGCCACTGCACGCCGGATTCGTCGGGAGCGGCATGCTCGACGTCGCCGTCTGCGGCGCAGTGTTTGCCAGCCCCACCGCAGACCAGGTGCATGCGGGCACCAAACTCGCCAACACCGGCGCAGGTGTCGTGCAGATCGTGAAGAACTACACCGGCGACGTCCTCAACTTCCAGATCGCCGCGTCCCTGGCCGATGACGACGGCGTTCCCGTGGAGCAGGTCCTGGTTGACGACGACCTCGCCTCCGACAACGGCAACGACGGTCCCGGACGCCGCGGCACTGCCGCAGTGGTCACCGTCGAAAAGGTATGCGGCGCTCTCGCCGAGCGGGGCGCCGACGTGTCCACGATCGCCGCCCGCGGCCGCGACGTCGTAACCCGTTCACGCAGCCTGGCGATCGCCCTGGACGCAGGTGCGCACCCCGGTGAGTCCGCTGCGGCGTTTGAGCTGGAACCGCACGAGGTCGAATTCGGGGTGGGCATCCACGGTGAACGCGGCACCGGCCGCATCGCCTATGCGCCTGCCGATGATCTGGTCGAACAGCTCGTCACCCCTTTGGTGAACAGTCTGCAGGTCAAGCGCGGCCAGTCGGTGATTGCGATCGTGAACGGCCTCGGCGGGGCCTACCCGCTCGAGCTGTCCATCGCAGCCCGCCACGTACACAACCTTCTGAACGGTCGTGGCATCAGCGTCGCGCGCTCCTTGACCGGCACGTACGTCTCTTCCCTGAACATGCACGGCCTCTCCGTGACCCTGACCGTTGCCGACGACGAACTGATCAGCCTGTGGGACGACACCGTCCGCACACCAGCCCTCACTTGGTAACAACACAACAAACCGAAGGAAACACCATGACCAACTTCATCAACGGCACCGCTGCACTGACGTGGATCACCTCGTTCAGCGAACGATTCGACTCGACACAGGCCTACCTGACAGAGCTGGACAGGCTCGCCGGTGATGGCGACTTCGGCGTGAACATCGCGTCGGCCCTGGAACGCACACGAGCAGGTTTGCCGCCCGCCACGGAGGCGACCTTTACCACCGTGTTCCAAGCCGCAAGCCGTGGCTTCTTGGCCACCGGAGGCACCAGCGGACCGCTGTTCGGGATGTGGTTCCGCGACATCGCCAAAGGGACCAAGAATGACGCAGCAGCCGTCACTGACATCGCCCAAGGCATCGCCGCGGGTCTGTCGACCATCCAGAAACTCGGCGGTGCCCGGGTCGGTGACAACACAATGATCGACGCGCTCGAACCGGCATCCGCTGCCCTCACCGCGGCCGCCGAGCGCGGCAGCATGCCAGGCGAGGCGCTTCTGGAAGCAGCCCTGGCTGCCCGGGCCGGCGCTGAGTCCACCGCCGACCTCATCGCCGCCCGCGGCAGGGCCACCTACGTGGGGGAACTCGCGCGGGGGGTGCTCGATCCCGGCGCGGTCACCATCGCTTTGTTCTTTGAGGCCGGCGCGGACACCGTCGGCGCCGGCGGCGGCCCACCAGCTAACCATCGCAGGGATGATGCGCGCGGGATGTCCCCCGAGCTTACAGCTGCTAGATCCTGCGATAGCTGAGGTCGAAGATCATACGTCCGGCCTCGTGGGCCTTGTTTTCGAAGCTCGTGCGGATGCGGCCATCGAAGCGCGGAGCCCAACCGCCCACGTGGTCCACTCCCTCGTTGGGGCCTGTGTGCTCGGTGCTGACCGGGGCGCGGCCTTCCTTGACAGGTGCCCCGCCAACCATGGTTTCGACTCCGGATTCCCACACCTGGGTGAGGGGGCTGTCAGCGCCGGTCCGTTCGCCGTCGTGCACGTTCTCGAACTCGGTGGAGCCGGCCAGGACCTCGCGGACGTGTATGGCGTAGTTGGACCAGTCGGTGGCGATCCGCCACAGGCCACCCTTCTTGAGGGACCGTGCTGCGAGTTCGGCGAACGCGGGCTGGATGAGGCGGCGTTTGTGGTGCCGGGATTTGTGCCACGGGTCGGGGAAGAAGACCCAGAGCTCGCTCACCGAACCCGCGGGGAGCATGGTGGCCAGGACCTCGGGGGCGTTGGCCTCCACCACGCGGACGTTGCTGAGCTCGCGGCTGTTGATCTTGATCATGGTGTTGGCCAGGCCCGGGGTATATACCTCCACGGCGAGGAAGTCCCTGTCCGGGTTCTCCTCTGCCGCGTGGCATACGGCGTCGCCGAGTCCCGAACCGATTTCAACGATCAGCGGCGCCTTGCGCCCAAACTCCGCTTCGGCGTCGAACACGTAGTCCGGGTGCACGGACGTGTTGGCGACATGCCGCGGAACCTGGATGGCCCAGCGGTCCGAGTGCTCTTCCCACGCGGCCTGGCGGCGGCCCTGAAGGCGTGTCCCGCGGCGCACAAAACTGACCGGCCGGCCGCCATACGTGCCGAAGGAGGCCTGGCTGCCTGGGGTCACGGGGCGCGAAGACTGCGGTGTTTCGGGGGATTCTGGGGTTTCACTCATCCCCTCCAGAATACCGTTGCAGGACCTAACGCCCGCGGCGGAGCTGGCGTATGTGGACAAACTGCCAGAATGGGTTGGTGACCCGTGCCTCAAGCTCCCCCGAGAACACCAAGCCGCACTCCGGCATCCCGGAGACCCTCGTCGACGCCGAGATCGACGAGGTTCCCGCCGCCGAGCCTACCCAGGTCAAGACGCGCGCCGGACTCGTTTTCCTGGGGATCTGCCTGGTGCTCATCGGCCTGAACCTGCGGACGGTGTTTTCGAGCTTTTCGGCGGTTCTTCCGGAAGTCACCGCCGACGCCGGGCTGCCGGGCTGGGCAGTGGTTGTCCTCACCACTGTGCCAGTGACCTTGTTGGGTGTCTTTGCGCCGCTGGCGCCGGTCCTGGCGCGCCGTTTCGGTGCCGAGAGAGTATTGCTTGGCGCGATGGCAGTGCTAACGGCTGGGCTGCTGCTCCGTCCCGTGGACCTCGCCGGCGCCGGGCACTTGCCGGCCCTCCTTGCCGGTACCGCGGCGTGCGGCGCCGCGATCGCGCTGTGCAATGTGCTCCTGCCCGGGGTGGTGAAGCGCGACTTCCCGCATCGGCTTGGGCTCATGGGCGGGCTATATACGACGGCGATTTGCGCGTCCGCCGCGCTTGGCGCCGGTTTCACCTATCCCGTCTTCGCGGCGGCCGGGCACTGGACCTCGGCGCTGTGGTTCTGGGCGCTGCCCGCCGCCGTCGTACTTTTGCTTTTCTTGCCGCTCGCGATCCGCCAGCATCCCGTCCGGCACAACGCCGCCGACGGCGGTGCGAACGTCTGGCGTTCCGCCGTCGCCTGGCAGGTCACCATCTTTATGGCGTTGCAGGCGATGATGTCCTTCAGCGTGTTCGCCTGGTTGGCGCCGATTCTCCGCGATCGCGGGATCGACGGCGGGACGGCCGGCTTCATCGTGTCCGTGTCGATTGTGCTGCAGATGCTTGGTTCTTTCATTGCTCCGGGGCTCGCGGCCCGTTTCAAGGATCAGCGCGTCATCAACGCCGTGGTGGCGCTCATGACCGGCGGCGGCTTCGCCTTGAGCATCTTCGGCCCCACGGATCTGATTTGGGTGTGGACCGGGCTGTTGGGCCTTGGCCAGGGGAGCCTCACGGCCGTGGCGTTGACCATGATCATGCTGCGTACGCGCGATTCGCACACCGCGGCGCATCTTTCCGGCATGATGCAGGGCGTCGGCTATGGCTTGGGCTCCACGGGAACCCTGATGGTCGGCCAGTTGCACCAAGCGACCGGTGGCTTCGCGGCTGCCGGCATCCTGTTCCTCATAGTGGGATCCCTGGCGGCCTTCTTCGGCTTCCGCGCCGGCCGGAACCGGTATGTCGGCTAGCCCAACTGACTCGCAGTTGTTGTCGTTTTCGGGCCTCTAAACGACGTTAACTGCGAGCCAGTTGGGGAGGGAACGCAGCGAGGCGGCATAATCGGGTACATGGTCATGCTGGCACCCTCGCGCGAGCTGGACGGGCTCGATCGGCGGATTGTCGGCGCTCTCCAGGTCAATGGCCGCGCCTCCTGGCGGCGGATCGCCGAAGTTCTGGGCGAGCCGTTCAGCACGGTGACCCGCCGCGGCATCGCCCTGCTGGATTCGAGTATCGTGCGGGTGGCCGGCCTGGTGACCCTTGGCCCCACCCATCTTGTGGAAGTGCACTGTGAACCCTCGCGGTTGGTCGCCATCGCGGAGGAGCTTTCAGGCGATCCGGACGCTATTTTCGTCTATGCGCTCACCGGCCCCACTCGAATCCTGTTCGAGGTTCAAGCCCGTCCGGGACGCCTCTCGAGCCTTGTGCTGGAGGAACTACCAGCCCTCGACGGCGTGGTGCAGGTGAGCGCGTCGCCCGTCATGGAGTACTTCCGCACGGTGGCTGAATGGCACCCGGGCCCGGTCACCGCAGAGGAAACTGCCGCGCTCCAGGAAGTGCCGCCTCCGCCGTCCCGTCCGAGTGCGAGTGGAGTGCTCGACGACGTCGACTCCCACCTCGTGCGGATCCTCGTGGCTGACGGCCGCGTTCCGGTCGCCGAGCTGGGGGAAGCCGTGGGGCTTTCCGCCCCGGCCGTGCGCCGACGGCTCAACACCCTCCTCGAGGACGGCACGCTGAGTGTCCGGGCGATCGTTGAGCCCGCGGACATCGGCCTTCCGATCGAAGCCGTGGTCTGGGTCCGCACTGCCCCCGCCGACGCCGTCGAGGTTGGCAGGCTGCTCGCTGAAGCGCCCGGAGTCCGCTACGCGGTCATGGCGATGGGCGAATTCCAGCTCATGGCCAACGTCACCCTCGCCAGCTTGAACGAACTGCGCGATTTCCTCACGTCATCTCCATGGGCCGAGCGTGCCCTGGCTGTGCGCAGTTCCCTCGTGGTGCGGGCGTACAAGCGCGGCGGCTTGCGCATGCCCGCCCTCGACTGAGTCAGTTAGAAACCAGCTTCCTCCCGTCTGGGTTCGCTCCTGCCCAGAAAAGGGTGCCTTGCGCGCCAAAAATCTCATGCGCACCCCTAGCCAAATGTGATTCACCACACTATCGTGGTTCATTAATTCTACTTTAGGCAAAGAAGTGACTCAAAAGGAAACTAAATGAAAGCAATATGAATCATGACAAACGACTTGATTTACCGTGGGGCAGTGGAGCTCGCCGGGCTCCTGCGTTCCCGGGAGGTGTCTGCCACCGAGGTCCTCGAGGCGCACCTGGAACAGATCGACAAGCTCAACCCGTTGATCAACGCGGTCGTTACCCTCGACGAAGAGGGCGCCAGGGCGGCCGCAGCGGAAGCCGACCGCAAGATCGTGGCCGGAGAGCCAGTGGGACCGCTCCACGGCTTGCCCATCAGCTTCAAGGACACCGCGAATACCGCGGGGATGCGCACCACGTTCGGGCACCCGCACTTCCGGGACCACGTTCCGGAGGAAAATGATCTGCACGTCCAGCGCATCCTCGACGCCGGAGCAATTCGAGTGGGCAAGACCAATGTCCCCGAGTTCGCCGCTGGTTCCCACACCTTCAACCGTGTTTTCGGTGCAACGCGCAACCCCTATGACCCCGGCAAGTCCGCCGGCGGCAGCAGCGGTGGTGCGGCAGCTGCCCTGGCAGCGGGCTTCCAGCCGATCGCCGATGGAAGCGACATGGGCGGCTCCCTCCGCAACCCGGCGTCGTTTTGCAATGTGGTCGGCCTGCGTCCCACCCCCGGCATGGTCCCCAACACGGACGGCAACAACGTCTTTTTCCCGTTGGGCGTGGCCGGACCCATGGGCCGCACGGCGGCGGACGCTGCGCTTTTGTTCGAGGTCATGACCGGCGCTTCGCCTGACGATCCCCATTCCGTTTTCCCGACCGGTCCCGAACGCCGCGATGCCCCCGCCACCGAACTGTCCCCAGCCGATTTTGCCGGCCTGCGTATCGCGTTCGCTCCGAGCCTCGGCGGCCGGATCCCTGTGAGCCGCGAGGTTCTCGACGTCATTGAACCGCAGGCAGCGGCCCTCGCGGCCCTGGGCGCACACGTCGAGCTGGACTGCCCGGACCTCGACGGTTCCGAGCAAGTGTTCCGCGTACTGCGCGCAGCCTCTTTCGACTCGATGTGGGGCGAGCAGCTTGCCACAGAACCCGATGCCTTCAACCATTTCCTGGCCGGCAACATCCGCGAAGGTGGCCTGCTCAGTGGCCGCGACGTAGTTCGCGCCGAGGAAGGAATGACCCGCCTGATTCGCAAGGCGGCCGGATTCTTTGAGCGTTACGACCTGGTTATTGCCCCTGCGTCCCAGGTTGTCCCGTTCGACGTCGATCTCGAATACCCCACCGAGATCGAGGGGCAACGGCTCCAGAACTATCTCGACTGGATGCGTGCCCCGTACCTGTTCACCCCGCTTGGCCTCCCCGCCCTGTCGGTTCCGGCCGGTTTCACCCCCGCCGGACTTCCCGTAGGCCTCCAGATGGTCGGAGCGCGCGGCAGCGACGCCCGTCTCCTCCGCCTGGCTTCCGCCTTCGAGAAGATCTCTTCCTGCTCATCCGTTCGCCCCCAAGGAGCTGCAGTTCTATGAGCACTACCCTGGCATCCCCCAAGAGATTGACCATTGCCTCAGTCCCCATCGTGGGCATGATCATCACACCGTTCCTGCCTTTCGTTTCCACACCAACGCTATGGCTTGGCCTCCCGTCGGCGATCGTCTGGATGGGCCTCATGATCGTCGCCACGATCGTCGCACTGCAGATTATCGAGCGCACGTACCTCCGAGAAGGCGGTGCCGAACTCGACCGTCTTGAAGCCGAGCAAAGCGCCTTGGCAGGCGCCGCTACAACGAATGGCGCCGCTACCTATAGGCCGGCCACCATCACCGAAAGAGAGGCCTACTGATGCTTACAGTCGCCATCATCATCGGAATTGTCGGCATCGGCGCCCTCGGTATCGTGGGCCGCCGACGCCAGACAGAACTCTCCAGCTGGACCGTCGGCAAGCGGGATTTGCCCCGCTGGACCAGCTGGTTCCTCCAGGCGGGCGAGTCGCTGACCACGTTCAGCTTCCTCGGCCTCGCCGGAATCGCGTTCGGTGGCGGCGTCGCCGCACTCTTCGCCGTCGCCTATCTGACCATCAACTGCATCGTCCAGTATTTCGTGATTCCCCGGCAGCGAGCTCTCGGCGCGAACCGCGGCTACCTGACCATGGCGGACTTCTTCCAGGACCGATTCAACAGCAAGGCCCTGGGCAAGACCGTGGCCCTCGTCGGTGCGGTGTTCCTCATCCCGTACCTGCAACTGCAAATCACCGGGCTTGGATTGATCGTCCAGCTCGCTACCGGGAGCGAATCGGCGCGTGGTTACAGCATGGCCGTGGCCAGCGTGCTGGTGGTCGTCTTCGTCATCTGGGCGGGCATCCGGGGACTCGCCAAGGTGGCTGTTTTCAAGGACTTCGCCATGCTGGCCGCCCTGGTCATCGTGTTGGCCGGTGTGGTCGCCGGCATTGGCGGCATCCCGGATATCTTCGCCAAAGTCATGGATACCGCCCCGAGCTACCTCACCATCAGCCGTCCGGGCTTTGACGCCACCTTCTGGGTGACCTCGGTGATCGTGACAAGCATCGGCGCCGGGCTCAACACCTTCCCGCACTTGTGGCCGCCGGTTCTTGCCGCGAAAAGCGGTGCCGTGCTGCGGGACAACGTCAAATGGCTTGCGGTCTACCAGTTCCTCCTGCTCATCCCGATCACAGCCGGAATTGCGGCCACCCTGGTCCTCGATCCGAAGACCAAGAGCAACTTCGTCCTCTTGGGCATCGCCCAGCACACCTTGCCGGAGCCACTGATCGCGATCATTGCCATCGGCGGCGCAGCGGCTGCCATGGTTCCGGCGGGCGCCATCGCGATGGGCATTTCCTCGCTTGTCTCGAACAACCTGCTGTCCGTGAAGAACCCCAAGCTGCGGTTCCGGATCAACCACGTGGTGGTCGCCATCGCCGTCGGACTGGCTCTGGCTTTCGGGCTCGCAAAATCGGACATCGGAGCGCTGCTCCTGCTCACGTACGGGGGCCTCACCCAGCTCGCTCCCGCCGTCGCCATCGCGATCGGCCGCAAGGTGCGCATCGGCGCCGTTCCGGTCAACCTGGGGATCATCGTCGGCACGCTCACAGTAGCTGTCATCACCTTCGGCAACGTCCCCACGGGCGGCGCCGATTCGGGCCTGATCGCCCTCGCCCCGAACCTTGTGGTGCTCGCCGTCGCTGAACTTATCCGCCGTCGTCGCGCGGACGACGTCGGGCCAGTTCCGGAGCATCTTGCGGTTGATGGACACAGTGCGGTTAATGGACATAGCGCGGTTGAAGGGCACAGCACCGTAGGAGTCGAAGCATGACGCAGCCCGGATTCCGCGACCACAAGCAACACCACGAGGGACCGCTCGTCGGCAAGCTCGTCGTCGACCTTTCCCGCGCCCTTGCGGGTCCGCACGCCGGCATGATGCTCGGCGACCTCGGCGCCCGCGTCATCAAGGTGGAGAATCCCGACGTCGGTGATGACAGCCGCGGCTGGGGGCCGCCGTTCGTCGATACTCCTGAGGGTCGCGAGTCCACGTACTTCCTTTCGTGCAACCGGAATAAGGAGTCCATCCGGCTTGACCTCAAGGCGGCAGGCGGCAAGGCCGCGTTGCGGGAACTGCTGCGGCGGGCCGACGTCCTCGTGGAGAACTTCCGTCCGGGAACCCTGGACCGGCTGGGTTTTGATCCCAAGAGCCTCGAAGAGTTGAATCCGAGGCTGGTGGTCCTCGCGATCAGCGGCTTCGGCCACGACGGTCCGGAGGGGCACCGTGCCGGCTACGACCAGATTGCCCAGGGCGAAGCGGGGCTGATGTCCCTCACGGGTTCAGGTCCCGGGGACCCGCAGCGCGTTGGCGTACCGATTGGCGATGTCCTGGCTGGAATCCACGGCGCCTACGGTGTGCTGGCGGCTCTCCTGGAACGTGAGCGGACGGGCCGTGGCCAAGTGGTCCGCACGTCCCTGTTGTCCTCGATCGTCAGCGTTCTTGCTTTCCAGGGCACGCGTTGGACGGTGGGCGGCGAGGTTCCGCAGGCCCAAGGCAACCACCATCCTTCGATCGCGCCATATGGGCTGTTCCGCTGCGCGGGAGGCTCGGTGCAGATTGCCGTGGGATCCGAAGGTTTGTGGCGCCGCTTCGCGGAAGAATTCGGACTGTCCGTTCAGGACGAACGCTGGCGCGACAATCAGTCCCGCGTGGCCCACCGGGACGAGCTGGCCGAAGCCATCGAAGCCGCGTTCTCGGAGTCCGACGCCGAAGAGCTGCTCGCGCGGCTTGAAGCGGCCGGGGTGCCCGGAGGCCGGGTCCGTTCCCTGGACGAAGTCTTTGCCTGGGAACAGGCGCGGAGCCAGCACTTGGCGCTTGAACTCCAGCACCCCACGCTGGGACGCATCGAGGTCCCGGGATCGCCGCTGCGCTTCTTCCAACCGGACGGCACCGAGACCACCAGGTTGCGGCACTCTGCGCCGCCGAGGCTCGGAGAGCACGACGACGCCGTCCGGGCGTGGCTTGACGGCGCAGGGTTGCCCGGCGACGCATTAATTGGTTCGGGGGCGTCGTGACGGCGGTCGCGGAGGCCACGCGCCCGGAACCGGCTTCCATCGGACACCGGCAGCGCCGCCTTAGCGGGGCCGAGTTTCTTGAGCAGCTCCTCGACGCCGGCAGTTTCCGGAGTTGGGGCCGGCCTGCTCCGGCGCCGCCGGGGGCGGATTCTGCCTACCTCGCGGATCTGGCCCGGGCCCGCGATCGTAGCGGTACCGACGAGTCCGTGCTCACGGGCGAAGGGACGCTGGATGGGCAGCCCGTGGCCGTCCTGGCCAGCGAGTTCGCCTTCCTCGGCGGCTCGATCGGGCGGTCCGCCGCCGAGCGGATCGTCGCAGCAATTGAAGAGGCGGGCCGACGTCGGCTGCCCCTCGTGGCCGCTCCTGCGTCAGGCGGCACCCGAATGCAGGAAGGTACCCTAGCCTTCCTGCAGATGGTGCGGATTACCGAGGCGCTCGCGGCATACAAGCGTCTAGGGCTGCCCTATCTGGCATATCTCCGGCACCCCACCACAGGCGGCGTCTTCGCCTCGTGGGGATCGTTGGGGCACATCACCGTCGCGGAACCAGGTGGGCTGGTTGGCTTCCTGGGTCCCAAGGTCTACGCCGGACTCACTGGGCAGGAGTTTCCGGTGGGAATCCAGAGCAGCGAGCATCTTCTCGCTCGTGGAACGGTCGACGCCGTGTTGGACGCACCGGGTTTCAGGAACCTTGCCGCTGAGGTGCTGGGCATCCTCGCTGGCTGCGGGTCCTGGATCGATGCGGGAACCCCGACGGTCACAGCTAACAGCAGCGACGACGCTTCCGCGTGGGATTCGGTCGTACTGACTCGCGACGCCGGGCGTCCCGGGCTGGCGGAACTGCTCGACGCCGGGTTCGGCCGCCTCGTGCGCTTGCACGGCACGGGCCGTGGGGCAGCTTCGGCGAGCACCGCCGTCGTGCTGGCCGAACTCGAGGGGCGGCCCGTCGTCGTCGTTGGCCAGGACCGCGCAGCCCAGCGGGCGGGGAGCGTCCTCGACGCCGCGGGTTTGGCGCAGGCCCGCCGGGGGATGCGCCTCGCGGAGGAACTAGGGCTGCCGCTCGTGACGGTGGTGGATACTCCGGGGGCCGAGCTTTCGGTCCGGGCCGAGGAATCCGCAATCGCGGGCGGAATCGCTGATTGCATCGCGGGAATGCTCGGACTTACGGTGCCAAGCGTTGCCGTGCTCCTCGGCGAGGGGGCCGGTGGGGGTGCGCTCGCTCTTGCGGCTGCCCGCCGCACGGTGGCGGCCGAGCACGCCTGGCTCGCGCCGCTGCCGCCGGAAGGTGCCAGCATCATTGTGCACGGTGACACGTCCCTGGCGGCCGAGCTGAGTGAGCGGCAACGGATCGGAGCACGCGCACTCTTCGAAGGTGGTGCCGTGGACGAGGTGGTAAGCGAGGGCGAGGGTTTCATCAAGCGCCTGGTGGAAGCCGCCTCCCGGCACCTCGCCGCCCAGCTTTAACCCAACTGGCTCGCAGTTGTTGTCGTTTTCAGCGCTCTAAACGACGTTAACTGCGAGTCAGTTGGGTCCGGGCGTGGGAGTCAGTGCGTCAGGTCCTTGCCCTTGGTTTCCGGGATCATGAAGGCGAACGCGATTCCGATGGCCAGCAGGATCACGGCGTAGACGTTGAACATGTTGGCCTGGCCGATGCTGCCGAGCCAGGTCTGCAAGTACGGGGCCGTCCCGCCGAAGACCGCTACGCAGATGGAGTACGGGACGCCGACGCCCACAGTGCGGATCTTGGTCGGGAACAGCTCGGCGTACACGGCAGGGACAATCGAGGCGCTGCCGGCGATGAAGAACAACATCACGGACATCGAAACGGCCAGCTGCCACGGGGAATCCTTCAGGAGCCAGGTCATGGGGAAGTGCAGCAACGCCGCACCTGCAGAACTCATGATCAGCACGGGCTTGCGGCCGATACGGTCGGACAGCTTGCCCCAGAACGGCAGCGACGCGATGAACGCAATGTTGCCGATGACGCCGGCCCACAGGGCTGCGCCGCGGTCCATCTTGAGGGTGCTTGCCGCATAACTCGGCGCAACGACGCCCCAGATGTAGTAGACAACGGTGAGGCCGACGGTCAGCCCGATAACCTGCAGGGCCTGTTTGCGGTACTTGACGATCTGCGGCCACATGGGCTCGCGCTTTTCCTTGGGCACCTCGGCTTCGAATGCCTCGGTCTCCTTCATTTTGGCCCGCATGACCAAGGCGTAGATGCCCAGGGCGCCGCCCACCAGGAACGGCACGCGCCAGCCCCAGGCGTTCATGTCGGCCTTGCTCAGCACGCCGGTCAGGATGGCGCCCAGCAAGGTTCCGGCAAGGATGCCGGCGGTTCCGGAGGTGTAGATGAGGGTCGCCCAGAATCCGCGCTTTTCCTTGGGCGCCATTTCGGACAGGTACGTTTGCGACGACGGCAGCTCGCCACCGTGGGCGAGGCCCTGGATGAGGCGGGCCACCAGCAGCATGACGGATGCCAAGGCCCCGACAGCGTGGAAGGTCGGGGCGATACCGATCAGCAGGCTGCCGACAGCGGCGAGGCCGACGGCGAAGGTCATGGACGTCTTGCGGCCGATCCTGTCGCCGATCCAGCCGAAGACGAAGCCGCCGAACGGTCGGGCCACGAATCCGACGGCGAAGATCGCCAGGGTGGAGAGGACGGCGGACGTGGGGTCGGCACTGCTGAAGAGCGCGCTGGCAATGAAAGGCGAGAACGTGGCGTAGATGGCCCAGTCGTACCATTCGACGGCGTTGCCGATGCCGGTGCCGATGAGGGTTCGCAGATGGGACTTGTGAACCTGGACTGTAGCTGAAGTGCCAACGGTGGCGGTCATGTCTTGCTCCAAGATTGGGGTGGGGGCTAGTTGCCGGCGGCGAGGGTGGCGATGCGGGAGACCGCGAGCTCTGCGTAGAGCGCCGCGCCGTCGGACAGGACGCCGTCGTCGAACGTGGCGTAGGGGGAGTGGTTGAACGGTGAGGTGGTGTGGTCCACGCCCCGCGGTACGGCGCTGAGGCCCACGAAGGTTCCCGGAACTTCGGCCAGGACCCGGGAGAAATCCTCCGAGCCACTGATCGGCGTGGCCCAGCGGGAGAGCCGGGAATCGCCGAACATGTCCGAGATGACGTTCTCGGCGGTGTGGGTCTCGTCCTCGTCAGTGACGGTCATGGGGTATTCGCCGCGGTAATCGACGTCTACTTCCAGGCCATGCGCGGAGGCAATGCCTTTGAGGAGCTGCGGAATCGCGGTCATCATCCGGTCGCGGGAGGCTTCCGAGAACGTGCGGATGGTGGCTTCGAAACGCGCGGACTCGGGGATGACGTTGCGCTTGGTACCTGCCTGCAGTACGCCCACGGTCAGGACTACGGGATCGAACATGTTGAACTGCCGAGTGATCATGACCTGCAGGGCGGTCACCATTTCCGCGGCCGCAGTCACGGGGTCCTTGGCCGCATGCGGCGCTGAGCCGTGACCGCCGGCACCGAGGACCGTGACGAAGAGTCCGTCGGAGGCGCTCATCATGACGCCCGGCTTGGTGCAGAACTGGCCATACGGCTCCAGGGAGGAGAAGACATGCATGCCGTAGGCGGCGTCAACACGGCGGCCGGGGGCGTCGAGGACGCCTTCGCGGATCATGTGGCCCGCGCCGTCGAAGCCTTCTTCGCCCGGCTGGAACATCAGGACGACGTCGCCGGCCAGCTGATCGCGCCGCTCGGCCAACAGGGTTGCGGCTCCGGCGAGCATGGACGTGTGGAGGTCATGGCCGCAGGCGTGCATAGCGCCGTCGATCTTCGAGGAGAACTCGACGCCGGTGCGCTCCTGGACGGGAAGGCCGTCCATGTCGGCGCGGAGCAAGACAGCTGGCTTCCGGGCTGAGGCGTGCGGCGCGCCGCCGCGCAAGACTGCGGTGACCGACGTCGTGCTCTCGCCAAGGGTGATTTCGTACGGGAGCCCGTCGAGCGCCTTGAGCACCTTTTCCTGGGTGCGTGGGAGATCCAGGCCGATTTCCGGTTCCTGGTGGAGCTCGTGACGGAACCGGGCGATTTCTCCCTGCATCTCTTTGGCGTCTGAGGCGATCGACATCTGTTCTCCTGTTTCCTGAACGTTTGGTAGGTATCCATAGCCATTGTGGAGTGATTAGTCTCACAATCTTCTAAAGCCCTGAAAAAATTCAAGATCATGCCAGAATTAACAAGAATCATGCATCACCGAGGAGAGGATCGCTGATGGAACTCAGTGAAGAGGACCTCCGGCTGATCAATGCCCTCCAGATCTCGCCGCGGATCAGTTGGTCCGACGCCGCCGAGGTCCTGGACGTCCACGCAACCACGTTGGCCTCCCGATGGGACCGCCTGCGCGAGTCCGGAGCTGCCTGGACCACGGCGCACCTCATGGGCGACCCCAAGCATGCTTGCCTTGCCCTGTTGGACGTGGACTGCGAAATGCACCTCAGGCCCGAGGTCACGGCCGCGCTCGCGGCGATTCCGGAGATCATCACGGTTGAGGAGGCAGCCAGCAACCGGGACCTCATGCTCACCGTGATCACTCAAGACCTGGGCGAATTCAGCAGCCGGCTATTGCCCCAGCTCAAGGAAATCCGGGGACTCACCAAGTACCGGACCTCGCTCTGCACCCGCATCCACACAAGCGGCTATGCGTGGCGGCTCAACGTCCTGAGCCGGGCCGAGCAGCAGGCCCTGCGCGCCCTCGCCGGGCCGGAAGCGCTCAATCCGTCCGCCCCCTACGCACAGGTCACCCCGCTGCCCGAGAGCCATATGGCACTCTTTCCGTTCCTCGCCCGGGATGGAAGGGCGTCCGCCGCGGAAATCGCACGTGCATTGGGACGTCACCCTGCCACGGTCCAGCGGCAGCTCGGCAGGGTGCTCGCGAGCCGGATGCTGTCCTTCCGCTGCGAAATCGCCCAGCAATTCTCCGGCTATCCCATGACGTGCCAGTGGTTCGCGAATGTTCCAGCAGGCCAGCATGAAGCCGCGGCCGCCGAGCTGCGGGCCGTCAGGAACGTCAGGTTCACCGCCTCCACCACGGGCAGCACCAACTTTGTGATCATCATGTGGCTGCGCTCGCTGGCCGAGGTACTGGAGATGGAACTTGCCATCCAGCAGCGCATTCCCGGCATCGAACTCGTCGAAAGCGTCGTGATGCTGAGCACGGCCAAACGGGTCGGCTGGATGCTGAACCCGGACTCGACGGCGACTGGCGCCGTTGTGCCGACCGCCGCCGGTGAGATGCTGCCCGCAATCGAATGGACGACGACGGCGTGACTCACCGGGCCGGGTAGGTGTGCGGCGTCGGAGCGCTATTCAGGGGCTCCATATTGGAAGCTGTGATCCCAGGGATGCACTTGCTCAAATGCCTGCGCGACGTCCAGCAATGTATCGTCAGCAAAATGCCGGCCACTGACTTGCACACCCACTGGAAGCCCGCTGCGGGTACGTCCCACCGGGATGCTGACCGAAGGCTGCCCTGTGAGGTTGGAGAGAAATGCGAACGGTGACCATTGGCGTCCGTCAGCAATTCCACAGTCTCCATCCTCGGGAAATCGCATCCCGACAGGAAATGCCGGAGTGGCTGTGGTAGGCGTTAGGAGAACGTCGTGGAGTTCACCAAACCTTCGCATGGTGTCATAGACGATCTGTCGATTCCTCCGCGCCCGTGTCAGCTCATCACCGGTCCACTGTCGATCAACAAGCTCCCGGATATCCGGAGAAACAGTCACATGATCTGCGAGTTTGCGAAGTTCCTCAAGGTCCGTGTCCATCGCCACTGTTGCCGCAAATATTTCCCGGAGATCCGGCAATGCCGGCAACTGAGGGGACGCTTCCCGGACGATCCATGACTGCCGCGAAGCCACCGCCCTAACGGCCGCCTCGACTATCTCGGCCACTTCGGAGTCAACCTCCGCCCCGGCAAGACTTGGGCTGTACCCAAGGACGAGATCTCTTTGCCGGGATGTTCCGTGTCCCATGTCCAGCGGTACGGAATGCCGATCCCGAACATCCACCCCGGCAATAACCGACATGACCAGTGCGCTGTCAGCGACTGTGCGCGTGATCGGCCCGATGCATTCAAGCGATTCCCAGCTATTTAGACCAGTTCTGAGTGGCAGGCGCGACGACGGGTACAACGGGACCACGCCGAATGTGGGCTTTAGTGCAAAAACGCCACATATGGCTGCCGGAACCCTCAAAGATCCGCCGCCATCACTACCCAGCGCTATCGATCCCATGCCCGCGGCGACGGCGGCTGCGGCACCCCCCGATGAGCCCGCCGCCGTCATGCCAACATCCCACGGGTTGCGTGTCGGGCCGAACAGCTCGTTATCTGTGACGACGCCGTATCCCAACTCTCGAGTATTCGTCTTGCCGATCAGTATGCCTCCGGCCTCGCGGAGCCTTGCCACCGAGATTTCGTCCTGATCCGGAACCCAGTCCTGATGGGCCAAACTTCCCAGTGTTGTACGCAACCCCTTTGTGGGGATGAGGTCCTTCACCGAAAATGGTACGCCGTGCAGTGGACCGGTCGGCTCCCCCGCCGCTTGCCTGCGGTCTGCGGCCCGGGCCTCATCCAATGCTTGATCATTCATGGTGACATAGGCGTTCAGCCTCGGGTTGACGTCAGCGATCCGCTCCAGGACGGCGGTGGTCAGCATTTCTGCGGACCACCGGCCTTCCCGGACTCCTTCAGCCTGTTCAACCGCCGAGAGCTGCCAAAGGATGGCTTTTCTCACGTGGCCTTCTGCCCCGGAGCCAGCTGCATGAGATTCTCGGCCTTCCTCGGCAGGTAACTGCCGTAGCCAGGTTCCTGAGCCAAAGAACCGTCCACCAAGAGCGCACGCCCACGGAGGAAGGAGTGTGTAGGCCATCCCGTAACTGAGCGGTTCTCGTAAAGGCTGTACGTCGCACCCGTGTGCTGCGTACGAGTCTGAATTGTCTCCGTCCGCTTGGGATCGATAATGACCAAATCAGCGTCGGATCCTACTTGGATTGCCCCCTTCTTGGGGTAGAGCCCATAGATTTTCGCAGGATTACTGCTCAGAACGGCAGCAAGCTCCGCCGGATCCAGGCCCCGGCGACTGACCATCTCATCAAACATGATGGGCAGCAGGGTCTCAGTTCCAGGCGCACCGTAGGGTTCTGCGAAAATGTCTGTCGTCTCCGTCAGGCTTTCACGATCACGCGGTGCATGATCGCTTGCGACCACAGAAAGCGTTGCGTCAGAAAGTGCTTGCCAAAGACTGTCGTTGTCGAAGGCCGTCCGCAAAGGCGGCCCAACTTTCGCCAAAGGACCCCGGGCGATGAGGTCGTCATTAGTCAGGGTGAGATACTTCGGACAAGTCTCCCCCCACGCCCTCTGCCCGGCCTTCTGTGCCTCCCGCAGTGCCCGGATGGCGCCGCTCGTTGTCATATGAAGAACGTAGAGCGGGCAATCCATCACCGCGGCGTAAGTCAACGCCCTGATGGTTCCCAGATCCTCTGCTGCTGCCGGTTCCGCTGCCGCGAAATCGCTGATGGCGGTCTTGCCTGCTGCGCGGCTTCCCGCAATAAGGTGGCCGATCATCTCCCCGTCTTCAGCGTGCACCATGGCAAGGCCACCGGCGTCGCGGATCAAACCCAAGCCGCGGAGCAAAAGATTGTCGGGCATCATGATTCCCATGTCCTTATAGGACATAAAGAACTTGACCGAGGCGCTTCCCAGCACCATCAGCTTGGGAATTTCCTTGTCCAGGTCATGCTCAGGTCGCACAATCGTGTGAAGTCCGAAATCTATAACCGATGTACGGCTGCCTAGGTCGATAAAATGCTCGATGGCATCCGACGGAGCCATGTCGATTGGTGCCCGAATTTGGGTAATGGCCGTTGTTACGCCTCCAAAGGCCGCGGAACGATGACTGTCCCCGATTTCATCTGAGTGATCCGTCCAGGTCCTACAATGCACATGCGAATCAATAGCGCCGGGAAGAACGATTCGATCTACGGCTGACACAACATTCTTCGCTGCCATCTGGCTTAGATCCGGTTCCACCGCGGCGATCGTTTCGCCTCGGATTCCGATATCGGCCCGTCGGGTGCCTTCAGGGGTAACGACAGTTCCGCCGACAATGACGACGTCGAAGGGTTCGATGTTGTTCACGAGCTTGTTCACTTTCCGCCGGGAGTTACAGGGTGGTTCGGATGACGCAGATGCCAAGGCGTCTTGCTTTCGTACGCAGCACCAACGTAGAAGAGCATCGGTTCACTGTGCGGCGGTCCACACAACTGCAGCCCGACAGGGAGCCCTTCCTTCGTGAACCCGCACGGCACCGAGAGCGCAGGTAATCCCAAAGTATTTAGAGGAGCCGCATAGCGCGTGTAAACAGTGTGAGCCGCTTCTTCGCCCCTGGATCCAGTACTGATGGAAAGGGTATCCACCGGAGCTGCGGGGACCGGCGTCGTCGGCGTTACGATGACATCCACGTCCTTCCAGACTTCCGAGAATTGGCGGGCAAAGAACCCTCGCAGCCGAGCGGCCTTGAGATACTCACTTGCCATGACCCCTCTGCCTGCTTCCTGTCGCTGTCGGATGTCCTGGCCATACTCAGTCGCTCGATCCCTGATGAGCTCCTCATGAATACTGGACGCTTCCGAAAAGGCAATAGCGCGGTGAACTGGCGCTATGGCAGCTGCGTCCGGCAATACCACCTCATGAACGGTCGCGCCTAAGCTGGCCAGCTCCGTTAGGGCCTGAAGATAAGCGCGCTGTACCCCGTCGTCCAAGCCCATCTCAAGCCAGTTAGTCGGCACGCCAATGCGTAGATCAATCCGATCCCGGGCAGACCCACGGGCCGACGCTTCTTGACAGGACATTCCATACCTCTGCCGTGCCCGACCATCCAGAAGCATGTCCGCGATACTCGCTGTACCGCTGATTGTCTGTGCCAAAACGCCCATGGTTTCGGTAGTCCACGTAAGGGGAACTACCCCGCTTCGATCCATGACACCAAATGTCGGCTTGAGACCCACGATTCCGCAGTGTGCTGCCGGAACCCTGATTGATCCTCCCGGATCAGTGCCAACCGCAGAAGAGACGAGGCCCGCAGCAACAGCGGCTCCGGCACCGCCCGCTGCCCCTCCGGCCGTGCGTGCCAGGTCCCAGGGGTTGCGCATGCTGCCATAGTGATCGTTCGTTCCGGTCGTTCCTGCTGCGAACTCCTGAGTATTGAGCTTGCCGGCGAGCATCGCTCCCTCGCCTTTCAACCGCTTCCAAGCCGCCGCATCTCTGTCAGGAACGAAATCACGCAGAATACTCGATCCCGCAGTCGTAGGGATCCCGGACGTGCAGACCATGTCCTGCAGTCCTATGGGGATGCCTTTCAAAAGACCGCCCGAATCACCGAAATCAGTCTGGGGATCAAGGGTTACGCGGATAAAGGCGTTGAGGGAAGAGTCCCACGTGTCTATCTGGTAGGAGAAGGCCTTTATCACCTCGGAGCGCGTCAGGACACCCCGCGCCGTAAGGTCGGCCAGCACATGTCCGGGAATCCAGGGAAGGCCGTCGAGATCTGGTTCCCGGGCTTCGTCGGTCCGGGAACCGGGGAGCTCAACCGGATCGGGCCGATAAGCCGATGCTTTCACAGGATCGAAGATCAGCGGTGGCGGGTCATCAAAGAGATTGGTAGGACCATGGCCCTGCAGGCTGGCCGCGACCGCATCCATCAAGTCCCCGGCACCCTCTGCGGTGACGTAGTCGAGATTTGGGTTGAGCCATTGAAGTAATTCCGCTCGTGGTTTCAAGGGTCCTCGTAGTTGTTGGTTTGGCTGCTTCACGGCTGCCTCAGTGCATCGGGACAAGGGACTCCTCGACCTCCTCCTCCGTGTTCTTACCGATCGGCTCCCACTTGACGATCGCAAGAGCAATCAGACCCACCACGGGGGCGATAACAAGAGTGAACAGTGTTCCGTAAAGACCAAACGTTGCGAGAAGAATGGGTACCAGGAACAGTGCGGTAAGGCTTCCCGTGCGGTTGGCCGCTTGGGAAAGACCAGCGCCTGCACCGCGGATTTGCGTGGGGTACGACAAAGCCGAGAAGGATTGGGCAGTCGAGCCGGGGCCGAAGGTGTGGAAGCCAATGAAGAGCGCCAGGAGTGCAACCCCGAGCAGAGCCGGCAGCGACTGACCCCAGATTCCGAGAATGACGAGGATAACGCCGACAGCGCCGAAGCCAACGATAGAGAGCCTCCGCAAGCCCAGACGGTTGACCATCGAGCCGGCGAGTAGCGCTCCTACCAATCCGCATGCGTTGGCAGCAATTGACGCCGTGAGAGAAACGTCGACGCTCTTGGAGATGAAAGAGAAAACGATCAATGGCAGGTAAAAGCCGACAGAGGAGAACTGAACGCTTTGGGCCGCGCTGATGAGGACGATGAGGATACTGCGGTTCCGGTACTGCTTGGCGAACAGCATCTTCATGACCTTGAAGAATCCGGGTGAGTCCTTAGCTTCGATGATGTTGAGTGCAGCATTCTTATCCACGGAATAAGGGCGGTTGTTCATTTTGCTCAGAATTCGTGCCGCCTCGGGAAGATCGCCGCGGTTTGCTGCCCACATGGGGCTTTCCGACATGTACTTGAACCGCAGGGCAAGGATAACGATGGCGGGTACAGCGCCCAGGCCAACTGCCCAGCGCCAGAGTTCAGTTCCGACGCCGGCGTGGTTCATGCCGAGTGCGACGAGGAGCCCGACGATGGTGGCGGCGGACCACATGGCCGCTGCCGATTCAACCCATTTGCCCTTCTTCTTCACGGCCATGAATTCAGCGAGGAATGCCATCGCGACGGGCACGTCCAGCCCGACGCCTATGCCGATGAGGAGGCGGAAAAACACGAGCGTCCCGTAGTTGGGCGATAGAGCTGCACCGATCGTGGCGACGACGAACAGCAGTATATTCACCATGAACATCTTCAGCCGGCCGAAGCGATCGACAAAGTAGCCGCCTGAGAAGGCTCCCAGGATGGCTCCAAAGGCCATGACTGCAGTAACTAGGCCCAAAGTCTGGGCATCGAGATGGAACTCCTGCTGAAGTTGGACAGAACCTGCGCTCAGGCTGGTGAAGTCGTAGGCGTCGATAAAGAAACCGCCAAGTGCGATGGTGCCGATCATCCGCGTTCGGCCTCCCAGCCGGGGGGTCTCATTGACTTCGCGGACAACATCGTCCTTCGAGCGAATGATTGTTGCTTCAGTGGGCATAGCCTCTCCTATGTTGGGCCGGGCACCGTGATCAAAGGGGGAATCTGAACGGTGGCGGCTGTTTGATCTACTGAACCGCATTACTTGCCCTCGTGGTAGCCTATTTTTCTTTCGATACCCATAGGATTTGTCTATGGACCTCCGAGGGCTTCAATACTTCGTCTCCTCAGCAGATGCGGGGAGTTTCACCGCCGCGGCGGAGGCGCTGTACGTCAGCCAACCGTCTCTCTCGGAGGGCATCCGGCGATTGGAACGCGAACTCGCAACGCCCCTTTTCCATCGTGTGGGCAAGGGAGTTGTGCTGACCGAGTCCGGTCTTGTTCTTCTTCCGATGGCCCGAAACCTTCTTCGGGACCTGGACGAAGCGCGCGAAGCGATGGTTGCCCTTAAGGGGCTCCAGGGCGGCCACGTTCGTCTAACCTCGCCTCCCGGTCTTAGTGTCGACCCGCTCGCCCAGATTGTTGGCAGATTTCGCGATAAGTACCCCGCCGTAACGTTGTCCATGCTGCCTGCAGAGGACGGCAACCTGGCGACTCAAGCCGTACTGTCCGCTGCATGCGAGATCGGAATTGTCGATCGTCAACCTCACTCCTCGGATCTGGTCGCGCACGTCATCGCCCGCAACGAGATCATGGTCATTTCACCACCAGGGACCGGACACGAGGAGCCCACGCAGATTCCTTTGGAAGCCCTCACTGGGCGCTCATTCATCAGCAGCCTCCCAGGAACCCGTACCCGAACAGTTCTGAATGAAGCGAGGGAGAGCGGGATCGATCTCAGGATCGTCGTTGAAACTCCACACCGTGAAGCCGTTGTGCCCTTGGTCCTGGAAGGGGTCGGAAGCGCGTTTGTTACCAGCTCTGTAGCCCGGGAAGCCCAGAAACAAGGAGCCGTCGCGTCCGCGTTGCAACCACAGATCAGTTACGACGTTTACCTCATCCACCGCTCAAAGCCACTCACACGAGCGGCCGCCGCGTTCGTTAGCCATGCCCTTCTCTTAAGCTCCACCACAATGCCTCAAACACCGGAAACCTAGCGCTAACTCCTGACCCATGCCTTCAATTCTCCGCTGCCGCACTCGGGCTTTCCATAGGGAAGGTGGGTCGCTCAGTCCTAGGAAAACCAGGGAGCGGATGCCCGGGTTATCGCTCCACGACCCGCCGAACGCACCCGCACATGGCTTGCCCTCCTGCAGGCATGGCCGCCCGCCGCGCGCCGGCTCTGTGGCCCCAAACTCGTTTGGGCTTCTAGGCTGGGATGATGACAAGCCACGACTCAACAGCCGGCATACTGCAACGCCCCTATCTCCTGGCGACGGCGGGTGCCTGCGCGTTGGTCTTCCTTGCAGCTTTCGAATCCATGGCGGTCACCACCATCATGCCGCTGGTGAGCCGCGAGCTGGACGGTGCCGGACTCTATGCATTGGCGTTCGCCGGACCGCTCGCCACTGGCGTGATCGGGATGGTGGCCGCAGGAAACTGGGCGGACAGGCGTGGTCCGTCCGCCCCGCTGTACGCATCCGTGGCGCTGTTCGCGGCGGGGCTGCTCATCGCCGGTACGGCCGTTTCCATGCCGATGCTCGTGGCCGGCCGGATGGTCCAAGGCCTTGGCGGCGGCGCAATGACCGTGGCGCTGTATGTGGTGATCGCCCGGGTTTACCCCGCGAGGTTGCACGCCCAAGTTTTTGCCGCGTTCTCGGCGGCCTGGGTCATTCCCTCGATGATCGGTCCCTTCGCCGCCGGCGTGGTTGCCCAGTTGAGCAGCTGGCACTGGGTGTTCCTCGGCGTCGTCGGCCTCGTGGTTCCGGCCTTGGCAATGATCCTCCCCGCCATGCGGGGCGTGCAGTCCACGCCGGACGCGCGGGAGGCGGCCCCGCGGGAGGCAGGCTCCCCGAAGACGGGCTCCCCGAAGACTGCCGCCGGCGAGACGAAGCCCGAAGGCGCCGACGTTCCCTGGGCCTTCGGCCGCATGGGATGGGCAGCGCTCGCGGCCCTTGCGGTTCTCGGCCTGAACCTCTCCGGCCAGGTGCCCGGCGTCGGCTGGGTGATTGCCGCCGTCGCGCTCGTCACGGCGATGCTCGCAGTACGGCCGCTGGTTCCCGGCGGCACGCTCGGCGCGCACCGCGGACTGCCGAGCGTCATTTTGATGCGCGGAGTCGCTTCGGCCGCATTCTTCGGTACCGAGGTTTACGTGCCGTACCTCCTCACGGAGCGATACACCTTCACCCCGGCATTTGCCGGGCTCGCGCTGACTGGATCGGCAATCGCCTGGGCAGCGGCGTCCGCTGTGCAGGGCCGCATGGGTTCCAGGCTTGGCAATGCCCTGGCAGTCCGGATCGGGTCTGCGCTGGTGCTCGGTTCGGTGGTAATTGTCCTCGTGACCACGGTGTTTTCGTGGCCCGCCGCGGTGGCGATTGCTGGTTGGCTGTTCGCGGGCGCCGGGATGGGCCTGATGTACCCGCGCTTGAGTGTCATGACCCTGGCCCTTTCCAAACATGAGGACCAAGGCTTCAACAGTTCGGCAATGTCGATCGCCGATTCCCTCGGCGGCGCCCTCTCGCTCGCCGTGACGGGACTCGTCTTCAGTGCGCTGACGACGACGGCGGCTTCCTTCGCGGGAGTGTTCGCGCTGACGTCGACCATCGCCGTCGTCGGACTCATCATTGCGCCGCGCGTTGCGGTCCGGCAGCCCTTGGGTGCTGAAAGTGCGGGGGACTCCGAGGCGCACCGCGCCGCCGAGGCGGACGACGTGCGGGCCTAGGACGTTCGGGTGGCCCGGAGCACGCTGTCGATGGTGGTGGCGTGTTGGCCATCCGGCCCCGTCACCGCGCGTTCCCGGGAATCGGCAACATTGATCCTCCACGAGCCCGGGCCGCGCGTGAGCGCCTCGACCAAGTCCTCGGGAGTGAAGAACTTGTCCTTCATATCCTTGTGCCCGCTCCAAGGAGTCAGGCCATCAGGATGATGCCCGACCACGAGCAAAGCGCCGCCGGGAGCCACCGCGGACGCGGCCGAGACGAGCGAATCGCGCCACGGAAGAAGCGGAGAATGAAGGAATTGCGAAGACACGAGGTCGAAGCCCTTGTCAGGGCGCCAGGAGCCGAAGTTCCGTTGCAGCCACGTGATGCGGTCCTGCAGACCGACGTCGGCGGCATGGGCTTCTGCCCGTTCAAGCGCGACGGCGGAGACATCCACCGCGGTCACCGTCCAGCCATGCTGGGCGAGCCAGATGGCGTCCGCGCCCTCGCCGCAGCCGAGATCCAGGGCGGTTCCGGGAGCCAGGCCCTTGGCTTCCGCGATCAGCTGGGGATTGGGATTCCCGCTC
The DNA here is from genome assembly GCF_044908325.1 of Arthrobacter sp. GAS37. Lineage (NCBI taxonomy): Bacteria > Bacillati > Actinomycetota > Actinomycetes > Micrococcales > Micrococcaceae > Arthrobacter > Arthrobacter sp. GAS37. The sequence goes on from NZ_JBIYDB010000035.1 coordinate 28,883, forward strand.
CACCTCTTCGCCTTTTCCCGGTACACCCCGTCCCAAAACTGCGCCGCGTCGGCGTCGAGTTGGGGTTCGCTGTGAAGGTGGGCTCCGCCGTCGTGCTGGTGCGTCATGGCTCAAGCCTGCCCTGACGTGCCCAGGCGACGCAACGGCCGCCCAAAGGCCCCTGTGGAAAGGCCGGCGACCCACAGATGCTAGAATGGGTTTACTTGATGTGCAGTGATGCCCGCTAGTCCTCGAATTTGGCTTGGTTCCAAACTTGGGAAGTGGGCTTTTTTCATGTGAGAGGCACATCCTGCGTCGATGAACGCGTTTTCTCTGGTCCCGGCCACGGCATATTGCCTACCGGTCGATCACTGACTTTTTCCTCGGCGAACCCTTGGCCCAACCGGCGTCGGGGGACGATGTCCGTTGGACACCGCCAGAAAGACCCTTGAAACACATGACTACTTTTGCTGCCCTTGGCACGCCCAAGGCCATCGCCGAGTCCCTCGCTGCAGATGGCATCGAAGAAGCTTTCCCCATCCAGGTCAAGACCCTCCCGGATACGCTCGCGGGCCGCGACGTCCTGGGCCGTGGCCGCACCGGCTCCGGTAAGACCATCGCTTTCGCTATCCCGCTTGTGGCACGTCTCGCCGAGCGCGAAGCCAAGCACTTCCGCAAGCCCGGCCGCCCGATGGGACTGGTCCTCGCACCGACCCGCGAGCTGGCCACCCAGATCAACGCCACCATCGAGCCGCTGGCCAAGGCCATGGGCCTGAACACCACGGTCATCTACGGTGGCATCTCCCAGGCCCGCCAGGAAAAGGCGCTGCGCGCCGGCGTCGATATTGTCATCGCCTGCCCGGGCCGCCTTGAGGACCTCATCCGCCAGCGCATCCTGACTCTCGAAGCTGTCGAGATCACAGTCCTGGACGAGGCCGACCACATGGCCGATCTCGGCTTCCTCCCGGTGGTCAAGAAGCTCATGGACATGACTCCTACCCAGGGTCAGCGCCTTCTCTTCTCCGCGACGTTGGACAACGGTGTTGACAAACTGGTCAACCGTTACCTGTCCAACCCGCTGACCCACTCGGTGGATGACCCCCAGGCCGCCGTCACCACCATGGAGCACCACGTCCTGGTGGTCAACGACCAGACCGTCAAGAAGCAGCTGATCGTGGAGCTGGCCTCCGGCGCCGGCCGCCGCCTCCTCTTCATGCGGACCAAGCACCACGCACGCAAGTTGGCCAAGACCCTGACCGATTGCGGCATCCCCGCCGTCGATCTCCACGGCAACCTGTCGCAGAATGCCCGTGACCGTAACCTCGCCGAGTTTGCCAGTGGCGAGGTCCGGGTCCTGGTGGCCACCGACGTCGCGGCCCGCGGCGTGCACGTCGACGACGTCGAACTCGTCATCCACGTCGACCCGCCCACAGAGCACAAGGCTTACCTGCACCGCTCCGGCCGTACGGCCCGCGCAGGTTCCGACGGCACCGTGGTCACGCTGACGCTTCCCGAGCAGCAGTCCGACGTCAAGAAGCTCATGAAGGCTGCCGGCGTCGACGTCTCATTCGAGCGCGTCACGGCCAACTCCCCGTTGATAGCCGAGCTGGTGGGCCAGGTTGCCGACAAGGTTGATCCCCGCACCCGTGCGGCATTGCTCGCAGCGAAGACCCAGCAGCCGGGCGGCGGCACCTCCACTGGTGCCAACGCCCAGCGCAAGCGCAACCGCCGTTCCACCCAGGCTGCACCCACTGCGGGTGGCCGTGGTGGTCGCGGTGGCCGTGGCAAGGTTGCGGCCGAGCCCGTGCGCACCGACATCAACCGCGCCGATCGCCGCGCAGCAGCGAACGACGACGTCGCCCGCAGCTCACGTGGACGCGGCAACGCTGCTTCCGGTCACCGCAACGACGTTCCAGGCGCACAGGGCCAGGGTGGTCGCAGCGGACGTCCGGCAACCGGTCAGCGTGCTGCCGCCGGCAACCGCTCGGCTTCGGCTCCGCGCACCGAATCCGCTACTTCCACGCGTACCAGCGGCAACAAGTCCGTATGGTCCTCGAACACGGGTGGCAACTCCGGTGGCTCCTATGGCTCCGGCTCAGGCAACTCGGGTTCCGGCCGTCCGGCCCGCAGCGGCCCGCGCCGTGCCTCTGCTCCGGCGTCGAACGAGCGCCGCGGCCGCTAAGCCACTTTTGGTCTAGTCACTCCACTGGACATGCTCAGCGTGGGCAACGAGGAGTGGGCATATTCCTGATATGTCCACTCTCTGACCCAAGAGCAGGGCATGCTCATTGTCCGTTCGCCAGGTTCTCCGCTGGACATGCTCAACGTGGGCAACAAGGAGTGGACATATTCCTGATATGTCCGTTCCTAGGCCCGAAGAATGAGCATGTCCCTAGGGATTACCAGCCGCGCTCGCGCCATTCCGCAAGGTGTGGCCGCTCTGCACCGAGCGTGGTCGGATCTCCATGGCCAGGATGCACCACGGTGTCATCCGGGTAGGCCTCGAACAGCCGTTCGCTCACGTCGTTCAACAGCGAAGTGAAGCGTGCGGCATCGTTCTGGGTGTTGCCAACCCCTCCCGGGAACAACGAGTCGCCGCTGAAAATGTGCGCGGGCCCTTCAGGGTCCAGGTACACGTAGGCGATTGAACCCGGAGTGTGGCCGCGCAAGTGCACCGCGGTGATGTCGAAACCGTCGAAGTTTCCCACGTCGCCATGGCGCAGCGGCACGTCCACGGGCACAGGCAGCGCGTCGGCGTCGTCCACTCCGGCCGAGGTCTTCGCGCCCGTAACTTCCACCAACCCGGGAAGCGCGCGGACGTGGTCCCAGTGCTGGTGCGTTGTGGCGATCAGGGCCAGTTTCGGCGTGGCCGTGGTGTCCGCGGCCGAGTCTTCGATCATCTGTTGGATGGCCGGAAGGTCGTCCGCGGCATCGATCAGGAGTTGCGCGCCGCTTGCCTTGGCAGTGAGCAGATACACGTTGTTGTTCATCTCGCTGACCGAGATTCGCCGGATGGTGATGTCGCGCAGTGAATGAATGAGTGAGTCCATTCGTCCACTCTACGGAAGCTGCCTGGGGCTTACCGCCTATTCGCGGCCCTGCGAAACCCAGGTGGGATCCGCGGACCGTGAGCCGACGACGGCGTCCGCGGCGCCGTCGAGCACGTCCAGTTGGGCGGCGCTCAACTCGAGCGACAGGGCGCCCAGGTTCTCATCGATCCGATTCGCTTTGCGCGTGCCGGGGATGGGGACCACGCTGAGCTGGAGGCGGCGGCCCTGGGCGAAAAGCCAGGCCAAAGCCACCTGGGCGGGAGTTGCACCCCGGCCGGTGCTCCCGGACAGCTCGGTGGCCACGGCACGCACCGCGGCAACAACCGCCTGGTTGGCGTCGAGTGCGCCGTCGGCAAAACGGGGGATGCGGTGCCGGAAATCGTTCTCGCCGAGTTGATCGGCGCTGACGGTTCCGGTGAGGAAGCCCCGGCCAAGCGGCGAATAGGGCACGAAGCCCACACCCAGCTCTGCCGCAGTCGGGACGACGTTGCGCTCAACGTCCCGGCTCCAGATGGACCACTCGCTCTGCACGGCGGCGATCGGGTGCACGGCGTTGGCTTCCCTCAGCTCCTCGGCTGTCACTTCAGACAGGCCAAGGTGCCGGACTTTGCCTGCCCGGACAAGCTCTGCCATGGCCTCCACGGTTTCCACAATCGGAACGCGGAGGTCGCGGCGGTGCATGTAGTAGAGGTCGATGACGTCGGTGCCCAGGCGGCGGAGGCTCGCTTCCGCCGCCTGGGCCACGTACGCGGTATCTCCCCGGACATCGGTGTAGCCCTCGCGTGGGTTGCCCACGATTCCGAACTTGGTGGCCAACTGGACCTCGTCGCGGCGATCCTTCAGCAGCTTCGCGATCAGTTCCTCGTTGTCGCCCGCGCCGTAAATATCCGCGGTGTCAATGAAGCTGATGCCGGCATCCACGGCGTGATGCAGCGTCTTGAGGGATTCGGCGGGATCCACCTCGCCGTAAACGGGCGTCAGTGCCATCCCGCCGAAACCTAGGGGGCTCACGGTCAGGCCATCGCCGAGCTGTACGTTCGTGGTTTCCGGGCTCATGGTAGTTCTCCTTCGCCGAGTGTTCGTCTCATCGCTGGCAACTCCGTGGGGCGGGGGAGTATTCCGCGCTTATGGCCGGGCCGGCTCGGCCACTTCCAACGCTTCAGTGGGAAGGGCCTTCAGCCCGGCCGCGCAACCAACGATTCCCGCAATGAACAGCAGCTTGAGCGGGCTGGCCGGTTCGACGCCGGTGGCCATGGCCCAGCCGACCGTCAGTGCTGCTCCGATCCCGACCCAGACGGCGTAGGCCGTTCCCAGGGGAATCCGCTTCACTGCGATGCCGAGGCCGATCATGCTGAGGCTTGCAGTGACGGCGAAGACCACGGTGGGGGGGGCTTGGCTGAAGCCGTCGGATAGTCCGAGGGCCGTCGCCCACACAGCTTCGAGCACGGCGGAGGCCAGCAGAATGGCCCATGCAAACTTGGCGGTCATGGCTACGCCACCACCTTTAAACCGACCACGCACACACCGATCCCGGCGAGCAGGAGCAGCCGGGCCGCCGTCGGGCGCTCAACTTTGGTGATCATCGCGTAAGCGGCTGTGAGGACGACGCCGACTCCCACCCACACCGCATACGCGGTTCCGGTGGGAATGGACTGCATCGCGAAGGCCAGGCCCGCGGTGCTCGCAATCACGGTGACCAGGAAGATCGCGGAGGGGACCGGTTTGCGGAAGCCGTTGGAACGGTGGAGCGCTGCGGCCCAGACGGCCTCAAGCGCGCCGGACAGAATGAGGATTAACCACGACATGACAGATCCTTTGGCCAGTCTTGTCGCGTGCCGGGTACTGAACCGTCGTCCGGAGGTCCCTGTGCGGGCCTTGCTTCGAGGCTAGCAAAGCCCGACGCCGGGTGGCCAGCTTTGGTGGCGAGCCTCACCAAGGGACATACGCGGTCGCGGGCCTAATCGAGGGACATGTCCAGTGCTGGGGTGAGCGTGTGGGCATATTGCTGTTATGTCCAGTGCTGGGACCTAGGAGTGCGCATGCTCCACGCGGTCGATGGAGATGACGGCGATGAATCCACGGCCCAGGATTTCCGGGCTGCGGGTGTCGGAACCTACTACTGCGTCGTAGCGGGCGAGTTCGACGGATTCGGCGGTCGGTGCGGCAGCCTCCCCGTCCGAGCTGTCCGCAGGAACAGCCGTTTCCGCAGCTTCCGCGCCGGGACTAACTGAAGCCTTGCCCTCCAAAAGGAGGGCCAACTGGCCTTCGAACACGGGGTGTGCGCGCTTCTTGGAGAGCTCGACGATGGACGTGTAGCCCTTGAATTCGCCTGCCCGGGCGATCACGTTGAGGTCCCGGATGTCGCCAGTCGGGAGTGCGCTGGCAGAGGCCGCCTCGCCGGAAAACCGGAACGGCCGATACTTTTCCAAGGGGTGTTCTTCGCCGTCCACCGTGAGCAGCAGCAATTCGCCGTCGATCACTGTGATGACGCGCTCCATGCCCGGGAACGTCGAGAAATCGCCGGCCGATCCGACGTCGGCGATGCTGACCCGCCAGTCCCACGCTCCGTCTTGCGCCGACGCCGCTTTCGGATGGCTTGCGAGTTCGCGGGTCACCCCGCCTCCGTTGCGCCACGGTTCGGGTTTGAGCTCGGCAAAGCGGATGATCTCCATGCGCTCCAGCCTAGCCCGAGCCAGCCTTTGGCTGATTGAACGCTCGCGTAACATCGGTGCAACCTTGGCACGGTTCAACAATCCCGGACGCCCTTGCTAACGTCGTAGGGAGATAAACGGTTGGAGGCGCGGAATGTTCGTCAAAGTGTGTGGCTTGAGCACGCCTGAATCCGTGCAGGCCGCCGTCGAGTCCGGTGCAGACGCCGTGGGTTTCGTGCTGACGAAGAGTCCCCGCGAGGTATCGCCCGACCGTGCCCGAGACTTGCTGGTCCATGTACCGGAAGGTGTCACTGCCGTCGGGGTCTTCCGTCACGAGGCAGCCGCCGACGCCGTCGCAACCGCCCGCGAGGCCGGCCTCGAATGGGTCCAGCTGCACGGAAGCCGCTCGCCGGAAGACGTTAAGACCGTGCACGACGGCGGCATGCGGCTCATCCGGGCCGTCACCATGGGTGCCGCTCCGGACGAGTTCGGGGAGTGGGGCGAGGAACTTCTGCTGATCGACGCCGCTGTGCCGGGTTCGGGTGAGGCGTGGGACTATGCCTCGGTCCGGAAACTGGGCCTGGGTGCGCGCCACTGGTTGTTGGCTGGCGGGTTGACCCCGTCCAACGTCGGAGCCGTCGTGCTCGAAGCCGAGGCCTGGGGCGTCGACGTGTCCAGCGGCGTGGAGTCCTCGCGTGGGGTGAAGGACCTCGACCTCGTGCGCGCCTTCGTCCAAGCCGCAAAATCCTGAGCCCCCTCCAAATCGCTCGCTCACCTTTAACGCCCTTTCGCCAAACGCTCGCTCAGATGATGTGAGCGAGGGTCCGCGGTTTTGCCCCCAAAAGCGAGCGAGCGTCGCAAGAAACCCTTGACAGCCGCCGTCCGCAGACCGGCTCAGTCTCATCTTCTCGGCTCTTGCCGACCCCACCCGAAGGGCCATTCTGGCCCGGCTTTCGGAGGGCGAGGCCACCGTGAACGAACTTGCCGAACCGTTCGACATCAGCCTTCCCGCCGTCTCGCGGCATCTCAAGGTCCTGGAAAACGCGGGGCTGATCAGCCGGAGCCGGAATGCGCAATGGCGGTCTTCCAAGCTGGAAGCGGAACCACTGCGCGAAGCCACCGAATGGATGGACAAATACAGGCGTTTCTGGGATGCCAGCTTTATCCGCCTCGACGCCCACCTACGCAAGATTCAGAACGATTCAAAGGATCCAGGAGTCAAGCAATGAACACGGAACAGCACATCCTCACCATGACCCGCGAATTCGATGCCCCGCGCGAGCTCGTCTTCGAAGCTTTCGTGGACCCCGACCAGCTCGCCGCATGGTTCGGGCCGGTGGGCGTGGATTCGCCGCGCGACCGGATAGTCGTCGACCCCCGGGTGGGCGGAGTCTGGCAGCTCGTCATGAGCTGGGAGGAGGACGGCGTTGCCAAGGAATCACCCATCGACGCCGTCATCACCGCGTACGATCCGCCGGCCCTGCTGGTCGCCACCCAGAAAGCAGAGCCCGACGCCGGGATCACACTTTTGCTGGAAATGCGCCTTGAGTTCGAGGTACTGGATGGCGGCCGTACGCGGCTTCATCTCACGCAGGGTCCCTTCGACTCCGACGAATGGGTGGACATGACCCGCGAGGGATGGGGCACCTCGTTCACCAAACTGGACATCTTGCTGGTGCGGGAATAGGGAAGCGGTCTAAATGGGACCGGAAGTCAACTTGGAAGGCCAGGGCCCATCCGGGCTAGACTCCACGGCGGGGACAGAATGCCATTGCTCTGGAGGCCGAACGGTTCCGGAGACAGACGATCAAGCAGAATGCGACCTTTGAAAATCCTTCAGAAACGTCTCAACAGTCCTATCCGACACCTGACAGTCGCCCTCTTCGCCGCACTGGCGCTGTCCGGCTGCTCCACACAGGGAGGGGGCTCGGCCGCGGCGGGCACGCCGTCGTCCTCTTCTGCGGGCGACTCCGCAACCGCAAGCGCAAGCCCAACTCCTTCATCGGGGCCATTCGGGGGCTTCGCCTCGGCAGCCGAAATGTGCTCCACCATCTCTAAAGAAGCGACGGGAGCTTCGTTGCTGCCAATGTCTGCGGCGCAGGGAAAGACCGCCGAGCTGGAGCAATACAAGGCAGAACTCGCCGCCACGGCGGATCGCGTCCCGGACGCGCTCAAGGCTGATTTCACCAATCTCAAGGACACTGCGATCGCAGGTCTGAAAGACCAGACTGTCTACTCGAGCGGCAAGTTCGAAAAGGCGATGGCTCCCGTTACCACTTGGCTGAGCGCCAACTGCAAGTAGTCCTTTATCCACTTAAGCGAATGAACAGGTAGCGCGGTCCCGGCGCCGCGGCAAGAATGGCTTTATGCAGCTGCCAGTCATGCCCCCTGTCGCACCCATGCTTGCCAAGGCGGTTGGCGCCATCCCGGACGGCGCCATGAGCTACGAGCCTAAATGGGATGGTTTCCGCTCCGTCGTTTTTCGTGACGGTGACGACGTCGAAATCGGTAGTCGCAACGAGAAGCCCATGAACCGGTACTTCCCGGAGCTCATCGAGGCGTTGAAGGCAAACCTGCCGGAACGCTGCGTCCTCGACGGTGAGATCATCCTGGTCGGCAGCTCCGGTGACCGCTTGGACTTTGAAGCCCTCCAGCAACGCATCCATCCGGCAGCCAGCAGGGTCAAGCTGTTGTCCGAGCAGACGCCGGCGAAATTCGTGGCCTTCGACCTGCTCGCCCTTGGCGATGAGGACTTCACGGGACGGCCCTTCGCCGAACGGCGGGCAGCGCTTGAACAAGCACTTGCAGGCGCCGCCGCTCCCATCCACCTCACCGCGGCAACCCGGGACAAGGGAACGGCAGAGCAGTGGTTCAACCAGTTCGAGGGCGCAGGCCTGGACGGCCTGCTCGCCAAGCCGCTGGATGGTACCTACCAACCGGACAAGCGCGTGATGTTCAAGGTCAAACACCAGCGGACCGCCGACTGCGTTGTGGCCGGCTACCGGGTTCATAAGACCGGTGACGACCTTATTGGTTCACTATTGTTGGGGCTTTATGACGACGGCGGCCGGCTATCCAACGTCGGCGTGGTGGGATCCTTCTCGATGCACAGACGCAAGGAACTGTTCGACGAACTCCAACCCCTCGTGACTGCGTTCGATGGGCATCCCTGGGCATGGGCCAAGCAGGAGGAAGGCAGCCGGACACCCCGCAACGCCGAAGGCAGCCGCTGGAGCGCAGGGAAGGACCTGTCGTTCACGCCCCTGCGGCCCCAACTCGTTGTGGAAGTGGCTTACGACCATATGGAAGGGGAGCGGTTCAGACACACCACGCAGTTCGTGCGGTGGCGGCCGGACAGGGATCCGGGGTCGTGCACCTATGAGCAGCTTGAGGAACCCGTGAAGTTCGATTTGTCAGCGGTCCTGGACACCGGGAAACGATAAATCAGGGGGATTTCAGGGCGAACCCCTAGGCCCAGTCCGCGTTCCGCAGGGGACAATGGGAGATATGAAAACGCTGCTCAACATCATCTGGCTCGTCTGCGGCGGCTTCGTTCTGGCCTTGGGTTATTTCATGGCCGGAATTGTCTGCTGCTTGTTGATCGTCACCATCCCGTGGGGCATCGCGTCGTTCCGGATTGCCTCGTACACGCTCTGGCCGTTTGGGCGCATGGTCGTGGACAAGCCCGGAGGCGGGGGAGTCTTCCCCCTCATCGGCAATGTCATTTGGTTGCTGGTTGCGGGCATTTGGATCGCGATCGGCCACGTGGTCACGGCCTTCGCCATGGCCATCACTATCATCGGGATCCCCCTGGCCATCGCCAACCTGAAGCTCATTCCGGTATCGCTCATGCCGCTGGGCAAGCAAATCGTGCCTAGCAACCGCCCGTTCGTCAGCACCTACCACTAGCTCTTCCCGCGTCGGGCATCCGGCGCCATGGACTGTTCCGGAGTAGCGTAGGCCGTGTCTGCACTGCCTCCCCTCGAAAGGAACAGTCCATGTCCGCCGCCAGGAACACCGTTGCCAAGAACATCGTCGCCACCCTCAAAGCCAACAACGTCCAGCGCGTCTACGGGATCCCCGGGGATTCGCTGAACGGATTCACGGACGCACTGAGGGAGGAAGAGAGCATCCGTTGGGTGCATGTCCGCCACGAGGAAGCCGCGGCGTTGGCGGCCGCAGCCGAGGCGGGCCTCACGGATGAATTGGCGGTGTGCGCCGGATCCTGCGGCCCTGGCAACCTGCACCTGATCAACGGCCTCTACGACGCCAACAAGTCCAGGGTTCCCGTGTTGGCCATCGCCGCCCACATTCCCAGCGAAGAGATCGGCAGCCAGTACTTCCAGGAGACCCATCCCCAGGAGTTGTTCCGGGAGTGCAGCGTTTACGTCGAGCACGTCGCCCATCCTTCGCAGATGCCCAGGGTCTTGGAAATCGCCATGCGGACGGCGATCGAGAAGCGCGGTGTCGCCGTCGTCGTGATTCCCGGAGACGTCGCCCTCGCGGAGGCGCAAAGCAACCGGACAGCGGTGATCCGGGCCGCCCGTCCGGAGATCCGGCCCAACCCGCAGGAGCTCGCCGAGGCAGCGGACATTCTCAACGCTGCCGGCAAAGTCACCATCTTGGCCGGCGCCGGCACTGCGGGTGCGCACCCCGAGGTCATGGCCTTGGCGGACGCGCTGGGCGCGCCGATCGTCCACGCAATGCGCGGCAAGGAGCACATCGAATACGACAACCCGTTCGACGTCGGCATGACGGGCCTTTTGGGGTTCAGTTCGGGCTATCGCGCGATGGAGAGCTGCGAGGCCTTGCTCATGCTGGGCACCGATTTTCCGTACCAGCAGTTCTACCCGGAGAGCGCCAAGATCATCCAGGTGGATATCCGGGGCGAGCAGCTTGGCAGGCGGGCCAGGATCGATCTTGGCCTTGTGGGCACGGTCAAGGACACCGCGGCTTCGCTGCTGCCGTTGATCGAACGCAAGGGGAAACGAACACACTTGAGTACTTCGCTCAAGCATTACGCCAAGTCCCGCGCCAAACTCGACGACCTCGCCTCTCCGGCAAAGGACGGCCAGCCCATCCATCCGCAGTTCGTGGGAAGGCTAGTGGACGAGTTGGCGGCACCGGATGCGGTTTTCACGTGCGACGTCGGGTCCCCCACTGTGTGGGCGGCCCGGTACCTGGGTATGAACGGCCGACGCCGGCTGCTCGGCTCGTTCAACCACGGAACCATGGCCAATGCACTGTCGCACGGAATCGGCGCGGCGGCCGCGTACCCCGGGCGCCAAGTGGTGGCACTGGCCGGCGACGGCGGCCTGACCATGCTGCTCGGCGAGCTGATCACCTTGGTGCAGAACAAGCTCCCGGTCAAAGTGGTGGTCTTCAACAACTCCTCGCTGAACTTCGTGGAGCTCGAAATGAAGGCCGCGGGGTTCGTCAATTTCGGCACGGAGCTCGAGAATCCGGACTTCGCCAAACTAGCAGAAGCTCTGGGCATCCGCGGTATCCGGGTGGACAACTCCTCCGGGCTGAAGGCGGGACTGGCTGAAGCCTTCGCCCACGACGGCCCGGCCCTCATCGACGTCCGCACGGCCCGGCAGGAACTGTCCATTCCGCCGGCAATCAGCGCCGAACAGGTCAAGGGCTTCACTCTCTACGCGATCCGGACGGTCCTCTCCGGCCGCGGCGACCAGCTCATCGACCTCGCGAAGACCAACATCCGCCAGATTTTCTAGTCGGAGCTGACCGAGCCCCGCCCTAGTTAGCCGTCACGGCTCCCGTGCGCAGATCGAAACTGAAGCTGCGCTCCACGGCCCGTGCGCCTCCGTCGTACGCCACCGCAAAAGCCAGTTCGAGCGAGTCCCGCGCCAGATCCTCCTCGGTGACCGTGTACACCGGCGTGAAGTACAGCGCTTCCGCGCCCGGTGCCAGATCGGCGGGCCGGAAGTCCGCCGGATTGGCGTGCGGTCCCAAGAGCACGACGCCGGTGGCTGGCTGGGTGCCCACGTTGCGGGCGCGTCCGGTGAAGGCGAGGATGTCCCCGGCTTTGTAGCCCGGAATGATCGGCCCGTAGTTGAGGTCCTGGGCTTCGCGGGTTCCGAGGACCTGCGCCTGCTCCGCGGAGTAGCCTTGGCCCACTTCCTTCCAGGTCTGCACGTCCCAATCGCAGTCGTTCTCCGGGGAGATGACATGGAATTCGCCGGCGTTCTGCCACACAGCGGGTCGGCCGGGCGTGATGGAGCGCAGTTCCATGTGAAACTCGAGATGGTCGGACCGGACCTGGGTTTCGGGTGCCCTGGCCGCACCCGCGGCCGCCCCGGGGAGTTGCCCTGTCAACTGCTCCGCTGGGACTGAAACGAAGACGATTTCGCGGTATCCCTGCCGCTCGTACAAGACGCCGATGTTGCCATCCGGAAGCCGCGCCGCCGTCGAGTACGCCGAGCTGCCCTCGCAAAGGACCAGCTTGGCGGGCCAGCTGGCCCCGTTGTCCGTGGACAGGCTGAGGACCGTGTTGCGCCGCAGGGAGGTGTCCTGGTTGTGGCTCGCGATCAGCCAGCTGTTCGTGGCCGGGGTGGCCAAGGAAATCACGCTTGGCAGGCCGTCGAAGCGGACAAGGGAGCCGTTGTCGCTTGGGTCGGGGAGGTCTTCCACGGGTTCCAGTTGGCTCCACGTCTCGCCGCCGTCATTGGAGACTGCTGCCAGGCGCCGGGGAGTGGCGCGCGAGTGCAGGAGGAGGCGGCCGTCGTCGAGGCACGCAACCTTGTTCTCGTTGGGGCCGACCCCGTCCGGGCCCTTTCCGATGAGCGAACCGAGCGTCCAGTTCTCGCCGTGGTCGTCGCTGTACGCGGAAGCCGCCATGATTTCGCCGTCCGCGAGCACGACGAACTGCTGCACCAGGCGCCCGGTGAACGGACCGGTGTGCAGCTGGATTCCCTGCCCGGCAGCGGCGAAGATCCCCGTGATGCCGCGGTCGTGAGCGCCCGCAGCACTGCCTGGCTTGAGCTGATCGGTGAGCCGCCGATGCTGCCAGGTGACGCCGTCGTCGTCGGAAAAGCTGACATCGCAATGCTGCACGTCGTCATCCGGTTCCAGGCCGCCTACCGCCTCGAAGAAACCGGCATGTGTCCCTGCGGCGTGGAACATGAAAATCCGCCCGGTCATGGCGTCCACCAGGAGGCTGGGATCGCCGTAGCCGTTGAGCCCCGAGCCGCTGCGGACCACCCGTTGTTCCTCCCAGCTGCGGCCATTGTCCGTGCTGCGCCGGAGCAGGAGATCGATCGGATTGGGCAGGTCGTCCAGGTTCGGCCGGCCGTCATAGGCGGCGAGCACTGTTCCCGCCGTGGAAACGGCCAGCGCGGGGATGCGGTACTGCCGGTAGCCACCCGTGCCGCGCACCGCCAGGACGTGCTCGACGTCGGGACGAGCTTGGGGGAGTGTGGCACCATTGCGCTGGAGGTAGGAGGTCACACCTCCATGATACGAGATGGCGCCTTGGGTGCTAGCTGATCTTGCGCCGGTAGGCCGCCGTGGCGAAGAAGTAGGCGAGAACGAGGATGCCGAGGTACCATGCGAGAGCGACCCATATGTCGCTGCCGATTGGCCGTTGTTCAAACAGATCCTGGATCGTGTTGACGATCGAAGTGACCGGCTGGTTCTCTGCGAAGGCGCGCACGGGACCCGGCATGGTGGCCGTGGGGACGAAAGCCGAGCTGATGAACGGCAGGAAGATCAGCGGGTAGGAGAACCCTCCGGCACCGTCCACGGACTTCGCTGTCAGGCCCGCAATAATTGCGAGCCAAGTGAGTGCCAGGGTGAACAGCGCCAGGATCCCGATGATGGCGAGCCATGCCAGCAGGCTTGCCGATGTGCGGAATCCCATGAGGAGGGCCACCACCATGATGATCACGAGTGAGAGCCCGTTGGCGACGAGGGAAGTCAGCACATGCGCCCACAGCACGGACGATCGTGCGATCGGCATGGAGTGGAACCGCTCGAAAATCCCGCTCTGCATGTCGTAGAACAAGCGAACGGCGGTGTACGCGATGCCCGATGCAATCGCGATCAGCATGATTCCCGGCAGCAGGTAGTTGACGTAGTTCTCGGTGCCTGTCCTGATGGCGCCGCCGAACACGTAGACGAACAGCAGCATGAGGGCGATCGGTGTGATCGCGGTGGTGATAATGGTGTCCGCGCTGCGGAAGATGTGACGCATGGAGCGGCCCAGCAAGACGGCCGTGTCTCCGAAGAAATGTGTGCTCATGACTGGTCCTTACTTGACGCGACCTTGCCCTCGTTGCCCACAAGCGCGAGGAAGATATCCTCCAGGGTGGGCTGCTTTTCGACGTACTCGACCTTCGCTGGCGGGAGTAGTTGCTTGAGCTCGCCGAGGGTGCCGTTCGCGATGATCCGACCGTGATGAAGGATGGCGATCCGGTCCGCGAGTTGTTCGGCCTCGTCGAGATACTGCGTGGTGAGCAGAACCGTGGTGCCGTGGTTGGCGAGCTCCTGGACCACCTGCCACACCTCGATGCGTGCTTCGGGGTCGAGCCCGGTGGTCGGCTCGTCGAGGAAGATCACCTCGGGCTGCCCGACCAGGCTCATGGCGATGTCAAGGCGACGGCGCATGCCTCCTGAATACGCTGACACCTTTCGCGATGCCGCCTCGGACAGGTTGAAGCGGGCGAGGAGATCATCCGCCGCTTGGCCGGGGTCCTTCAGGTGCCGCAACTTGGCAACGAGCACCAGGTTCTCCCGACCGGAGAGGATCTCGTCGACAGCTGCGAATTGTCCGGTGAGGCTGATGGATTCCCGAACCCGCAGCGGTTGGGTCACGACGTCGAATCCATTGACGGTGGCCGTGCCGGCGTCCGGACGCAGCAGCGTGGACAGGATTTTCACCATCGTGGTCTTTCCTGCTCCGTTGGAGCCGAGAAGGGCGAAGATGGTGCCCGGTGCCACCTCGAAGTCCACACCGCGCAGCACGTGCAACTCCTTGTAGGACTTTTCCATGCCCTGCACGCGGATCGCGGGTTCGCGGGTGGTGGATGCACTGGTCATGACTACCTCTCCTTCCCATCGTCTCCGGCGGCGGCGTCGATTGCCTTGACCAGGCGTTCCCGCTCCTTGTTGATCCACTGACCGCCCGTGTAGTTGCGCATGAACGTTTCGGCGAATTCCACCGGGTCGTCGCCGACGATCGAGCGGATCGGCGTTCCGTCCGCTGCGCTCTGTTCGAAGAGATCGGTGAGATCGCCGAGCATCCGCAGCAGCACGTCGCCCTTGGTGATGGCCCCGAAGTACACCAGGTACCGTTCCAGCGCGGTCGCCGCCGCGCGATAGTCCGCGGGAAGCTGCTCCACGCGTGCCTTGTTTTGCCGGTATTGCTTTTTCTGTTCGAGCGATCCCGTGAGCTGCTCGATCCACCCTGTGGCCATGTTCACTTTCCTCCCTTTCGGAGCTGTTCCAGTCGCTCGGACAGGAAACTCCACGTATTCCAGAATTCGTCCAGTTCCTTCTCGCCCTGCTCGTTGAGCGAATAGACCTTGCGCGGCGGGCCCTTCTCGGACGGCCGCTTCTCGACATCGACAAGGCCTTTTTGCTCGATCCTGACGAGAAGTGCATACACGGTGCCCTCGGCGATCTCGGTGAAGCCCTGTCCCCGGAGCAGCGTCGTGATTTCGTACCCGTACGCGGGATTCCCGGTCAGGAGGGCGAGAACGATGCCCTCCAGGGTCCCTTTGAGCATCTCCGTCATCTGCTTGCCCATTGGACACCTCCTTTTCACTACTCAGTGTTACTAGCTACTAGTACATAGTAGCGCTAGGTAGTGGAAACGCAAGCCCCTATGGAAACCGCACCGAAGCGCACTCAGGGCCGCTGGAACGCGCCGTCCCTCAACAGGGCCACGGTGGTCCCGGCGTCAAGTTCGCCGGCGATCTCGACGTCGTCCGCGTACCCTGCACCGATCAACTCACGGCCGCTGGAGCAGCCCCGCAGAACCTCATGGAGCCTGGGTTCAGCAGCGTTGTACACCGCCATCGCGGCATCAGCCTCCGGAGCGAAACCTTCCCTGCCGTCCTCCGGGGTGAAGCCGCCCCGCCCTGCAGCAGCGAGCCCGGCAATGAAGGCGCCGGCCCCGATCTGATCCTCCACGGCGGGCCGGAGCGAACCGCCGGGCCAAAGCTCGCCGGCCGCGATCACCGCCACCACCGCATCCGGGGGGAGTTCGGACGCCACCCAATCCGCGGTGGCGGCTGCATTACGCAGTGACACGGCCGCGATAAGGGGGATTTCCCGGGCGAGCTCGTGCGCGATGGATGAGCCGTTGGGCGAAGGCAGCACGACGCGGCTCAACGTCCGTGCGTCCCGCAAGCTCGACGGCGACAGGCTCAGTCCGCCTCCACCCCGCGGGCCAGCCAGTTGGGCATCATGTTGGGCGGCGAAATCCTCGGCCCCGGCGTCCTTCCACGGATACGGGAACACCATGGCGCCCCGGTCGACGGCGACACTGACGCATGTGGTGAAGGAGAGGACGTCAACCACGACGGCAAGGTCCGCTCCCGACGCGACCGCATGGGCGCCGTCGAGCCCCCATTCGAACCTCACCGTGAACGGAAGCTGCCGGTGCACCGTCCCCGCCATGGTCATGACAGTTCGGCCTCCAGGTTGCGGCGTGCGGCATCGAGCCACAGGGTCTTCGCGCGTTCGCTGTGGAAGAGCGGATCCAAGGCGAGCAGTTGGCGGACGACGGCGGTGCGGCCCGCCGCGAAGTCTGCATCGCCGACGTGGGCGTAGTCCTCGCGGACAGCAGCCAGGTAGCGCGCGTAAGCCGCGGGTTCCGCGCCGAGGATGGACAGATCGGCGTCGCACAAGAGGGCGCCGGCATGGTCTCCCGGTACGGGGTTGTGGGTGGAGGTCAGCCTGACCAGCCGGGCAACGTCGTCGATCACTGGCCCGGGAAGTCCCGCAATGGCCAGGCGGTCTTCAGCCAGCCTGGCCGACTGCTCTTCGTCCTGCCCTGCGATTCCCTCGTAGACGGCGTCGTGGAACCACGCGGCCAAAGTCACTGAGCGCGCAGGCGGCCCGGGTTCGGTGAGGAGATCCAAGGCTTCCAGGACCGCCAGCAAATGCGTGCGGCTGTGGTACTTCCGATGGTCCTCGCCCCAGCGTTCGAGCAGCTCGAAACCCAGCTCCTCATGTCCCGGAAGTATCGAATTCCAGCGCTCCAGCAAGGGCACGGTGAGGGCCTTGCTGCGTTGGCGGGCGGGGATCCGCAAGCCGCTCGCGATCAATTTCCGCACCAAAATCCGGGCCTCCACGGGGATGGCACCTGCGGACAGGAGGTCCTGGTAGCGGCGTTCCGGGACGTCGTAGTGGTCGCCGTCGAAGGCGCGCTCGGGAATCCCCGCGGCCTCGGCGAAGGCATGCAGCTCCTCGAGCGAGGTGTCCGAGACGAGGTGGGAGAACACGGTCCCGTGCGCGGGCCACAGCGGCGGATCAACGTAGACGGCCATGGCCTGCGCCCAAGAAACTACGGGTTTTTCCGGGTGGCTACCGCTGAGAGCGCGGTCAGGCCCTTTTCGAAGTCGCCGCCCACCATCTTCTCCATGTTCATGAACAAAGCGAAGATTTTGCCGAGGCCCTTGTTCTCGCCGGTCATAGTCCAGGTGACACGGGTGCCGTCCCCTTCGGGCACGAACGTGAACCCCGTGGGGTTGACGGCCTTCATCGGCTTGGTGAATTCAAGGCGGATGTCGATCTTGCCGGGCTCCTCCGAGCCGACGATTTCCATGGTTCCGGTGCCGGCCTTGTTGTTGCCGCTCCAGGCATACTTAGCTCCGACGCCGGACTCGTTGCCCGAGTAGCTCCGGCTCAGCTTGGGGTCAACGGCTTCCCATGGAGACCATTTGGTCCACTCGTGGAAGTTGTTGACGAAGGGGAAGATGTCGGAGGGCGCGGCGGGGATCAACGCATTGCGAGTGACTGTGAAGGGTGCCATGTGCATATCGTACGGTGCTTTGTCGGGATCGTGGGTGCGGGCCGGGGGGGGGGGGGGGGGGCCCCCCCCCCCCCCCCCCGCCCCCCCCGCCCCGCGGGGGGGGGGCCCCGGGGGGGGGGGGGATGGG
>NZ_JBIYDB010000036.1:0-45479 GCF_044908325.1 Arthrobacter sp. GAS37
GAAACCGGCTTCCTCGGCGTCATGTCCGGCCCCCTGGTCCGCTCCTCCTACCGCGCCGGACGCCTCTGGGCCACCGCGATGCGCAAGAAAGGCCGCGAAATCCCCGCCCACCTGGCCCACATCGCCGAAGGCATCCAGGACTCCGGCACCACCCGCCAGGAAGCCCGCACCCTCCTCGCAAACCCCGCATAGCACGTCGGCTAAAGCACGGTCAAAGGACCGGACCCCGGACAAATCCGGCGTCCGGTCCTTTGGCATAAATCACGTAGAATTAAGGCACTATGGCGAAATCCCCTGATTCCAGCAACTCGACAACATCGGCTGCCGACGCTCCCAAGCGCGGCTTGTTTTCCCGCAAGCCCAAGGAAGCCAAGGCCAAGAAGCCGAGCCAGCTGAAGCAGATCGGCGAGGTCTTCAAGATGACCCGCCGTAATGACCCCATCGTCGTGTGGCTCATGCTGCTCGCGTTCCTTGGCGTCATTGCTGTCAGCCTCGTCGTCGGGCTCCTCCTGAACAACTGGGTCACAGGCCTGATCATCGGCATCCCCTTGGGCCTGTTGGCAGCAGTCTTCATCCTCTCGCGCCGCGCGGAACGTGCGGCCTTCGCGCAGATCGAGAACCAGCCCGGAGCTTCCGGTGCGGCTTTGGGGACCCTGCGCCGCGGCTGGATCACTGAGGACCAGCCGGTCGCCGTCAACCCGCGTACCCAGGATGCCGTCTTCCGCGCCATTGGCCGTCCCGGCGTCGTGCTGGTCAGCGAAGGACCGTCGCACCGCGTCAAGCCGCTGGTTGACGCCGAGCGCAAGAAGCTCGCCCGCATCTTGCCGAACGTCACCATTCACGTGATCGAAAGCGGTCGTGGCGAAGGCCAAGTGCCCATCAGCCAGATCGCAAAGACCATGAACAAATACAAGAACGAGCTCACCAAGGTTGAGGTCGGCGCTGTCAGCAAGCGGATCTCTTCGCTCGGCAACCGGCTGCCGATCCCCAAGGGTATCGACCCTTACAAGGCACGCCCTGACCGCAAGGCAGCACGCGGACGCTAACCAAAACAAAAGCCGCCCGTTCCTGGAATCTCCAGGAACGGGCGGCTTTTTTGTCCGCGAAATAATTACATACGAATGAGGATTGTGTTCATGGCCCTGTCGTGGAGGCCACGCTGGTCAGGATCGAAAACAACCGCGGGAATCACCAGGCACAGGAGGATCGTCCTGACGAAGGCAGCCAAGGGTCCTGCCTGCGTTCCTCCGAGCCGTACCACGTGGATGCCCGCAACCCGGTGTCCGATGCTGTAGCCCAGCGTGCCGATGAGAAGGATCTGCTCCACCGCAAAGACGGCAAGTGTCGCCCACTGGTTGCCGCCGAAGGCAAAGTTGCTGATCACCAGGGCAATGACCCAGTCGATGCAGATTGCCAGGATGCGACGGCCGGCCCGTGCCATGGAGCCGGGGCCGGACTCGGGCAGGCCGAGCCGCGCTCCCGGGTACTTGGAGATTCCGGACGTGTCCGGCCCTGTGAGCCATGAACCAATATCTTTACGATCAACCACGCTTCAAGCTTACGGCTTCACCATCGGATGGTTTGCGGCGGTGGTCGCGGGTGGTGGATCGTTCACAGTGTCCGCAAGGAAACAGACACACAGACGTAAGACATAGACTGGCACTGCAGTAGACCAGTAGCGTTTACACGGCAGGCAGTTCTGTAACCTGCTCGAAACAATACTGACACTCCGGGGAAATCCCATTTCCCTATGGTTGGAGAAGTTGCTAGCCGCCGCATCAGGGATACTTTTTTGTTTCCCTGCTTTCGGTTTGCGCTGGACCAGACGGCCCGAGGGGCCTGTTACCTGTTATGCGTTAGGAGCATAGATGTTCAAGACTGCGGACGAAGTCCTCAAGTTCATCAAAGACGAAGATGTTAAATTCGTCGATATCCGCTTCACCGATCTTCCGGGCGTCCAGCAGCACTTCAATGTGCCGGCAAAGAGCGTTGACGCTGACTTCTTTGTCAACGGCCAGCTCTTTGACGGATCTTCCATTCGCGGTTTCCAGGGCATCGCCGAGTCCGACATGCAGCTCATTCCGGACGTAACCACGGCCTTCATCGATGCCTTCCGCATCGAGAAGACCCTCGCACTGAACTTCTCCATCGTGAACCCCCGCACGGGAGACCCGTACCACCGCGACCCGCGCGGCGTTGCCGAAAAGGCCGAAGCTTACCTGGCCTCCACTGGTATTGCGGACACGGCATTCTTTGCCCCCGAAGCTGAGTTCTACGTCTTCGACAACGTCCAGTTCGAATCCTCCCCGCAGGGTTCCTTCTACAAGGTCGACTCGATTGAAGCCCCTTGGAACACGAGCCGCGAAGAAGAAGGCGGAAACCTCGGTTACAAGACCCCCTTCAAGGGCGGTTACTTTCCGGTATCCCCAGTTGACCACCAGGCTGACCTCCGCGACGCCATGTGCCTCGCCCTGGACGAAGCAGGCCTCGAAGTCGAGCGCTCGCACCACGAAGTCGGCGCCGCAGGCCAGGCTGAGATCAACTACAAGTTCACCACGCTGGTGCACGCTGCCGACGACCTGCAGAAGTTCAAGTACGTCATCAAAAACACCGCGTGGGAGTACGGCAAGTCCGTAACCTTCATGCCGAAGCCGATTTTCGGTGACAACGGCTCGGGTATGCACTGCCACCAGTCGCTCTGGAGCAACGGTGACCCGCTGTTCTACGACGAGAAGGGCTACGCCGGCCTGTCCGACACTGCACGCTGGTACATCGGCGGCCTGCTGAAGCACTCCTCTGCTGTGCTCGCCTTCACCAACCCGACGGTCAACTCCTACCGTCGACTGGTCAAGGGCTTCGAAGCTCCGGTCAACATGGTCTACTCGCAGGGTAACCGCTCCGCCGGCATCCGCATCCCGATCACGGGCTCCAACCCTAAGGCCAAGCGCATCGAGTTCCGCGCTCCGGACGCCGCCTCCAACCCGTACCTGGCGTTCTCCGCCCAGCTCATGGCCGGTATCGACGGCATCCGCAACCGCATCGAGCCCCCGGCTCCGATCGACAAGGACCTGTACGAGCTGCCTGCCGAGGAAGCCAAGGACATCCCCAAGGCTCCGGGTTCCCTCGAGGAAGCACTCGAGGCCCTGCGCGAGGACAACGAGTTCCTGCAGGCTGGCGGCGTCTTCACCCAGGACCTGATCGACACCTGGATCGAGTACAAGTACGAGTACGAGATCCGTCCGCTGTCGCTGCGCCCGAACCCGTACGAGTTCGAGCTCTACTACGGCGTCTAGCTAGATCACGCGGCGAAATCGGGCCTGGTCCGCAGACAGTCCGCAAGAATCTCCAGATACAGAAAGGCCGGCCTCGGGTTTCACCACCTGAGGCCGGCCTTTTGTTGTGCCCGGATGCGCCTAAGCGTCCTTCTCCATCCGCGACCGGCCGCTCCCCCAGCACCCGAAGTAGCAACGGACCCCGGGAGTCCTGGAGCAAAGGCACCACACGCGTGATTCTAGTGTGATTTACCTCACATATATCGCGCGTGTGGTTCCAATAGTGGAACCATTAACGCATGGCCGGTGTTGACAAGATCGAAGCGTGCGCGAGGAGCGCTCCGCAGAACATCCGGTTCGATGATTTAGAACGGCTGTGCGAACACTACTTTGGGAAACCTCGAACTCGACAGGGAGGAAGTCATAGCGTCTTCAAAACGCCGTGGCCGGGGAATGGCTAAGCCGTACCAGGTCAGGCAAGTCCTTTGTGCAATCGACAAGCTAAAGGAGGCAGGCAATGCAGACCCGTGAACGACCGGCGATTGAGCACTATCGCTACACAGTTGCTTGGTCACCGGAAGATGAAGAGCACGTTGCGCAGGTGGCAGAGTTCCCATCTCTATCTTGGCTCGATGAAAGCATCGAGGGGGCCATCAAGGGGCTGGAACGGCTCGTTGGCGAAGTCGTGGAAGACATGCTCAGCCAAGGAGAAACCGTGCCTGTTCCGCTAGCCGAGCGCGAATATAGTGGCAACCTAAAGATCCGCGTATCGCCTGAAACCCACCGATTCTTAGTAGCGAGCGCCCAAGAACAAGGTGTCTCCCTGAACCGCTTCTTGGTTGAGCGGATCTTGATGGATGCTGCGCGGTCAGGGCAGAAGCTTCGTGGCTTGGCGGAATAGATGGGTTCACTCGGAGGCCCCGTCACGCGGAGCGGCTGCAGTCCCAACATGGTGAAGCAAGACCCCGAAGCGTCCCCAACGATGATGGCACGGATAAGCGGTTAGCATCTAAGCCATGAACGAAACGACGAGTACTTCACAGTTCCGGAGTTGGCTACGGCGTCTAGTAACCCCACAAGAGGCAGATGAAGGGCCACAGTTCATTTTGTGAACTGTGGCCCTTTTCCTTTTAGCGTCCACAGACGCTAAAAGCGTCGACAGGCGCAAGCCCCCAAAAAAGAACGGCTGTGTCCGTCAAGACACAGCCGTTCTCTTGTAAAGGCCCCGGATCGCCGGGGCCGGGACCCCCAATTTTTCCTACACCCGCCGGCGCCCGCTAATCAACCTGAAGAGGAAGACGATAATCGCCAAGACGATCAGTATCGGGGCGATCCAGAGAAGGAATCCCAGGGCCTTGACAGTTCCGCCAATGATAAAGAAAAGGATCGCGATGACCGCGACGATTCCGAGGATGACATTCATGATGTACCTTCCGTTTCAGTCGTAAACATTCTGATGATTGCCTTTATCGCTGTGCAAACCTCAGCAACCTTACTGTAAGCATGCTTATTATTCCAATCCGCGCTCACGGAAAGCCTGTCGCCGACGTGGACGTCGTGGTACGTTCAGCGTGATCAGGATGCTCAAGAGAGTCCTCATCCCTTCCGACTCCTGACGCAACTTCTGAAAGCGGAGGCATACGATGACAACCTTGATGATCTTCCATGAGGTCGACGACGTTGAGCACTGGCTCAGCTCACCAAAACGGGAAGAAATCTTCGGACCCATGGGCATTACGGTTCGAACGTTCGCAGACCCGGCGAAAACCAACCGTGTCGGACTGATAGTCGAAGTCCCGGACATGGAAACGTTCCAGCGAATGATGGAGTCCGAAACTGCGGCCGAAGCGATGAAATTCGACGGCGTGCGCCCGGAAACAATCTTGACGCTCGTCGAGTCCTAGATACGGCCTAGTCGCCGAAACCCCGGTACATGGTCCATTGCGGACCGGCGGAACCACCCAAGTACCTGCCCGTCTGGAGAAAACCCGCGTTTGCGTAAGCGGCCTTGGCTGCGGGATTGCGTTCGTTGACGGAGAGCACGACGCCGTCCTGCCCGCCACCCAGCCTCGCTGTCAGCTTCTGCGCTTCCCGGGCCGCAGCTACAGCCGACAAGGAGCCCAGGCCCCGCCCTTGGCGCGTCTGGTCGATCAGGAATCCACGCAGGAGCCAGGCGGAATCGTCGTCGGGCCATCCCGCCAAGGTCGCGGCGCCGGCCTGCAAGGTGAAGACTCCGACGGCGGCACCGGCCGCTTCGATCACGTACGGCAGGCGGCTTTCGTCTTCGAGGCCCATAAGCATCATCTTGAACGGGTCCCCGACGAAGTCTTGCTGCCCTGCGGCCAATTCCATCGCCGCGACGTCGCCGAGCTTGATGGCGCGGGCATCGTCGTCGAGATCCTTCAAAGGAATGAGCCACACGGTTTCCAGCATCCTTCGAGCTTAGCCGTCTCCGCACTCCGCGAAGCGGCCTGGCTGGAGCTCACTGGCCGTAGAAGTCCTTCTCAAACACGGCCCGGGTCCGCCGGCTCAGGCGCAGATAATCTTCCTCGAACACCGCGGCTTGCCCAGGAGCGTAGCCACACCACCTGGCAACGGCCTCGAGATCCCTGCGGGAGGCAGGGAGGAGATCGGAGGCACGCCCGGTGCAGATCACATTCGCCGAGCGGATACGGCTCGCGAGCCGCCAGGCTTCGCGTAGCAACACGATGTCACTCTTGTCGATCAAGCCCAACGACTCGATCGCGTCGAGGGCCTGCAGTGTGGAAGTCGTCCGGAGTTGCGGATGCTTCCCTGCGTGTTGGAGCTGCAGCAGCTGGACAAGCCATTCGACGTCGGTGAGTCCGCCCCTGCCGAGCTTTACATGCCTGGCCGGATCGGCGTTTCTCGGGAGCCGTTCCGACTCAACCCGTGCCTTGACGCGTCGGATCTCGCGCACATCTGTCTCTGCGAGCGATTCCGGGTAGCGGATCGGGTTGATGAGCCGGAGGAACTCCGCGGCCAAATCGTCGTTGCCGGCCATTGGCTGGGCCCGCAACAGCGCCTGGGCTTCCCAGATGAGGGACCACCGCCGGTAATACTCCGCGTATGACTCGAGGGAACGGACCATGGCCCCGCTCTTCCCCTCGGGGCGAAGATCGGCGTCGACTCTGAGGACCCGCTCCGCCAGGATGGCCGGTTTGAGGGGTTGGGTCAGCAAGGTGGAAATGTGCCCCACGATGGCAAGGGCTTGTTGCTGGGCTTCGGATTCACTCGCGTCGGGAAGAGCGCGATGGACGTACATGACGTCGGCGTCCGAGCCGTAGCCGATCTCGCGTCCGCCTTGCCTGCCCATGGCAACCACCAACACCTGCGTCTTGAGGAGCCCATCGGAAACCACGACGGCCTCGGCGACGTGCAAGGCGCCCAGAACCGCGGCCCGGTCGGCATCGGCCAATGCCGCGCCCACTGCGTCTTGTTCCAGGAGGCCGGAACTGTCCGCGATGGCGATCCGGAGGATTTCCCGGCGCCTGATGAGCCGGATGAGCCGCATCGCGTTCGCAGGATCGGCATGGCGCGACATCTTGGACTGGATTTCCTGCCACTGCGCTTCGAAGCTCAGCGGCATGAGTTCTTTGTCGGCACCAAGCCACGCAACGGATTCCGGGGAAACCTCCAGGAGATCGGCGATCAACCGCGAGTTGGAGAGCACGTGGCAAAGCCGCTCGGCCGCCGCTTGGGAGTCCCGGAGCATCCCGAGATACCAATGGGTGGTTCCGAGGGCTTCGCTGACGCGGCGGAAGGCGAGCAGTCCGGCGTCGGGGTCGACACCTTCGGCGAGCCAGCCGAGAAGGATGGGGAGCAGTTGCCGCTGCAAGGCGGCGCGGCGGCTGACACCCGCCGTGAGGGCCTCGATGTGGCGCATGGCCCCTTGCGGGTCGCGGTAGCCGAGCGCTGCAAGGCGGCCTTGGGCGGCCTCCGGAGTGAGCCGGGCGTCTTCGGTGCTCAGCTTCGCGGCAGTGTTGAGCAGCGGCCGGTAGAAGATCCGATCGTGCAGTTCTCGAACGGACCGTTTGGTCTTCTGCCAGGTTTCGATCAGGGCGTCCGGATGCGGCCTCCCCGTGGAAAAAGGTCCCAGGACTGCCTTCGCGAGGAAACGCAAGGACTCCTGGCTCGTAGGCATGAGGTGGGTACGGCGCATCTGGAACAACTGGATGCGGTGCTCAAGAACCCGCAGATAGCGGTAGGCGGCGTCGAAGGCAGCGGCGTCCACCCGGCCGATGTAGCCGCCCGCGGACAGCGCGGATATCGCCGACGTCGTATCCCGGCAACGGAGCGTTTCATCGGACTTTCCGTGGACGAGTTGCAGGAGCTGCACCGTGAACTCGACATCGCGCAAGCCGCCGGGACCGAGTTTGATCTGGCGCTGTTCTTCCGCCGGAGCGATGTTGTTCGTCACCCTCCGGCGCATCGCCTGCACCGATTCCACGAATCCTTCCCGGCCGGCCGAAGCCCACACGAGCGGTTGGACGGCCTGCTCGTAACGCGAGCCCAGATCCCTGTCCCCTGCGATCGTCCGGGCCTTGAGGAGCGCTTGGAACTCCCAGCTTTCAGCCCACTTCGCGTAGTAGCTCAAGTGCGAGGGCAACGTCCTGACGAGGGGTCCCGATTTCCCCTCGGGCCGAAGATTCGCGTCGACCTCCCACAGCCCGGGTTCGGATCCCGTGGACGAAATGGCACGGGAGATCCCGGCGGCCAGTGCCGTGCCGATGGTTGCGGCCTCGGCGTCCTCCAGGTTCGGCGCCTCGATCACGTAGATGACGTCGACGTCGGAAATGTAGTTGAGCTCGCGGGCACCGCATTTGCCCATGCCGATGACGGCCAGCCCGACGCCGGCAATATCGGCGGGATCGAAAGTCGCCGCGGCTTCTGCCCTGGCAACCGCCAGGGCCGCTTCTATCGCCGCACCGGCGAGGTCAGCCAGTTCGGCGCCGACGGCGGGCATGAAGTCCTGGGGACTCGCGGCGCAGAGGTCCTTGATGGCCAGTTCGGTGAGCCCGCGCCGGTAAGCAGTCCGCAGAGCGGTGTAGGCGCGGGCTCCCGTCATCGCGGCAACGGGCCGGGGAGAATTGGGGTCTGCTTTGACCGATCGGAGCAGCTTCCTCCGCAGCTCACCGGCGTCGGCGGACAAGGGTTCCGGGCTGACGCGGACATCGAAGACGTCCAGATGTTCCGGATGCCTGATCAGGAACTCCCCCAAGGCCTCGGATGCCCCCAGCAATCGGTAAAGCGGCTCGCTGCGATCCGGGTGCTCCCCCGCGAGCTGCCTGAGTGAGGGATGCTTCTCAATCAAACGGACGAGCGACTGGAGCGCGGTGTCCGGGTTGGCGCTCAGGTGCAGGCCGGCAAAGATCGTGTCCTGGTCGATGCCCTCGAGTTCACGCGCGGCAAGGAACCGTTCACCCTTTTCAAGATCGCTGAAACCGGCTGAGATGAGCCGGCGGGCCAGGCTCACACTCACAGCCTAGAGAATGCCGAGATTGCGCTTGAGCTCGTAGGGTGTGACCTGGAGCCGGTAATCCTGCCATTCCGCACGCTTGTTGCGCAGGAAGTGGTCAAAGACCTGTTCGCCGAGGATGTCCGCTACGAGTTCCGAATCTTCCATGGCGCGGATGGCATCGTGGAGGCTGGCCGGCAGCGGAGTGTGACCCATCGCCTTGCGCTCGGCCGTGGTCAGCGACCAAACGTCGTCTTCCGCCGCGGCCGGAAGGTCGTATCCTTCCTCGATGCCCTTGAGCCCGGCACCCAGCAACACGGCGTAGGCGAGGTACGGGTTGGTGGCGGAGTCAATCCCGCGGTATTCGATCCGCGCGGACTGGCCCTTGCCCGGCTTGTAGAGCGGCACCCGAACCAGGGCGGAACGGTTGTTGTGGCCCCAACTCAGGTAGCTCGGCGCCTCGCCGCCGCCCCAGAGACGCTTGTACGAATTGACGAACTGGTTGGTGACGGCGGTGAATTCCGGCGCGTGGTGCAGGATGCCTGCAATGAACTGGCGTGCGGTCTTGGACAACTGGAATTCCGCGCCGGCCTCGTAGAAGGCATTGGTGTCACCCTCGAACAGCGAGAAATGCGTGTGCATGCCCGAACCCGGGTGGTCGGTGAACGGCTTGGGCATGAACGTGGCGTAGGTACCCTGCTGCAGGGCCACTTCCTTGATGACCGTGCGGAAGGTCATGATGTTGTCCGCCGTCTGGAGGGCATCCGCGTAGCGGAGATCGATCTCGTTCTGGCCGGGTCCGCCTTCGTGGTGGCTGAACTCCACGGAGATACCCACGGATTCAAGCATGGTGACGGCCGTGCGGCGGAAGTCCTGTGCCACGCCGCCGGGCACGTGGTCGAAGTAGCCGCCCTCGTCAACGGGAACAGGAACGCCGTTGGCGTCGAGGTCCTGGGACTTGAGGAGGTAGAACTCGATCTCAGGATGCGTGTAGCACGTGAAGCCCATGTCCGCGGCCTTGGCGAGGGTGCGCTTGAGCACGTTCCGGGGGTCGGCAGCCGACGGCTCGCCGTCGGGGGTCAGGATGTCGCAGAACATCCGGGAGGTCTGCTCGGTTTCCCCACGCCACGGAAGGATCTGGAACGTGGAGGGGTCCGGCTGGGCCAGCATGTCGGATTCGAACACCCTCGCGAGGCCCTCGATCGCCGAGCCGTCGAAACCCAGGCCCTCCTCGAAGGCGCCTTCCACTTCCGCCGGCGCAAGTGCCACCGACTTCAGGGAACCGACGACGTCGGTAAACCACAAGCGTACGAAGCGCACATCACGCTCTTCGATAGTCCGCAGAACGAACTCTTGCTGGCGGTCCATGGGGCCTCATTTCCGGGTCAACGTCCATGCCGCGGGTTCGAAGTTCGAAGCCGACGACAACTCAGCATTCACTCTACTAAGCATTGGCCCGGAATGGCTGCACCCCCGGTTCGCGTAACACAGCGTTTACAAATGTGAGGCTCCTCATGCGCCGGTGGCTAGCACGGCCGGTACCGCATACGCTCTATTCATGGCCCCAAGCAACAGTTCCGATTCCAGCATGCCCGCCGAAGTTCCTGCGCCCTACGGAACCGGACCTGCCGCTGCAGGTTCCGGAGCTTCAGCGGATGCTTCAACGCCGAAGCCCGCCACCAGGATCCGCACCCATCACCTGCAGCAGGCCAAGGCCAAGGGTGAGCGCTTTGCAATGTTGACCGCCTACGAGCAATACACGGCTGAAATTTTCGACCAGGCCGGCATCGAGGTCCTGCTGATAGGCGATTCGGCTTCCAACAACGTCTTCGGGAACGAAACCAGCCTCCCCGTGACCGTCGACGAACTCCTTCCCTTGTGCCGCGCGGTGGCCCGATC
Source organism: Arthrobacter sp. GAS37 (assembly GCF_044908325.1). Taxonomy (NCBI): domain Bacteria; kingdom Bacillati; phylum Actinomycetota; class Actinomycetes; order Micrococcales; family Micrococcaceae; genus Arthrobacter; species Arthrobacter sp. GAS37. Next base: position 10,648 of record NZ_JBIYDB010000036.1, read on the forward strand.
CGCCAAGCGTGCCTTGGTAGTGGCAGATCTTCCCTTTGGGAGCTACGAAGTGTCGCCGGAGCAGGCAGTGGCAACGGGCGTTCGCTTCCTGAAGGAAGGCCTGGCACACGCCGTCAAGATCGAAGGCGGCGCGTTCTATGCCGGAACTGTGCGGGCCATGGTCCAGGCAGGCATTCCCGTCATGGCGCACATCGGCTTCACGCCCCAGAGCGAACACTCACTGGGCGGCTATCGCGTCCAGGGCCGGGGCGATGACGCCGCGCGCCTGGTCGAAGACGCCGTTGCCCTCGCAAATGCCGGGGCGTTCTGTGTGCTCATGGAGATGGTTCCCGCTGAAACCGCAGCCGCCGTCGACGCAGCCATTGAGGTGCCGACTATCGGTATCGGCGCAGGCAACGCAACCACGGGACAGGTTCTGGTGTGGCAGGACATGGCCGGACTGCGCGGCGGCAAGATGGCAAAGTTCGTGAAGCAGTATGCGGATCTGCGCACCACCCTGAGCGAGGCAGCGAGGGCGTACGCCGACGACGTCAGGTCCGGCCAGTTCCCAGGCCCGGAACACTCCTTCTAGGAGGACACAGCTTCAGTCCTCGTCGTCCTTGTCCCAGGCTTCGTTGCGGGCCTTGACCTTTTCGAGGGCATGCTCGGCTTCCTCGCGGGTCTTGTAAGGACCGATCAGCTGGGACCAGTCGGACAACGCGTCCTCTTCGATTTGGTGTGTCTGAACGTTGTACCAGAACTCCGCCACGGTTTCTCCTTTGCGAATGCCGCCGTAAGCTCGGCGGGGCCGGTTGCCCTTCGTGCGGGCCGATATTTAGCTACTTAGTTACTTGCGTCTCGTGCGTCCCTTATATGATCAATCTATGCCTTCTCCCGCTCTGACCGCACCCATCGGCACGCTCACCCGTGGAACCGTCAGCCCGCAGCTGCCTGTACCGGGGTCCATCCCGCGCCCGGAGTACGTTGGCAAGCCGGGACCCGCGAAGTTCACCGGTTCAGAGGTCAAATCGGCGGAAACCATCGAGAAGATCCGCATCGCCAGCAAAATTGCTGCCCGGGCGATCGTCGAAGTCGGCAAGCACATCGAGCCTGGCGTCACGACGGACCAGTTGGACCGGATCGGCCACGAGTTCATTCTGGACCACCACGCCTACCCGTCGACGCTTGGCTACCGCGGCTTCCCCAAGTCCCTGTGCTCCTCGCTCAACGAGGTCATCTGCCACGGCATTCCGGACAGCACTGTCGTGCAGGATGGCGACATCCTGAACATCGACATCACGGCCTACATCAACGGCGTCCACGGTGACACCAACTACACCTTCTTGGTGGGAGACGTCGACGAAGAGTCCCGGCTCCTGGTTGAACGTACCCGGGAGTCGCTTAACCGGGCCATCAAGGCCGTAGCGCCGGGCCGCGAAATCAACGTGATCGGCCGGGCCATCCAGTCCTACGCGAAACGCTTCGGCTACGGCGTGGTCCGCGACTTCACAGGCCACGGCGTCGGCGAGGCCTTCCACACGGGCCTGATCATCCCCCACTACGACGCCGCGCCGGCCTACAACACCGTGATCGAAGCAGGCATGGTCTTCACGATTGAACCCATGCTCACCCTCGGAACGGTCGAGTGGGACATGTGGCCCGATGAATGGACCGTAGTCACCCGCGACCACAAACGGACCGCGCAATTCGAACACACCCTGTTGGTCACCGAGACCGGCGCCGAAATCCTGACTCTTCCTTAAGCTCGCCGGAAGGTCACCTGCAGCCGTTCGTGCTGCGACATGCCCACCCCTCCTGCCATGAACGGAAACGCATTGACCAAGAAGGATGAGAAGATCCACAAGAACGGCCCGCTGATCGGCATCGACGTCGGTGGCACCGGCATCAAGGGCGGCATCGTCGATCTCAAGAAGGGCAAGCTGCTCGGGGACCGCCTCCGCATCCCGACGCCGCAGCCCGCCACTCCCGAAGCCGTCGCCGAAGTGATCGCACAGATCGTCGAAGAATTGTCGGCCCGCGAGGATGCTCCGGCCAAGGGTTCGCCCGTGGGAGTCACCTTCCCCGGAATCATCCAGCACGGCGTGGTCCGCTCTGCCGCCAACGTGGACAAGTCCTGGCTCGACACCGACATTGATTCGCTGCTCACCAAGCGCCTGGACCGTCCCGTCGAGGTCATCAACGATGCCGACGCAGCCGGTCTCGCCGAAGCCCGCTACGGCGCAGGCGAAGGGGTCGACGGCACGGTCCTGGTCATCACACTCGGCACGGGCATCGGCTCGGCCTTCATCTTCAACGGGCACCTCGTGCCCAACGCCGAGCTAGGCCACCTCGAAGTGGACGGCCACGACGCCGAAACGAAGGCATCCGCCGTCGCGCGCGAACGCGACGGCTTGAGCTGGGAAGAATACAGCGTGCTGCTGCAGCGCTATCTCTCCCACGTCGAGTTTCTGTTCTCCCCCGAACTCTTCATCATCGGTGGCGGCATTTCGAAGCGTTCGGACGAGTACTTCCCCCATTTGAATCTGCGGACCCGCATCGTCACCGCGGAACTGAAGAACGACGCCGGAATCGTGGGGGCCGCACTGGACGTCGCCCTCCACCACAACCTGGCCAAGTAGCAGTGGTGCCGGTGGTGGCTGCGGCTTCCCCTCCGCTGCCACCACCGGAGCTAGATGGGGCTTTTCTCGGAGCTCTTGCCCTTGGCGATCTTCGCCGCATTCTCGGCCGCTGCGCTTTCAGCCTCGTGGCGAAGCAGCGAAATGGCCGACTCGAAGTCCTCAAGCGATTCGAAGGCCTGGTAAACACTGGCAAAGCGAAGGTAGGCGACTTCGTCCAGTTTCTGGAGTGGTCCAAGAATGGCCAGGCCGACCTCGGGGGCGTCGATTTCCGCCGCACCTGAAGAGCGGATATTTTCCTCGACTTCCTGGGCCAGCATCGCAAGGTCGTCCTCGGTCACGGGTCGCCCTTGGCAGGCCTTGCGAACGCCATTGATGATCTTGATCCGGCTGAAGGGTTCGCCCACGCCTGAACGTTTGATGACGGAAAGGCTGGTGGTCTCCACGGTGGTGAAACGGCGTCCGCACTCGGGGCACTGGCGCCGACGGCGGATGGCCGAGCCGTCGTCGGCCATTCGACTGTCCACAACGCGTGAGTCGGGGTTTCGGCAGAACGGACAATACACGCTGGGCCTCCCCTGTTCGGTTCCGGCCCCCTGTCCTCGCGGCGGCATCGGCCGGGAACGCAAAAGGTGCCGGAAGTTTGACTTCCGGCACCAGTTTACGGCTACATAAGGCCTAATGACAAGACTGTAATTACTATATGTAGTGGTTGTTACCCATACATGTAGTGGTTTAGTCCCCCGCGAAACGAATCTTGACGGCGTCGCCGTGGCCGGGAAGGTCTTCGGCATCGGCGAGGCTCACGATATGTCTGCTGACCTGCTCCAAGGCAGCCTTGTCATAGTTGATCACTTGGACGGCGCGCAGGAATGTTGTCACGTTCAGTCCGGAAGAGAAGGCTGCGGTACCGCTCGTGGGCAAAACGTGGTTGGAGCCTGCACAGTAGTCGCCGAGGCTGACCGGGCTGTAGTCCCCCACGAAAATCGCGCCCGCGTTGCGGATCCTTGCGGCGACCGCGGCTGCGTCCGCCGTCATGATTTCCAAGTGCTCTGCCGCATACGCATCGCAGACGGCGATGCCCTGCTCGATATCGTCTACCAGCACCACGCCTGACTGCGGGCCGGACAATGCCGTGGTGACCCGTTCGCCGTGCTTCGTGGTTCCTGCCTGCACCGCGAGTTCCCGCTGAACAGCAGAGGCGAGTTCCTCGGAGTCGGTGATCAGGACAGACGCCGCCTTGGGGTCGTGCTCGGCCTGGCTGATGAGGTCGGCGGCCACGAGCGCCGGACGGGCGGAAGCATCAGCCAGGATGGCGATCTCGGTAGTGCCGGCCTCGGAGTCGATCCCCACTACGCCTTTCACAAGCCGCTTGGCGGTGGCGACGAAGATGTTTCCGGGGCCGGTCACGACGTCCACGGGCTCGATGGGCTGATCATTGCCGGCCCCGGGGATACCGTAGGCCAAGGAAACAATCGCCTGGGCCCCTCCGATGGCATACACCTCGTCAATGCCGAGCAAAGCGGCCGCGGCCAGGATGGTGGGGTGGGGCAAGCCTCCGAAGTCCTTCTGGGGCGGGGAAGCCAAAGCGATCGAGGCGACCCCGGCAGCCAGCGCCGGAACGACGTTCATGATCACTGAGGACGGGTAGACGGCCAGGCCGCCCGGAACATACAGCCCCACGCGGCCCACCGGTACCCAGTTCTGGCTGACGACGGCGCCGTCCCCCATTTCCACATCGACGTTCGCGGGCCGTTGGCCGTCAGCAAAGCGCCGGGCACGGCTGATGGATTCCTCCAGGGCCGCGCGGACTGACGGATCCAGGTTCTCAAGGGCTTCAGCAAGGGCGGCGGCCGGCACGCGCGGGTGGGACTGTTCCACGCCGTCGAACGCCAGCGCGAACTCCCCCAGCGCCTCGAAGCCGCGGGAACGGACGGCCGCAACGATGTCCAGGACTTTTTGCTCGGCGTCCGCCATGGTCTGATGCTTCGCCCGGGGCACCACGGCACGCAGCTCCGCCAGGGTCAGGGATCGTCCGCGCAAGTCAATGCGGCGGAAATCCAGGGACTGGGCGGCGGTTTCGGCAGGATTCTCCGGAGAAATGGTCACCAGATCATTTTACGGGGCGAGCGGCGGTGCCTCCGGCTGCTTTCCCATCAAGCTGAAAAGAGTCAGGAGGAATGTCACAAGGGCCGTCGCCCCCGGCCACAGCAAGAGTGCCGTCGCCGCCCGCAAGGTGAAGCCCTCACTTCCGTTTGAGGCGGGACCCCACCACTGCGCGGCCAGCAACCCCACCTGCCAAGCCACCAATGCCCCTGCCGTACCACCTAGGACTGCCAGGAACGTCCGGATGCCATGTCCCGGCTTACGGACCTTGCTATCCAGCAGGACCGCCGTGAAGCAGCCGGAAAGCAGCAGAAGCCCGGCCAGGACCAAGTCCCTCGGAAGGCGCCCAGCCGAGGCTGTGGGATCGGCGAGGGCAGGATTTCCGGAGATCACGTTGAGGCCGCCCGGAGCCAACAACCACCATGCGAGGCCCAGCCCGATACCCGAGGCGGCGGGCACGGCGAGCCACAGCCACCATTTGCGGTCTCGCGTGTCCGTGTCCGGGTCCGTGTCTCCCGTGGGACCGGAGTCGAGAAGGTTCGATGTTGGCTTGGTCATGACACAAACATTAACAAACGTTTCTGGACGCTCAACAAGCAAGCGTCCCGGCGGGCGGCGGAATACGCTGAATCCACCAGCGTTATTACCAATAGCTCGTGCAGGAGATCGGCAAAGTGGCTTCGGACAATTCGGCTTTTGAAGCAACATTCAAACAAATGTTCCGCCGGCATGCCGCCGGTGTGGCCATCATCACTGCCGACCTCAACGGCAAGCCTTTCGGCTTCACCGCGACGTCCGTGGCTTCACTGTCGGCCGAGCCACCACGCTTCACGTTCAACATGTCCCGCAGTTCCAGTTCCTGGCCGGCGGTGGCGAATTCGACGTATATCGGCCTGCACATGCTCGGCCTTGAGAACCAGGCTCTCGCAGACCGCTTCGCCCGCACCCAGGAGCGGTTTGAGGGCGATCACTGGGAACCGGGCCCGTTCGATGTCCCCATCCTCAAGAACGTCGCCGGCTGGTTGATCGGCAAGATCCAGATGCGCCTGTCCTTCGAAAACAACGCGATCGTGGTGGTGGAGGTTGTCGACGGACTGGTCGGCGAGGACGACACCCCGCTGCTGTACCACTCGGGCTCCTACGGCCAGCCGGTTCCGCTCGACTATGAAATCTAGTTAAAGCAGGAAATCCAGCGTCACCGGCTGAGCCGATCAGGCAGCCGCCCGCTCAACTGTCCAGGCAGGTCGGGCCAAGAAGTACCTTGAGGTCACCGAAAAGTGACGGAGTGGGATTCACGCGCATGTGCACAGGCAGGCCCATGACCTCGACCTTGGAGTCACCCTGCAAGTGGAGCCTGACCTCGGAGTTTCCCCGGTGGGTGGTCAAAACATCGCGAAGATCAGTGACGACCGCCTCGGTTGCCTTGTAGGTGGGCATCGTGATGACGAGGGGACCGTTGGTGCTTTCGCTCAGGTCCGGAACCGAGAGCTCCATGCAGTTCAAGGTGACCGCACCGTCGTCGCGCCGCTGCAGGCGGCCCTTGACCACCACGATCAGGTCCTCCGCGAGGACCGAAGCGATAGGCCCGTAAACCTGGCCGAAGAACATGACCTCGATGGAAGCGCCCAGGTCTTCGATCTCCGCCCGAGCGTAGGCGTTGCCGCTTGCCTTGGCGATCCTGCGGCTGAGCGAGGTGATCATGCCCGCAATGGTGACGATGGCGCCGTCGTGCGGTCCGTCTTCTCCCAGGATCGAGGTGATCGACTGCTCAGCATGCTGGCTCAACACGCCCTCACGCCCTTGCAGGGGGTGGTCCGAGACATACAGTCCAAGCATGTCCCGCTCGAAGGCGAGCTTGTCTTTCTTCTCCCATTCCGGCAGGTCAGGGATCTCCGTACTCAGGGAGGCCTGCGGCTCCTGGTCCTCGAATCCGGCGAAGAGATCGAACTGGCCGATCGCCTCATTGCGTTTGAGCGTGATGACGGAGTCGATCGCTTCTTCGTGGACCATGGCCAACGCACGGCGGTGATGGCCGAGGGAGTCGAACGCGCCCGCCTTGATGAGGGACTCGATGGTGCGCTTGTTGCAGACGACCGCCGGAACCTTCATGAGGAAGTCCTTGAAGGAGGTGTAGGCGCCCTCGCTTGCCCGGGCCGCCACCATGGCTTCCACCACGTTGACGCCGACGTTGCGGATGGCCCCCATTCCGAAGCGGATGTCGGTTCCGACAGGGGTGAAGTTGAGGCTTGACTCGTTGACGTCCGGCGGCAGGACAATAATGCCCATGCGCCGGCATTCATTGAGGTAGATGGCCGACTTGTCTTTGTCGTCGCCCACGGAAGTGAGCAGTGCGGCCATGTATTCGGGAGCGTAGTGGGCCTTCAGGTACGCAGTCCAGTAGGAGATGACCCCGTACGCGGCGGAGTGCGCCTTGTTGAAGGCGTAGTCGGAGAACGGGAGCAGGATGTCCCACAAGGTCTTGACGGCATCCATGGAGTAGCCGTTGTCCTGCATGCCTTGGGAGAAGCCGGCGAACTGCTTGTCCAGTTCTGATTTCTTCTTCTTGCCCATGGCGCGCCGGAGGATATCGGCTTGACCGAGCGAGTAGCCGGCCAGCTTCTGGGCCACGGCCATGACCTGCTCCTGGTACACGATCAGGCCGTACGTTCCGCCGAGGATTTCGGCGAGCGGTTCCTCGAGCTCCGGATGGATCGGGATGACCTCTTGGATTTTGTTCTTGCGCAGGGCGTAGTCCGTATGCGCGTTGGCGCCCATGGGACCTGGCCGGTACAGCGCCAACACGGCGGAGATGTCTTCGAAGTTGTCGGGCTTCATGAGCTTGAGCAGCGATCGCATGGGCCCGCCATCGAGCTGGAAGACGCCCAAAGTGTCGCCGCGCGCCAGCAACTCGTACGACGCCGGGTCGTCCAACGCCAAGTGCTCGAGATCGAGGTCGACGCCTCGGTTCATCTTGATGTTTTCCAGGGCGTCGGAAATGATCGTCAGGTTCCTCAGGCCGAGGAAGTCCATCTTGATCAGGCCAAGGCCTTCGGACGTCGGGTAATCGAACTGCGTGATGACCTGGCCGTCCTGGATGCGGCGCATGACAGGAATGACGTCGATGATGGGGTCCGAAGACATGATGACACCCGCGGCATGCACGCCCCACTGCCGCTTCAGCCCCTCAATGCCCAGCGCGGTCTCGAAAACCTTGGCGGCCTCCGGGTCCGTACTGATCAGCTGGCGGAAGTCTCCGGCCTCGCCGTAGCGCTTGGCCTCCGGGTTCTGGATGTCCGCCAGCGGGATGTCCTTGGCCATCACGGCCGGCGGCAGGGCCTTGGTGAGCTGTTCACCCATGCTGAACGGGTAGCCGAGCACGCGGGAGGAGTCCTTGAGCGCCTGCTTGGTCTTGATGGTGCCGTAGGTGACAATCATCGCCACGCGCTCGTCGCCGTACTTCCGCGTGACGTAGTCGATGACTTCGGAGCGGCGACGATCATCGAAGTCGACGTCGAAGTCGGGCATGGACACGCGGTCCGGGTTAAGGAAGCGCTCGAAAATCAGGCCGTGTTCCAGCGGGTCGAGGTCGGTGATGCGCATGGCATATGCCACCATGGAGCCCGCACCCGAACCACGGCCCGGGCCCACCCGGATTCCGTTGTTCTTGGCCCAGTTGATGAAGTCGGCCACCACCAGGAAGTAGCCCGGGAAGCCCATGGAGGTGATGACCTCAAGCTCATAGTCGGCTTGCTTGCGTACCTTGTCCGGGACGCCGTTCGGGTAACGGTAATCGAGTCCCGTGGCTACTTCCTTGACGAGCCAGGACGTCTCGTCCTCGCCGGGAGGGCAAGGGAACCGCGGCATGTAGTTCGCACCGGTGTTGAAGGACACTTCGCAGCGCTCTGCGATCAGCAACGTGTTGTCGCAGGCTTCGGGATGGTCGCGGAACAGCTCGCGCATCTCCTGCGGCGACTTCAAGTAGTAGCCGCTGCCGGAGAACGCGAATCGGGAGCCGCCGTTGTCATAGGTGGGCTCAAGCAGCGTGGAGCCTGACTGGATCGCCAACAGGGCCTCGTGGGCCTTCGCGTCATGCTCATGGGTGTAGTGAAGGTCATTGGTGGCCACGAGCGGAAGCTTCAGCTCCTTGGCCAACCGCAGCAGATCGCCAGTGACCCGCCGCTCGATGTCCAGGCCATGGTCCATGAGTTCGCAGAAGTAGTTTTCCGCGCCGAAGATGTCGCGGAACTCGGACGCCGCAGCCAGGGCTTCCCGGTACTGCCCCAGCCGAAGACGGGTCTGGACTTCTCCGGATGGGCAGCCCGTGGTGGCGATCAGGCCTTCGGAATAGGTGTTCAGCAACTCCCGGTCCAAGCGGGGCCATTTGCCGAACACCGAGTCGAGGGAAGCAATCGAGGATGCCCGGAACAGATTGCGCATGCCCACGTTGTTGTAGCTCAACAACGTCATGTGGGTGTAGGAACCGCCACCGGAAACGTCATCCTTGCGCTGGCCCTCGTCGCCCCAGCGGACGCGCTCCTTGTCGCCGCGCGCCGTGCCCGGCGTGACATAGGCTTCGACGCCGATGATCGGCTTGATGCCTTTGTCCGTGGCCTTCTTCCAGAAATCGAAGGCACCGAACAGGTATCCGTGGTCCGTGGTGGCCAGCGCAGGCATGCCCAGCCGCTCGGTCTCATCGAACAGCTCAGTAAGACGCGCCGCACCATCCAGCATGGAGTATTCGGTGTGGGTGTGCAGATGGACGAACGAGTCATTGCTGGAAGTCACCACGACAGTCTACCGGCAGGGGCCGCTGTTGGAGTGGCGCACCTGAAGCGTAAATCCGGCTACGCGTTGCCGCTCTCAAGGAGCTCCAGCGCGTACTGCAGGTCCGCCGGATACTGGCTGGTGACTTCCACCCATTCGCCGGTCCGGGGGTGGTTGAAGCCAAGCCGCCGCGCGTGCAGCCACTGCCGGGTGAGTCCCAGGTTGGCAGCCAAACGCGGGTCCGCCCCATAGGTCAGATCGCCCGCGCAGGGGTGCCTGAGGGCCGAGAAATGAACCCGGATCTGGTGTGTCCTGCCTGTCTCGAGGTGAATTTCCACGAGGGTCGCCTTGCCATAGGCCTCGAGGACTTCGTAGTGCGTCACCGAGGGACGGCCATCCTCGATCACCGCGAAACGCCAATCATGCCCCGGGTGGCGCCCGATGGGCGCGTCTATGGTGCCCTCCAGTGGATCCGGCAAGCCCTGGACCACCGCGTGGTACACCTTGTCCACCGTGCGTTCCTTGAAGGCCCGCTTGAGCACCGTGTAAGCCTGTTCGCTCTTGGCCACGACCATGACGCCCGACGTTCCGACGTCGAGGCGGTGGACGATGCCGGCACGTTCAGGCGCGCCGGACGTTGAGATCCGGTATCCCGCACCGGCGAGGCCACCCACCACGGTAGGGCCGACCCAACCCGGTGACGGGTGTGCCGCCACGCCGACAGGCTTGTCGATGACGACAAAGTCGTCATCGTCCAACAGGATATTCAGGCCTTCCACGACTTCCTCCACGACTTCCAAGGGATCCCGGCGTTCGGGAACGGTGACTTCCAGCACGGAGCCGGCAACGAGTTTCGCCGATTTGCCCACCGTGTTTGCAGCGACCGTGACATTGCCCTCGGCGATCAGCAAGGCGGCCGCGGAGCGGGAGATGTCCATCAGTTTCGCCAAGCCCGCGTCAGCCCTGGCCCCGCCCAGCTCTTCGGGCACCACGAATTGCTCAGACATCGCCCGGATCCTCATCATCCGGCGCGCCGGCCTTGGCCGGTGCGGAACCGGCCGAGTGATGGCGGGAGCCGTCGAGGCCGATCCCCCGCAAGGTCAGCAGGCAGATGATCACGACGCTGGAAACTACCGCCGAGTCGGCGATGTTGAAAATAGCGAAGTTGGGCAACTGGATGAAGTCCACCACGTGGCCCATGGCAAAGGAAGGCTCGCGGAAAAGGCGGTCCGTGAGGTTTCCGAGTGCGCCGCCCAGCAGCAGGCCGAGTGCCAGCGACCACCAGACTGACCCCAGTCGACGCACCTGGAACAGGATCACCACTGAAACGGCCGCCATGACGATCGTGAAGACCCATGTGACGTTTTCCCCGATGGAGAACGCAGCGCCCGAGTTTCGGATGTAGTACCAGTGCAGGAGCGGAGGAAGGACGGGGATCCGCTCGCCTTCGACCATGGTGCTGGTGACCCAGAGTTTGGTCAGTTGGTCGAAGGCGTACGCGAACACGGCAAAGCCTGCAAAGACCCAAAGCAATGCGGGACGCCACGTGTGGGCTTTGATGCGGACCGGCTCCGTGGTGCCGTCAGTTTGTTCGTCGCTCATAGTACTTTCATTCGGTAAGCGTGGCTTCTGGCGCCTTAACAGGCGAAAGCCGGTGGCCGAGGAATCCCCAGCCACCGGCTTTCAGAATACTTGCTAGACCTCTGCGGCGGCTTCGCCGACCTCAGGAGCCGCAACTGAGCCGCGGGCATCCAAGTCACGCAGCTGGCCTTCGATGTAGGCCTTCAGGCGGGAGCGGTAGTCGCGCTCGAAGCCGCGGAGCTGCTCCACCTTGCGTTCGAGAACGCTGCGCTGCTGCTCGAGGGCACCGAGGATCTTGCGGGACTTGTCCTGCGCGTCGTTGACGAGGCTGGAGGCTTCGATCTGTGCCTCGGCAATGATCTTTTCCTTCTGCTGCTCACCGTCGGCGACGTGCTTATCGTGCATCTGCTGAGCCATCGCCAGCAGGCCGGCGGCGGACTCGGCGGAAGGAGAGCCAGCCGAAGGTGAGGCCGGGGCCGGAGCGGCGGCAACGGCCGGCTCCTTCTTCTTCTCGGCTTCGGCAGCCTTCGCTTCGGCTTCCGCCTTGGCCTGTGCGTCCTTGTCGGCCTTCACCGGAGCGGGCACCTTCTCGACCACGGGTGCCGATGCCGCGCTGGCAGGGACCGGGTTTCCGCCTTCGCCAAGCTTCTTGCGGAGCTCGTCGTTCTCTTGGTTCAAGCGCCTCAGCTCGACGACGATTTCGTCGAGAAAGTCGTCGACCTCGTCCTGGTCGTAGCCTTCGCGGAACTTGGTCGGCTGAAAGCGCTTGTTGACAACGTCTTCTGGCGTCAAAGCCATCTGGTCACCTCGTTGGTCTAGTTAGTCAGTAGGCCTTCCGGCCGTTCAAAACTACGGTACCTAAATATCATCTGATTCCCCCAATTCAACACCATCGTGTTGGGGCGGAGGATTGCAGTCCACCGGCCGAAGAAAACAGATCGACGGCAAATGGCCTGCGGAAAAGCTACGCCAGCGTGTAGACGAATCCCATCGCGATGCTGACGACAATAAACACGATCAGAAATGCCAGGTCAAGGGACACCCCACCAAGCTGCAGCGGCGGAATCAGCCGGCGGATCCGTTTCAAGGGCGGATCAGTCACAGAATAGACCACGTGCGCGGCCACCAGGGCAGCGCCACGGGGGCGCCACTGGCGCGCAAACATCTGCACCAGATCGAAGACGAGCCTGATGACGAGGGTGACCAGGAACAGCAGCAATGCAATGTACAAAAGGCCGAAAACTATGCCCACGGGTTAGCTCAGATCTCCTAGTTCGCCACTTTTCTCGGTCAGTCCCTCTATTGCAACACAGATGCCAGGCAGATCGCTCTGCCTGGCATTCTGTGATGACTATGCTAGCTCTGGTTGAAGAACGTTGCTTGGGCTTCGCTGACCTTCTTGTCGTCGCCAAGAACTTCGACGTACGACGGCGACAACAGGAAAACCTTGCTGGTGACGCGCTCAATGCTGCCGTGGAGTCCGAAGACCAACCCGGCGGAAAAATCGACGAGGCGCTTGGCATCTCCCTCACCCATGTCGGTGACGTTCATGATCACGGGGATGCCGTCCCGGAAACTTTCGCCGATGATCTTGGCGTCATTGTAGGAGCGGGGATGGACGGTGGTGATCTGCCTCAGGCCGGAGGCGTCTTCGCGGCTCGATGCCGCACGCTTGATAGGTGTCACGGGTGCGCGGTATTCCTCTTCGGCGACAGGGGGGACTTCACGAACTACTTCACGTACAGGTGCAGGGGCGCGGCGCTCTTCACGATTGTGGTCGACAGACCGGTCCTCGTCCGTGTGCTGCACGTGCTGCTCAGACTCGTAGTGTTCATCGCCATCGGCGAGCCCAAGATAAACCATTGTCTTGCGCAGTGCGCCAGCCATGCTGGACTCCTATCGTGTCTGCAGTAGGCGGGCCGCCCATGACTTGACATCGCTGAAATCCCGGCCCGTCGCTTCCAATACTTTGACGCTACCCCACCCGCGGACGCGAACCGAGAATATCCGAGCCAATTCGCAGGTGTGTCGCACCAAATTGAACGGCAGCTTCGAGGTCCTGGCTCATCCCGGCGGATATCCCCACGGCGTCCGGATGCGGTCCCCGCAGATCCCGTGAAATGGCGGCGAGTTTCTCGAATGCTTCCTCCGGGGGTGCGCCGAGCGGCGCGACGGCCATCACTCCGGCCAGGCGCAGCCCGGCGGCGGTAGCGATGGATTCGGCGAGGCGCTCGACGTCGGACGGAGCGGCACCGCCGCGGTGGGCGCCGGCGTCGTCCTCAAGACTGACCTGGATGTAGCAGTCAAGGTCCGGCCTGCCGGACTCGGACTGTTGCCGCGCAACAGCCTTCGCAAGGGCCTCGGCGAGTTGCAGACGGTCGATCGATTGCACGGAAAACGCGTACTTCGCTACGGACTTGGCCTTGTTGCTTTGCAGTTGGCCGATGAAGTGCCAACGCACCGGGAGTCCGGTGAGCTCGGCAGACTTCGCGGCCGCTTCCTGGTCGCGGTTTTCACCGACGTCCGTCACGCCAAGTGCCGCCAGCCGGGCGACATCCGCTGCCGGATGGAACTTGCTGACGACTATCAGTTGCGGTTCTTCGCTTCGCCCGGCCGCCACGGTTGCCGCCGAAATCCGCCGGCGGACCGCGGCGAGCCGTTCGCGCAGCTCGGCTGTCCGTGGATCGCCCGCGGCGCTTTCGGCTGTTGGCAAATACTCACTCATGCGTCCACACCAAACCTGCAAAGCGGCCTGTTTGCTGATTGCGCCTGTACGAGTAGAGCCGGGCGGTCTCCAGCGTGCACTCCCCCGAGTACTCGACCGTGACGTCGAGTGCGTTCAGCTGGGCGCGCACACCGGCGGGCAGATCCAGTGCGGGCGTACCCCATGAGGTTGTGGACCAGGTTTCCGGGACCGCGGCAGCTACGTCCGTCCGCAACTGTTCGGGAACTTCGTAGCATTCTCCGCAGATGGAAGGGCCTACCCAGGCGCTGATGCTCGCCGCACCGCGGTTTCGCATATCCGCCACGGTGGCTGAAACGATGTCCGCAGCAACCCCGGGCCGGCCGGCGTGGACCACGGCAAGGACCGGATCGATTTCTTCCGGCACTTCGCCCAACAGCACGACGGGGACACAGTCGGCCACCATGACCGCGAGAGGCTGGCCCCTCGACACCATGGCGTCGGCCGTCGGCCCGTCGCCATGCGCGGTGATGAATTCGACGGCTTTTCCGTGGACCTGGTTCATGTATTGGAAATGCCGTTCGCCGAGCCCCACTGCTGCTTCCAGCCGGGCCCGGCGCGCCATCACGTCGTCAGGATTGTCCGCCACGTGCAGAGCCAGGTTGCCCGCATCGTCATCGGAGAAGGCTACCGAAATTCCGGGCCGCACTTCTTTTTGCCACCAAAACACTACTGGCTGACTCTCCTGGGTGGGTCTGGACGGAACGGTTACTTCAAGAAGTCCGGAACATCGAGGTCGTCAGTGCGGCTTCCCGAAAGGTCCGGTTCGACGACGGCGGGAAGGTCGACGTCGAAGCCGGAGTCGGCCGGCAAGGCCGACGGGCGCTGCTGGCCCCAGTTGCTCAAGCCGGAAGCGCCGACGCCGGCGGAAACGTGCTGCGGCGCCGAATAGGCCGGGGCAGCCGAAGGCGCGGCGGGACGGTCCGGAGCCGCAGGGGCCTGGTGCTGACCTGGCTGCTGGGAAACCGACTGGTTCATCGACGGTGACGTGGCCTTGACGTCGTCAAAACCAGCGGCGATGACCGTGACGCGTGCCTCGTCACCCAAGGCGTCGTCAATGACGGCACCGAAGATGATGTTGGCCTCGGGGTGGGCCACTTCCTGCACGAGCCTTGCAGCTTCGTTGATTTCGAACAGACCCAGGTCCGAACCGCCCTGGATGGAGAGCAGGACGCCGTGGGCGCCATCGATCGACGCTTCCAGCAGCGGCGACGCGATGGCGAGCTCTGCGGCCTTGACGGCGCGGTCCTCGCCGCGCGCCGAACCGATACCCATGAGCGCGGAGCCTGCGCCCTGCATGACCGACTTGACGTCGGCGAAGTCGAGGTTGATCAAGCCGGGGGTGGTAATGAGGTCAGTGATGCCCTGGACACCGGACAGGAGTACTTGGTCAGCGGAACGGAAAGCGTCCAGGACGGAGACGTTACGGTCGCTGATCGACAGGAGGCGGTCGTTGGGAATGACGATGAGGGTATCGACTTCATCGCGCAGGGCGTCGATTCCGGCCTCGGCCGAACCGGCGCGCCGGCGGCCTTCGAAGGTGAAGGGCCGCGTGACGACGCCGATGGTCAGGGCGCCGAGCGAGCGTGCGATCCGGGCCACGACGGGGGCGCCGCCGGTTCCGGTGCCGCCGCCTTCGCCTGCGGTGACGAAGACCATGTCGGCTCCGCGGATAACCTCTTCGATCTCATCGGCGTGGTCCTCGGCGGCCTGGCGTCCGACGTCGGGGTTGGCGCCGGCTCCCAGACCGCGTGTGAGCTCGCGTCCAACGTCAAGCTTGACGTCCGCGTCGCTCATGAGGAGAGCCTGGGCATCGGTGTTGATGGCGATGAACTCGACGCCGCGAAGGCCGACTTCGATCATTCGGTTAACTGCATTCACGCCACCGCCGCCGATGCCGACGACCTTGATGACGGCCAAGTAATTCTGCGGTGCTGCCACGTTTCGTGCCCCTTGCTTGTGTCCTATAGCGAAACAGATCGAGTCCAACTTGAATCCTTGGACCTTAACCCTCTAGTTGAAGGTTATAGTTATGTCAAGTAACTCTTAAGTGACGGTATGGGCTATGAATCCGACATTCAATGACCGCCTCCGCGTGTCGTGTGAAAGTCCGAAAAATAGCCCCATACGTCGGCGACGTTACTTCGTGGAATGGCCTATTTGGTAAACGGGTGCCTTGGTGCGCTGACATCGTAGACATTCACCGGAACTTTTGGATTGGCGGGAGCCTTAAGCAACGCCTCGAGGACGCGCGCCTTCAGCTCCTTCTCGTCCGCATTCCCCCACACAACGATCTTGCCGTCCGTGAGCTTGAGCTCGACGGCGTCCGGCGACGAGGCCGACGCGCTGGCCATCTTCGCCAGGACATCCGCCGGCAGCGTCGCAAGAACGGCCGTGATCGCCCTGAAGAGATTCTGGTTGGCTCCTAGCCCATCGATGAGGGGCAAGGCAACAGATGCGGGATCGGCGGTTGATCCAAGCTGGACGCCGTCGACGTCAACCAGTGAATAGTTGTCACCGCTCTTGACCAGCGCCACGGGCACCCGCTCCACGACGTGGACCAAAAGTTCCGACGGCGGGCGGGCTTCGGTACTGACGGAACGCACCTGGACGAGGGGCTTGAGCAGCCGGGCGATCTCTGCGTCGTTGATTTGTGGAAGGGGTTTTCCCTTCACCGGTTCGAGGGCCTTCTGGACGCTCCCCGCTTGGAGTAGCTTGGTGCCGTCGACCGTCACCGTGCGCACAGCGAACACCGGCGAGTAGATCGCCGCAACGATAATTCCGGCGACCAGGGCGACGACGATGGCCAACGCCGTGAGTACCGTCCTCCGCCGCTTGCGTCCCTTGGGCTCCGGAAAGGCCAGCACATTGCTGTCCTTGCCGTTGGCGGCCCCTGAAGGGTCCCCGACGGGATCGTCGAGGCTGCGTTCAGCACTGACGACTCCGGGCCGGGTGCCGGCCTGCGGCTTGAAAGTGGGCTTCCGGGTATCAGCCACCCAACAGCTCCACGATCCGGGGCCCGTAGGCGGTCACGTCGCCGGCTCCGACGGTCAGCACGATGTCGCCCTCGCCGGCCGCGGAGAGAACCGCGTCCAGCGCTTCCTGGCCGCCGGCCACGAGCCTGCCGCCTTTGAGGCGCCCCGTGATCAAGGTACTCGTGACCCCGGGGATGGGATCCTCGCGGGCAGGGTAGATATCCAGGACGAAGGCGGTGTCCGCCTCGCCAAGCGCCTCTGCAAACTGCTCCGCGAATTCGCGGGTGCGCGAAAACAGGTGCGGCTGGAAGAGCACATGCACCTTGTTGCCGCCTGCCACGGAGCGGGCAGCGGACAAGGCGGCCCGGACCTCCGTGGGGTGGTGGGCGTAGTCGTCGTAGACACGCACGCCCCTCCCCTGCCCCTTGAACTCGAACCGCCGCGATGCGCCGGTGAAATGGCCGAGGGCAGCCGCGGCAGCCTCGGGCGCCACGCCGAGCTCGACTGCGACGCCGAACGCGGCCGCCGCGTTCAAGGCGTTGTGCCGTCCGGGTACTTGGAGGTCAAGCTGGTATCCCTGTCCGTCGATGGACACCCGGACGTCGCCGGGTCCCCCATCGTGCAGGCGGATATCGGCGTCCTCCGCGGTCCCGTAGCCCAGCACCCGGGTATTGCCCGCGGCGCGGGTGCGTTCCGCGAGGGCCCGGGCGCCGTCGTCGTCCGCGCAGGCGAAAAGCACGCCGTTGGCGGGCAGCAGTGCCGCGAAACTGTCGAAGGAGGCGTAGACAGCCTCAGGCGTGCCGTAGTAGTCCAGGTGGTCGGCCTCGACGTTCGTGACGACGGCAATGAGCGGCCGGTAGTTGAGGAAGGAACCGTCGGATTCATCGGCTTCGGCAACGAAGATGTCCGAGGTGCCGTGCGCCGCGTTGACACCGAGAGCGGGTACGTTGGCGCCGATGGCGAACGACGGGTCGAGTCCCGCTTCCTTGAGCAACACGGCAACCATTGAGGTGGTGGTGGACTTGCCATGCGTGCCGGCCACGGTCACCACACGGTCTGTGCCCATGGTTGCGGCGAGGGCCTCTGAGCGGTGGAGCACCGGAAGGCCGGCCGCCCGGGCCGCTTCCAGCTCCGGATTGTCCGCCCTGATGGCCGAGCCCGCGACGACGGTCTGCGCGTCACGAAGATTTTCCGCGGCGTAGCCAACGGCGATCCGTGCCCCGGCGGACTGGAGGTCCTGCATGACGGGCAGGTCCTTGGCATCCGAACCGCTCACCGGAACGCCCCTGGCCACCATGATGCGTGCGACGGCAGACATGCCCACGCCGCCGATGCCGATGAAGTGGACCCGGCCGAGGGAATCGATGTCTGCGAGGGGCTGGGTCATTCGGTTACCGCTTCCAAGACGAGATCAGCCATCCGCTGATCAGCATTTCTGATGCCAAGTTCCTTTGCCTTGCTGGCCATATCCTCAAGGCGGGCTTGATCCGTGAGCAAAGGAATCAACTCGGCTTTGAGCCATTCCGCGGTCAATGCCCGGTCGTCGACCAAAAGCGCTGCCCCGGCCTTGACCAGGGCGGACGCGTTCATTGCCTGCTCGCCGTTCCCGATCGGCAGCGGGACGAAGACCGCAGGGAGCCCGACGGCGGCCACCTCGCTGACGGTTGCCGCGCCGGACCGGGCAAGGAGAACGTCTGCTGCCGCGTACACGTTTTCCATGCCGTCCACGTATTCCACCTGGTGGTAGCCGTCGGCAGCCAGGGGGGCGCCGTCGTCGTTCGTCACTGCCTTGCCACGGCCGGTGATGTGCAGTGTCTGGATACCGGCTTCAGCCAGAGCGGCGACAGCACCGGCAATGGTGCGGTTGATGCTCTGGGCTCCGGAAGAACCGCCCGTCACGATGAGTGCGGGTTGTCCAGCGTCCAGGCCGAGCGACCGCCTGGCATCCGCGCGCCAAGCCGCCCGGTCCAAACCGGCGATGGCCTTGCGCATGGGCATCCCCACGTGGCGGGCGTGCCGTAGCCGGGTCTCGGGGAAGGCCACCCCCACATGCTTGGTGAACATCGCACCCACCCGGTTGGCAAGCCCGGCGCGCGTGTTGGCCTCGTGGATGACGATGGGGATCCTGCGACGCCACGCCGCGAGGTACATGGGAGTGCAGACATAGCCGCCGACGCCGAGGAGGACGTCGGCCTGCGCGTCGTCCAGAATGCGCCCGGCTTGTTTGACGGCCGCAGCGAGCCTGCCGGGCAGTTTGAGCAGATCAGCGGAAGGCTTCCGGGGAAAGGGAACCCGGTCGATGGTGGCCAGCTCGTAGCCGGCAGCCGGAACGAGACGCGTTTCCATGCCGTTGGGTGTGCCGACGGCAAGGATCCTGGCATCCGGCCGCAGCGACTTGATGGCATCGGCAATGGCGAGCAACGGGCTGATGTGTCCGGCGGTCCCGCCGCCGGCGAGGACCACGGAGAGGGGCTTGGGCTGGGAATTCATGGAGTGCTATGTACGCTTTCGTGCAGTTTTCGCAAGTCGCCAGCGCGGCTTGGAACGGCCGGCAGGAGCCATTTGGGCGCGGGCCAAAGACAACACTACGCCCACGCCGCATAGCGACATCACCAACGCTGAACCGCCGTAGGAAATGAAAGGCAGCGGAACGCCGATCACGGGCAGCAGGCCGGCCACCATGGCCATGTTGATCGCGGCCTGTCCAAGCATCCATGCCATGATCGAGCCGCCGAGCACCCGTGCGAACAAGTCTTCCTGGTGGCTGACAACCCGGTAGATGGCAACGGCGAGCAGCGCAAAAAGCACCAGGACCACGATGGTCCCCACAAGCCCGAGTTCCTCACCGATGACAGCGAAGATGAAGTCATTGTGGGCTTCGGGAATCCACTGGTATTTCTGCCGGCTCTGGCCAAGTCCGACACCAAGCCAACCTCCCGAAGCAAGGGCGCTGAGCCCCTGTTCGCTCTGGAAGCCGATGTCGCTTGCCCCTGCGCAGCTCTGCCCCATCCACGAGGTGATCCGGCACATCCGGTTTCCGCTCGTGACCGCCAGAATCAGCGCGGCAGCGGCGGCAACACTACCGGCCGCAGCGAAGAGCTTCAGGTTGACGCCGCCGAAAAACAAGCCCGCAGCCATGATGAGCATGACTACCAGCGAGGTGCCGAGGTCATGCCCCAGGACAATGAGGGTAATGATGGCGCCGGAGACCGGGACGATCGGGATCAGCGCGTGGGTCCACTTGTCGAGAAGTTTTGCCTTGACGGAAAGAACCGTGGCCATCCAGAGCACCAGGGCGAACTTGGCGTACTCCGATGGCTGGAAGGTGAAGCCACCGATCTCGATCCAGTTCTGGTTGCCCAGTACACGCTTGCCGATGACCAGGACCAGCACCAGCAAGGCGCCGGCAAGAATGATCGATGGCCACGCGAATCTCTTCAGCCAAACGACGTTGACCCGTGAAAGCACCAGCATCGCAACGATGCCGATGCCTGCGAACATGCCTTGCTTGGTGGCGATGGAGTACGGGGATTCGCCGGCCGCAATCGCTTCGACGCTGGACGCCGACAGGACCATGATGATCCCGATAGCGGTGAGCGCCAGCGAAGCGCCAAGAATCAAGTAGTAGGTTGACCCGCCGCTCGATTTGCCGCTTCCCTCGAGAGTTGACCAAAACCCGGAAATCCCCGAACGAATGCGGGACGGCAGCGAGGCTCGGGCAACGCTTGCCGCGCGTCCAGCGGGGTCTGACTTGCCGGTCCGGGTCCGCCCGGGCCCGCTGCGCGTGGGCGTGCTGACCATTGCTACTCCTCGGTGGTCTGTGCCTGGCCTTCCACAAGCTCGCGCACTGCCCGGATGAAAGCATCGCCACGGTGAGCGTAGGAAGAGAACTGGTCCATGGAGGCAGCCGCCGGGGCCATCAGCACGGTATCGCCGGGTTCGGCGATACTTGCTGCCGACTCGACAGCAAGGGCCATCACGGTGTCGCCGAAGATCGGAGACGGTTCCGCGGCGGTACCAGCTGAATCGGCGGACTGCACCATTTCAGTGTCGCCCTTGGGCTGCCCGATAACGGGCACATCCGCTGCGTGTCGCTTGAGGGAGGCCTCCAGGTCAGCGGTATCGGAGCCGATCAGCACCACCGCCTTGAGCCTGTGCGCGTTGCTTTTGACCAAGTCGTCATAGTTGACGCCCTTGGACAAACCGCCGGCAATCCAGACGACCTTATCGAACGCCGACAGGGCCGCAGAAGCTGCGTGCGGATTGGTCGCCTTGGAGTCGTTGACCCAGAGCACGCCGTTCAGCTTGGCCACAGGCTGGATGCGGTGGTCTCCCGGGAGATAGTTCCTGAGCCCCTCATGCACTGCGGCCGGTTCGACGCCGTAGGCGCGCACCAGTGCGGCAGCAGCCAGCGCATTGGCAACCATGTGTCGCGGCGCAGCCGTGCCCAGATCCGCCAGGGACGCGAGTTCCTCAGCTGAGCTCTTGCGTTCTTCGATGAACGCACGGTCCACGAGCAGCCCCTCGACGACGCCGAGCATGCTGATAGCCGGAGTCAAGGTGGTGAAGCCGATAGCCCGGCAACCCTCGACCACGTCGGCGTTTTCCACCATGCGTTCGGTCTCGATCTGCTCGGCGTTGTAGATGCACGCCTTCTGGGTGTTCTCGAAGATTTTTGCTTTGTCCGCGAGGTAGGACTCGTAGGAGCCGTGCCAGTCGACGTGGTCCTCGGCGACGTTGAGGCAGACGCTGGCCACTGGGGAGAGCGATTCGATCCAGTGCAATTGGAAGCTGGAAAGCTCAACCGCGAAGGCGTCGTACTCCACAGGGTCACGGAGTGCGTCCAGGATGGGAGTGCCTACATTGCCCACGGCGATTGCTTTGAGCCCCGCTGCCTGCAGCATGGCTTCGGTCATGCCCACCGTGGTGGTTTTGCCGTTGGTACCCGTGATCGTCAGCCAGTCCGCCGTCTTGCGGCCCTTGCGTTCGCGTACCCGCCAGGCGAGTTCGACGTCGCCCCACACCGGTACGTGGGCCCGTTTGGCAGCTGCCAGAAGGGACTGGTCCGGCCGCCAGCCCGGCGACGTCACGACGAGTTCGGCTTTTTCGCCGTCCACGCGGGGCAGTGTTTTGACGGCGTCCTGGCCAAGGAGAACGTCGGCTGCGCCGACGATCTTCAAGGTGTCCGCCTGTGCGAGGGCTTTGGCACTGGTGGCAGCGTCAACAACCACCACCCGTGCGCCCAGCTCGATCAAGGTATCGGCGGCCGCGAAACCGGAGACGCCGATGCCCGTCACGACGACGCGCAGGCCCTTCCAGTCGGAATCCCAACTGACGAGGTTCTCGAGCCGGTCGTTGGCAGAAGGCTTGGTTTGAGGACTTGCGCTCACAGCAGCACCACCCATTCAGCATAGAAAATCCCAAGGCCTGCGGCCACGAACAGGCCACAGAGAATCCAGAATCGGACAACCACCGTGATCTCGGCCCAGCCCTTGAGTTCGAAATGATGCTGAAGGGGGGCCATCTTGAAGACCCGCTTACCCTTGGTGACCTTGAAGTAGCCCACCTGGATGATGACCGACAGCGTGATGAGGACGAAGAGCCCGCCGATGATGCCCAAAAGAAGTTCGGTGCGGGAGAGGATCGCAAAGCCGGCTACCGCGCCGCCGATGGCCAGCGAGCCGGTGTCTCCCATGAAGATCTTCGCCGGAGACGTGTTCCACCAGAGGAAGCCCACCAGCGCGGCGCTGCAAATAGCCGCCAGAAGCGCCAGATCGAGCGGGTCACGGACTGAATAGCAGCCGCTGCCCGCCTCGCGGGGTGAACCGCAAGCCTGGTTGTTCTGCCAGATTCCCATGAGGGTGTAAGCCCCGAAGACCATGATGGAGGCGCCGGCGGCAAGGCCGTCCAGGCCATCCGTGAGGTTGACGCCGTTGGTTGCCGCGGTGACGATCAGGTTCGACCAGATGACAAACAGGATGGCCCCGAGGACGGTGCCACCGAAGGCCAGGTTCAGCCAGGGAATGTCCCGTACAAGGGAAATATGGGTGGAGGCCGGCGTGATCCCCTGCGCGTCGGGGAAGTTCAGGACGAGCACTGCGAAGACAATGCCGACGAACGCTTGAAGGATCAGCTTGGCTTTGGCATTGAGTCCGAGGCTGCGTTGCTTGGAAATCTTGATGAAATCGTCGAGGAAGCCAACGAATCCCATGCCGACCATGAGGAACAACAAGAGCAGGCCCGAAGCTGACGGGCCCGGTGATCGCGGGTTCATCATCCACATGATCAAGTGGGTCAACCCATAGCTGATGAGCACGGCGGCCACCACGACTGTCCCGCCCATGGTTGGAGTACCACGCTTGGTGTGGTGGGAGGTGGGTCCGTCGTCGCGGATGAACTGGCCGTATCCCTTGGTGACGAGGAACCGGATGAAGAGTGGCGTTCCAACCAAAGCCACCAGGAGGGCGACGCCCGCGCCGATCAACAGTGCAATCACAGCAGCTCGTTCCCTTCATTGGCGGCAGTTGCATCCGCGGTGTTCGCACTCGTTCGGGCCTGTGGGGGTAATGCTATCCGATCCCCCAAATGCCTTAGCCCGACCCCGTTGGAGGACTTGAAAAGCACCAAGTCGCCTGGTTTGAGCTCAGCCTGCAGCAGTTCGTAGGCCTCGTCGGCCGTTTCGGCGAAACTGCACTCGTCGCCCCAGGAGCCTTCCTGGATCGCGGAAATGTACAGCGCACGGGCTTCGCGGCCAACCACGACGAGCCGGGAAATGTTCAAGCGAACCACTTGCGTCCCCACTGCGGTGTGTTCGCGGATGGAATCTTCGCCAAGTTCCAGCATCGCGCCCAGCACCGCCCAGGTGCGGCGTCCCTGGCCGAGGTCGGCGAGGGTGCGCAAGGCTGCACGCATGGATTCCGGATTCGCGTTGTATGCGTCGTTGATGATGGTGACGCCGTCTGCCCGCTCAGTGCGTTCCATGCGCCACCGGCTGGCCGGCGACTGCTCGCTCAGCGAGTCGGCGATACCGGCGGCAGGGAGGCCTGCCGCGAACGCGGCGGCCGCGGCGGCCAGCAGGTTGGTGATGTGGTGCGCACCGATGAGCTTGCTGTGGACGGGATGGGGGACCCCGCCGTCGGGGAGGACGAGTTCGAATTCCGGGTGGCCGTCTTCGTCGATATCTGCGTTCCTGGCTTCGACTGCGGAGCCGGAAACGCCGGTAGCGGTGGTTCCGAGCACTTTGGCCCGCGTGCGGGAGACCATCGCCGCGACGCGCGCGTCGTCGAGGTTGATGATGGCGGTTCCGTCCTGCCCCAACGCCTCGACCAGTTCGCCCTTGGCCTTGGCTATGTTCTCCACGCCACCGAACTCGCCGGCATGGGCGGTGCCGACGCAAAGAACGACGCCGATGTCCGGTTGGACCATCTCGGCGAGGTATTTGATGTGGCCGATGCCGGTGGCGCCCATTTCGATCACGAGGTAACGGGTACCCGCATCGGCTCCGAACACGGTGAGCGGCACGCCGACTTCACCGTTGTACGAACCCTGCGGCGCCACTGTGGCGCCGGCCCGGGAAAGAATGCCCGCGAGCAAGTCCTTGGTGGTGGTCTTGCCAGCCGAGCCTGTGATGCCGATGACGGTGAAGGGCTCCCCCTGTGCCGCACGTGCGGCGCGGATGCGGCGCACGGACTCTGCAGCAAGGGCACCCATGGCGATCACGGCGTCATCGACGACGACGGCGGGGTACGGCCGGCCGTCGTCGTCGGAAACGTCGCGCTCGGTCAGCGCCAAGACAGCCCCGCGCTCAAAAGCGGCGCCTACATAGGCATGGCCGTCAGCGTTTTCACCTGGCTTGGCCACGTACAACGATCCAGCGGCCGCCTCACGGGAGTCGGTAACGACGGACGCCGGGACTATGCCCGGGTCCGCTGCCAATCGGCCATTGGTAATATCGGCGATCTCCGCCGCAGTAAGTGCAATCATCTCGGTCTAGGACTCTATCCGCTCGTCCGTGGAAACTTTGAATCCCCTGGCTGTCAAGGCCGCCCGCAGTTCCACCCGGTCGTCGAGGGCAAGGTTGACGCCCTTCACTTCCTGCCAGACCTCATGGCCCCGGCCGGCGATCAGGATGGTGTCCCTCTCAGTGGCCAGTTCCACGGCTTGGCGGATGGCGACGTCCCGGGGGTACGCTTCCACGATCTCGCAGTCCAGGTCCTCTGACTCGCGGGCGGCACGGGCGCCGGCGATGACTTCCGAACGGATCGCCGCAGCGTCTTCGTCATGGGGATCGTCGTCGCTGACAATCACGACGTCGGCGAGCCGGGCGGCGATGGCCCCCATGGTCGGCCGCTTGCCCTGGTCGCGCTGACCTGTGGCGCCGAAAACAACGATCACGCGGGATCCGGGTGATTGCGGGCGTACGGCCTTCAGGGCCCTCGCCAGCGCGTCCGGGTTGTGCGCGAAATCGACAACTGAGGCAGGGGCATCCGAGATCAGCTGCATCCGGCCGGGTACGGAAACGGTGAAGGGATCGTGGCTGTCCAGCGCCGCTTGAAGTACCGACGGGTCGATGCCGGAGTCAAGCACCATAATGGTGGCCAGCGCCGCGTTGGCGACGTTGAAGTCCCCCGGCAATCCGGTATGGACGCGCAGGGCCGTTCCATCGCGATGGCGCAATTCGAAGTCCGTTCCAAGCCCGCGTGGCTTGGTTGACTCCACCGTCCAGTCAGCGTCGCTCCCCGGCGTGGCCGACAGCGTGGTCACGGGAATTCCCGCCTCATCGGCCAGCAAGCGCCCCCAGGGGTCGTCCACCGTCACTACAGCCCGCCGTGCGCGCGCGCTGGTGAATAGTTCCGCCTTGGTACGGAAGTACTCGTCCATGCTTCCGTGGAGATCGAGGTGGTCCTGTGTCAGGTTGGTGAAGCCGGCAACGTCGAACGTCACCGAGTCGACCCTGTGGAACGACAGGGCATGGGAGGAGACCTCCATGGAAGCCGCCTCGAGCCCACGTTCACGCATGAGGGCGAGCAAGGCATGCACATCCGTCGACTCCGGCGTGGTCAGCAGGCTCGAGATGGCTTCGCCCCCCGCAAGAATTTCAATCGTCCCGATCAGGCCGGGATTCATGCCCAGGGCGCGGAGGAGGGAGTTGATGAAATACGTCGTCGTGGTTTTGCCGTTCGTACCGGTGACACCGAAAAGCGTGGGCGAAACGCCGTCGAGGGGCCGGCTTCGATAAATGAGGGCGGCGAGGGTGCCGACGGCGGCACGGGGATTGCCAACGATCAGCACGGGAACGGCAAGGTCCTTGAGTGCCAATTGACGGGCGCCATCTTCATCGGTCAAGACGGCCACAGCGCCGGCTGCCACCGCTTGGGTGACAAAGTCGGCCCCGTGGCGTGTGGCACCGGGCAGGGCCAGGTACAAGTCTCCCGGCTCGACGGTGCGCGAGTTGAGGGACACTCCAGTCACCGACGTACCGCCGGAGTCCGGGGGCAGCACGATTCCGAGGGAAGCTGCGATGGCCTCAAGGGGAACAGGCGCCACGACGGCTGGACGGAAGCCGGGTTTGTCCGTAGCCGACGGGTTCCCTGTAGGGATCGATACGGCATCATTCTGCTCTGACAAGGTGGTCTCCGTTGGTACTCGTAAAACTGGCCGCGCGGGAACCCGGGGGCTCCCGCAATCGGCATGGGTGGATCGTAATGTGGCCGGACAGATGCCCAACAAGCTTACTTGGCGAAACTGAACTACTTGCCGTACTGGCTCTATTTGGCGTATTGGGCCCTATTCGCGGTACTTGGCCCTACTTGGCGTATTGGGGGAACTTCGCCGGAATGCCGGTGGACGGCGGGACGTTGTAGGTGCGCAGGACCTGGCCCATGACCGAGCGGAAAATCGGCCCCTGGGTGATGCCGTAAATGCTGCCCTTGGGCCGCTGGAGGACAACCTCAACGATGAAGCGCGGATTGTCCATGGGCGCCATGCCCACAATGGACGCGGTGTAGCCATCGAAGCCAGGCAGGCCATCTTCGCGGGGCGCCTGGGACGTACCCGTCTTGGCGCCCACCCGGTATCCGTCGATGGCGGCATCTTTCACTTCGCCCATGGTCACGTTGCTCTCCAGGATGTCCCGCATTTGCTGCGCGGTGTCCTTGGTAACGACTTGCCGGGAGTCCTTGGCAGGCACTTTCTCCTCGACCCCGTCAGCTCCGACATAGCCGTCAATCAGCCGCGGTTGCAGCATCACGCCGTCGTTGGCCACGCTTTGGTAGGCCCGGACGGTCTGCAGCGTGGACTGGGAAACACCCTGGCCGAACAGCACGGTGTACTGCTGGCGGTCATCCCATTGATCGGGCTTGGCCAGGATGCCTGAGGTTTCGGCGGGAAGACCAATGTCCGGGGCTTGGCCGATACCGAAGCGCGTGAGGTAGTCGTAGCGCTGTTGCTTGCTCAGGCGGCTGCCGATCATCACGGTACCCGTGTTCATCGAATAGCCAAGGATGCCGGCAAGGGTCCTCTGCTCGGTTCCATGGTCGAACGCATCGGTGAAAGTCTGACCGTCGATGGTCAAAGCCGGTGGAATGGTGACGGTGTCCAATGGGCTGGACTTTCCTTCATTGATCGCAGCGGACGCCGTGATCATCTTCTCCACCGAACCGGGCTCGTAGGCAGCAGTCACGGACCGTACGCCGCGGTCCGCAGCCGCTACCTTGCCGGGGTCGTTGGGATCCGGTGCATTGGTGTCCGCCATCGCAATGAGGTTCCCGGTTTTGATGTCCTCGACGACGATTGATCCCCACTCCGCATTGAGCTGGTTGACCTGGGTCTGGATGGCCTGCTGCGCAAAGTACTGGATGTCCGTGTTCAGCGTCAGCTTGACGTCTTTGCCGTTGACCGCCGGGGTCAGCAGGTCGGTTGCCACGGGGATACGGAGACCGTCGGCGCCGATCTCGAAGACGCGCTTGCCGTCTTTGCCGCGCAGCAGCTCGTCCTGGGTCTGCTCGAGGCCTGCTTGGCCCGTGGTGCCGTCCTTGAGGAAGCCGACTATCCCACCGGCGACGCTGCCGTTTGGATAGACGCGCTTGCTGATGCCCTCCGAGACGATACCCGGGATGTGCAGTTGGGATATCCGGTCCTCGACGTCCGGCTTCACTTCCTTGGCCACGATGTTGTACTTCTTCACGCCGGTCACGGCCTGTGTGACCTGCCCGACGTCCATCCCCAGGGCGCTGGCAAGTTCTGCTATCCCCTGGGACCTGGAGATCGTATCGATGGCTTGGGTCTGGGAGTTGAAACGGGGAAACTGATCAGTGTTGGTGTTGACCGTTTGGTCCACCACGATGTTGTAGCGGATCACGCTGCTGGCGAGCACGGTGCCGTTGGCGTCAAGGATCTTGCCGCGTTCGGCTGGCAGGATCGTGGTTGTCAGCCTGTTGTTGTAGGCCGCCTCGGCCAGGCCGCCGACGTCCAGCCCTTGGACGAGGAACAACTTGCCCCCGACCACCAGCAACAGCGTCAGCATGATTCCGAGGCCGAGGCGCAGGCGCTTCTTCGCCGCCGGCGTTCTCTTGTTCTTCGATTTGCCGGTTTTCTGCACCACGTCGATTCCTCGCTGCTTGCCTTGCTGGTTACCTGAAATCAGGTCGGCTGGACGCTACTGCCCTGGTACCTTCTGCTGTGGAGCCGGGACCGAACCACCGTGAAGATCCACAACCGGCGGCTTGGGTGCCGCAGGAACCGGGGGCGCCTGCGGTTTGGCCGGCGTCGAGTCTGCGGCCCCGTTGGGCTTACGGCTGTCCAGTGCATCATTCTTGGCGGGTGCAGAAGGAGCGACGCTGGACTGGCCTGCAACCGCGGGAGCAGCGATGACGGCACCGGGATTCTGTCCCTTGGTTGCCGGCGTGGCTTTTCCTGTGACCGTCAGGTTGTCCAGATCGATCTGGCCCGTGGTGGTGGAAGCTACCATTCCCAATTCTGCGGCCTTGGCGGCAAGATTCTGGGGAGCCTGGTAGTTCTGGACCTGTTGTGTCAGATCCTGGTTCTGCTTGTTCAAGGACGCAGCGTCGTTCCTGAGCTTCACAAGGTCGTATTGGGCCGTGGAAACGGAGATGTTGAGCACCAGGACGGTCAACAAGGCGGCCGCCAGCACGCCGAAGCAAAAGACGACGAACGGAGTCCGCCGTCGTCCGGGAACACTCTGTACGAGCGAGAGCGGCGTCCGCGCCTTGCGGGTCGTGTCGCGCTCCGGTCCCCGGGCAGGCAGGGCACGCGCGGTGTTCCCCACCGTGGTCGGCAGGATCTTCGCGGCAGCTGTGCTCATGCTGTTCTCCTCGCTTTGATGCGTTCCACGGCCCGCAGGCGGGCAGATGCCGCACGCGGGTTTTCGGCGATTTCTTCAGGGGTAGGCACTTCCGTGCCCTTGGTCAGGGTCTTGAATTCCGGCTTATGTTCTTCCAGCTCCACAGGGAAGCCGAGCGGGGCCGATGACTTGGACCGGGACTGGAAGACCGACTTGACGATCTTGTCTTCGAGTGAGTGGTACGACATCACCACTACTCGTCCGCCCATTGCCGAGGCTGCGAGAGCGGCAGGCACTGCCCTCTCCAGGACGTCGAGTTCCTCGTTGACTTCAATCCGCAGGGCCTGGAAAGTCCGCTTTGCCGGATGCCCGCCGGACTTTGCAGCCGCCGCAGGAACAACGCCGCGGATCTGCTCGACGAGTTCCCCTGTGGTGGCGAATGGCTTGGTGGCCCTCGCCGTGACGATGCGGTTCGCGATCCTGCCGGCAAACTTCTCTTCGCCCCACTTGCGGATAATCCGCACGAGGTCTTCTTCGGAATAGTTGTTGACTACGTCGGCGGCAGTCTGGCCGCGGCTGGTGTCCATCCGCATATCCAGCGGCGCGTCGTAGGAGTAGGCAAAGCCGCGCTCCCGCTCGTCCAGTTGGAGGGAAGACACGCCCAGATCCATGAGGATGCCGTGCACCTCCGGGACACCAAGGTCCGCGAGCACGTCTTCGATTTCGTCATAGACGGCATGTACTAGGTCAGTGCGGGCCGCGAACGGTTGCAGTCGCTCTCCGGCGAGGGCCAGGGCCTCTTCGTCCCGGTCTATGCCAACAAGGTGCAGATCGGGGAACCGCTGCAGCATCGCTTCGGAGTGGCCACCCATTCCCAACGTGGCGTCGATGACGACGGGCGTTTCGCCACGGCTGCGGGCGGCCTCAAAACCTGGTGCCAACAAATTGATGCACCGGTCCTTCAGGACCGGTACATGTCGCTCCGAGGTTGGTTTTGGCGCGTCTTGCTGCTCCATGCGGCCTCCTCAGAGCTGAATCGTTCGTCTGTCAGTCGGGCGGGTCACTTCTTGAGCCGGATCCCCATCCGCGCCTATCGCAGCGTCTGCCTGGCTCCGGGGAAGGTGAGCCAGGAAAACAATGTGATGGGCGGCTGGAGATCCCGTCCAAGAAGCATTGCTGCTTCCTGTCCCGGTTTCTAAATGAACCCGGGAAGGTTGTCGTCGTCGGTCTCCGAGAAGGCGGCTTCCTTCTCGGCCAGGTACTCATCCCAAGCCTGGGCATCCCAGATCTCTGCACGGGTTCCGGCGCCGATGACCGCCAATTCCCGCTCAAGACCTGCGTAGCTCCGGAGCGCCGGCGGAATCGTCACGCGCCCCTGCTTGTCAGGTACCTCGTCAGAGGCTCCGGACAGGAAAACCCTGATGTAGTCACGTGACTGCTTGGAGGAGATGGGGGCCTCCCGCATGGACTCGTGAATACGTTCGAATTCCCGCTGGCTGAAGACGTAGATGCAACGTTCCTGGCCCCTTGTGAGCACCAAGCCGTCAGCAAGTTCCTCGCGGAACTTGGCGGGAAGGATGATCCGGCCCTTTTCGTCCAGACGAGGAGAATGCGTGCCAAGAAACACTGGCCCACCGCCCCCATCCGTAAAGGTGCCCGTACCTGCCCCACGCCGCCACTACCCTCTTACTCGCTCCACTTTACTCCACAAGCCCCCACAGTCAACGCAATCCGGCGTGTTTCTGCCCCACTTTCGAATGCGGGAGCCTGAAAACATGAGGATCTCAGGGGTGGTTGGTGGTGGAGGAGACTTTGTGGCAGCGCTCCACGGAGGCGCACGACGGCGGCTTCGCCAGTCGCGCCTGCAGGCTCGCGAGGTGTGGCGAACGTGGCGTTAAATGCGAAAAGACCCGATATTCGGGTCTTTTCGCAATCAGGTCAGAACCTGGTGGTGCAATGTGGAGGACTCGGCATCCGTCTGGAGGACAAGCCCCTTTGTGGAGCGCTCAGCTCTCCTCGCCGCGGCGGCGCTCGTCCCAGCGTTCCTCGAGGTTGCTCATGAATGAGTTCCTTGCCTTGCCCGGCTTGCCACTCTTCGACTTCCCGCCGGCTGCCCTTCTCAGGGTGGCAAAGTAAACGCCGGCGCCCATCACGATGAAGCCCAGCACCCCAAGGAAGATGTTCTGCAAGGACACACCTACCAACAACAAGAGAATCCCGGCGATAGTGCCTAGAACGCCAATAACGATGTGCCTGGTCGACCATGAACGAATGGGGTCAGAGCCCATTGAATTGGCAAACTTTGGATCGTCCTCATGCAGTTGCTTCTCGAGTTGCTCGAGGAGCTTCTGTTCGTGCTCCGAGAGGGGCATCGCGACCTCCTTTAGTCGGCCAGCGTCTGGATACGCCGCGGCCGTTGCCTCTGTTCCCTTGAACGGACGAACCCATAAAAGGGTTCCCGAAGACCGGGCCTTGTGAACACGGTCTCACGGAACAGACGCAACATGGCAATTTATCCAGACGGTCTAAATCTGTGTATCTCTAGGATAGTTTGTTGGCCGCTGTTCTGAAAGACACACCGGAGGGCACCCGAGGGCTCTTCGAAGCCTAGGGGGAGCCCGGCCCGTCCGGCTCCGCATGCGGCTCCAGAAGCGTCGCCGGAAGGACAGTCTTGCTGCCGAATCGCTCGGTGACACGGTCAAGCGCCTGTTCAGCCGCCCGCCAGTTGTCGTCCCGGCGATCGAAGCTCAACTGCAGCGAGGTGTGTTCCGCCGGTTCGAGCTGCTCAGCCCGCACACCTACAAGGCGCACGCTCATGGGGCGCTCCCCCAAGGACGCCAGCAACTGGCTCGCCACCTGATAGATCAACTGGGCGCTGTCCACCGGCGTATGCATTGTCTTGCTGCGGCTGATTGTCGAAAAATCCGCATAGCGCAGCTTCAGCGCTATCGTCCGGGCCAGCATTCCGGCTGTCCGCAGCCGTGAAGCGGTTCGGTGGGAGAGCCGTAGCAACTCGCGGTGCAGGAGCGCGTCATCCGGGGTGTCAACAGCGAACGTTTCCTCGGAACCAATGCTCTTTTCGAGGCGCGTAGGCGTGACCGGCCGGGGATCCAAGCCCATCGACAATCGGTGGACGTGCTCACCCGAAGCTCCAAGGACCTTTTTCAAGGAAGAAAGCGGCGTGGCCGCAACATCAGCCACGGTACGGATCCCCAGCCTGGCGAGGA
Source organism: Arthrobacter sp. GAS37 (assembly GCF_044908325.1). Classification (NCBI taxonomy): domain Bacteria; kingdom Bacillati; phylum Actinomycetota; class Actinomycetes; order Micrococcales; family Micrococcaceae; genus Arthrobacter; species Arthrobacter sp. GAS37. The sequence goes on from NZ_JBIYDB010000036.1 coordinate 42,960, forward strand.
CGTCGGCGGTCTTGGCCCCGACTCCCCACAGGGCGTTCACAGGCAGGCTGTGCAAATAAGCTACGGTCTGCCCTTCCTCAATGAGCAGCAATCCGTCGGGTTTGCAGCGCGTAGAAGCAATCTTGGCAACGAACTTGTTGGCGGCTATTCCCACGGACGCAGTGATTCCCAGCTCGGACGCAACCCGGCGCCGGATCAAATGACCGATCTGGAGAGGCGGACCAAGCCTCCTGATCGCGCCACCGACATCCAGGAAAGCCTCGTCGACGCTCAAGGGCTCCACGAGGTCCGTAATCGATTCGAATATGCCCATCAACTGCCGGGACACCTCGTAGTAGAGGCTGTGGCGGGGCTCGATGATGACCGCGTTGGGGCACATCCGCATGGCGTTAGCCATGGGCATGGCAGACTTCACGCCCAGAGCGCGCGCTTCGTACGAGGCGGAGAGGACAACCGAGCGATCCACCGGGAAGCCCACAATGACGGGTTTTCCCTTGAGTTCAGGCCGGGTGCGCAATTCCACCGAGACAAAGAAGGCATCCATGTCCACGTGGAGGATGCTGGTGCGCCTCAGTTCCCGCAGAGCAGCGGGATCCGTGGCGAATTCTTGTCCGGGGCCCCGCCCGTTGTTCTCTGCGTGTGGTCTCACAAGGAAATCCTATGCCGCGGCACTGGTTACTGGTGGCTGCATCCGGCGCCCTAAACTGGAGGCAGCATCCGGCGTCGTCCCCAGGAGGAAATCCCTGTGAAGCTCTTTGGAAAGCCTCAACCCGTCAGCCTGGCCTTGTTGGCCACGGGCGTCGCGTTGACCGTCTCGGCTTGCGGGTCGTCCCCGGCAAGCACGGCATCCCAAGGGGCTGCGCCAACATCGTCCGGGGCAGCCACTGCCTCGGCAAGTCCGGGGCCGTCCACCACTTCAACGGCGGGCGCGGGAGCTTCGGCCGCGGTCGGCGCCCTGGTCCCGGGATTCCCGCAGCAACTGATTCCATTGATGCCCAAGGCGGCTGTGGAATCCAGCAGTTTCGACAAGAACTCCTCCCCGGCGTCCGTGGCCCTGGTCGGCACCATTGCGTCCCCGTCGGACGCAGTAGTGGCCTTTTATACCTCTGCGCTCACGGCGCAGGGCTTTAAGGAAGTTCCCGGCAGCACTGTCGGAAGTATCAAATCAAAGGATTTCCTCCGTGGCGACAATGAAACGGTGAATATCTCGGTAGTGGAAACCGCAGGCAAATCCACGTTCACCATCGGTGCCAACGTGGCCGCCGGGTCAATCAAGTGACCACGGCGAGCCTGGGTTCGGAACAGAGCCGTTTTGTGGCCGATGTCGCCGCCAGACTTAACGGTTTCCTTGGGGTGCAACAAGAAACCATGGCCACCATCTCCCCCGATGTCGCTCCGCTCATGGGCTCAATCACAAGCCTCGTGACAGGTGGCAAACGGCTCCGGGCCTTGATGTGCTACTGGGGGTGGCGAGGTGCCGGAGGCGAGTCCGCACATCCCGACATCATCACTGCCGGCTGCGCTTTGGAACTCTTCCAGGCTGCAGCCCTGATTCACGATGACATCATCGACCGCTCTGATACACGGCGCGGCGGTCCAAGCGTCCACAAGCGGTTCAGCCAGCTCCATGAGGGCGAAGGCTGGGCCCTCGACAGCGAACGCTTCGGGCATGCGGCTGCGATTCTCACCGGAGACCTTTGCTTGTCCTTCAGCGAGGAGGCGTTCACAGAGATTGGTAGCAGGGCTGCTTCCGGCACGCCTGCGCGGCGGATCTTCAACCTGATGCGCGCCGAGGTCATGGCCGGCCAATACCTGGACATATTGGAGGAAGTTGCAGGCCCGGTGCGGGACCGCGCGGGTGCCGTCCACCGTGCCCGATCCATCATCCGTTTCAAGTCGGCGAAGTACTCAACGGAACACCCCTTGGCCCTTGGGGGCGCCTTGGCCGGTGCGAGCGAAGAGCTCCTGCAAGGCTATTCCGCGTTCGCGTTGCCGCTTGGTGAAGCATTCCAGCTCCGCGACGACGTCCTGGGAGTATTCGGGGACCCCGGGACGACAGGAAAGCCCGCGGGGGATGACCTCCGCGAAGGCAAACGGACCGTGCTGGTGGGCTTCGCTATCAACCAGGCCGGGGCTGCTGATTCGAGCTACATCGATACCATGCTCGGAAGACAGGACCTTGGCGAGGCCGAGGTTGCCGAGATCCGGCGGATCATCGTGGATTGCGGTGCGCTCGAAGCCACGGAATCGATGATCGAGGAACTCAGCAACGAGGCTTTCGAGGCCTTGGAACGCCTCCCCTTGGCTGAGCTCCCGCTTACCGCGCTCAGGCAGTTGGCCGAAGCTGCCGTCAGCCGGGCCGCGTGAACTCTTGGAGAAATCCACGTTAAGGGCAGTCTAAATTCCTGCCTTAAATACAGTGGTGGGGGGGGGCGAAATCAATGACCCCACACAAGATTATTGAAGGGTAACGAAACAGCAAAAAAGTAGGTGCCGGCGGGGGAGAGATGTATTTTGTCG